>DPQS01000050.1:11063-42978 GCA_003537755.1 Clostridiales bacterium | reverse complement strand
CCGACGAGCTACCAGACTGCTCTACCCCGCGATATAAACTGCTCTGCTCTCACAGTGCTTATCTATGATACACCGCAAACCCGTATTTGTCAAGTGTTTTGGAAAGTTTTTCGCAATCACTTGCAATTTTGTGGGCTTTTGCCGTGATTTATTTTTACATTGTTGCGTCTGCTTTTAGTCAAGCAACGCTTCCTGCCACTTGGTCAGGTCAAATCTCGGGTTGGCAGGGCTTGTCGACGGCAGACAGATTACGGGCAAATCGCCGTTGTAAACCTGCATGGTCAACTTGTATGCCGTTTGTCCGTTGCACAAAATTTTGCACACGTGTGTGTTTTTTAACAACTTGTTTATGTCGGCAAACGTAATATTTGTTATACTTGCGTCGGCAGACCCTACGATGTCACACTTGGCAACAATGTCCCACAACGCAATACCGTTTGTAAGACACAGTTGCTTTTTGTGTTCGACGGTGTCGATTTCGCCGCCGTACAGCGTCTGCAACGTTTTCCAGAATCTGTTTTGTTTGTTGCCGTAGTAGAAGTCCGTCTGTCGGGACTTTACGCTTGGGAAACTACCCAGCACAAGTATTTTGCTGTTGTCGTCATACAGCGGTGCAAATCCTTTTGGCATTGTTTTGTCCCTTGTGAGTGTTGTTTGTTTTTTGAAGTAAGTGTAAGTTCGCCTGCGGTGCTCGGCAACTATTTTTGTGTGCGTTTTGCTTTTGCAAACGCGACAACCTGCATTGTGTTTCGTTTTGGCAAAAGACGATTGCGTGCCCCAAAGCCGTTCGTCGAAAAATGTCTTTTCCCGTGAATAGCGGCGTCAACCCAACGCCACGTCGAGAATCATCATCACGCTGAACCCTACGGCAAAAAACACAGTGCCGATGTTCGAGTGCTCGCCTTGCGACATCTCGGGGACAAGCTCTTCCACAACGACGTACAGCATTGCGCCCGCAGCAAAACTAAGCAGGTAGGGCAGTGCCGGCACGATAAGGCTTGAGGCAAGTACGGTAAGCACCGCTGCAACGGGTTCCACAACGCCGGACAGCATGCCCCCGACAAACGCTTTGCCCTTGCCCATGCCTTCGGCACGTAGCGGCATGGAGATTATTGCGCCCTCAGGGAAGTTTTGTATCGCAATACCCACCGACAGTGCCAGCGCGCCTGCCGCGGTAATGGTGGCGTTGCCCGACAAAAAGCCCGCGTATACCACACCCACAGCCATGCCCTCGGGAATGTTGTGCAGCGTTACGGCAAGCACCATCATGGTTGTGCGTTGAAGTTTGGTGCGTGGACCTTCGGCGGCATCGGCGTTGATGTGCAGGTGCGGCGTCACGTGGTCGAGTAGCAGCAAAAACAGAATGCCCAGCCAAAAGCCGACCGCTGCCGGGACGAACGACCATTTGCCCATGTCGGCGGATTGGTTTATTGCAGGAATCAGCAGACTCCACACCGAGGCGGCTACCATTACGCCTGCGGCAAAGCCGGTAAGCGCGCGCTGAACCGTGTCGCTGAGGGTTTTGCGCATAAAAAACACGCATGCCGCGCCGAGGGTCGTGCCTAAAAAAGGGATAAGTATACCGATGAAAGTTTCCATTTGCGTACCTCTTTTGCTTGTGTGCGGTGGTGGTCGGGACTTGGGTTTGGGCAGCCGCTTGTGCGGTTGTTTGCAGCTACGTACAGTAATCGTTTGTAACGGTTTTTCAATGCGGCGTTGCCCATATAATATAGTATTATACAACTTTGTTTTGTGTTCGGCAAGCGACGGCGACATGTAACGCTGAACGGGCATCGATTTGTAAGGAAGCGGAAAAGTCGAATAATTTTTTTGTAAAACAGAACTTTTACTTTTAATATTTAGATATCGTATTTTTTTTACAAAATCACGTGAAAATATTTACAAAAGGTGAAATTTGTGTTAAACTAACTAAGCAAAACGAGCGGAATACGTGTTGCGATGGTAATTTTAACATGCAACTGCGAATTTTGCACAACAAAAGATGACGGACGATTAACTCAGCTGGGAGAGTGTCTCCTTGACGTGGAGGAAGTCACAGGTTCGAGTCCTGTATCGTCCACCATTCCGGGAACATAGTCGAACCTTTTACGGTTTGGCTATGTTTTTTTTGTAAATTTAATTAAGCGGTCGCAAAGGAAGTTTGTTTCTCTCGCGACAGTTTTTTTGTTGTTTTCGACTAATATTTTTTTTAGATACTTGGTTATTTGCGTAAAAGCGGATAATCTTGTTTTTGTGGATGGCAACAACCTTTGCATTTATTCTAAAAGTCAAATTCGCAGTTTTTCTGTTTCGACAAGAAAAACCAAACGTTTGAATGAAATAATGAAAAATATTTGCGACTTGTTATTTCTCAATATTGACTTTTTGCGAAATAACGGCTATAATAATAGCAGAATAATTTCAAGGGGTGCTTTATGAACAGAGCAGGACAATATATTACTGCACTCGGCGGTATTGCCGGTTACAAAGCGTATAGACCTAATCCATTGCCGCCGTTTCCCGAAATCGAAATGGACGCTGAAATGGTCGCGTTGCTTTCTAAGGCGCATAACTATCTCGGCAAGTTGGATATGACGTCGGAACTTATTCCCGATATGAATCTGTTTTTGAGCGCATACGTCCGTAAAGAGGCTCTGCTCAGCAGTCAGATCGAAGGAACGCAGGCAACTTTGGAAGACGTGCTTAATCCTAACGTTGACGTGGCGGTCAATCTCGAAGTAAACGACGTAGTTAATTATGTAAACGCACTCAACTATGCTATTAAAAGAATGAAAAAATTGCCTGTGTGCAACCGCCTTTTGTGCGATACTCATAAGGTTTTAATGCAAGGCGTTCGCGGACAAGAAAAAAATCCCGGAGAATTTCGTCGCAGTCAGAACTGGATAGGCTCGTCAAACAGCAATTTGCAAACTGCAAGATACGTTCCGCCAACGGTTGAAGATATGCAAACGGCAATGAGTGACCTTGAAAAGTTTATCAACGAATACGATATGGACATCTTGCTCAAAACCGCGCTCGTGCATTATCAATTTGAAACCGTTCACCCGTTTTTGGACGGCAACGGTCGCGTCGGAAGAATGCTTATCACTTTGATGTTGCTTGCAGACGGAATACTTCGTCGTCCCGTATTGTATTTGTCGCTGTATCTTAAATCAAATCGTATCGAATACTACGACAGATTGAGCGAAGTCCGTACTAAAGGCAATTACGAACAGTGGATAAAATTCTTTTTACACGGAATTATCGAAACTTGCGACGACGGTATCAAGACAATAGAAAGTATAAATTCGCTTATCAAGTCGGACGAAGAAAAACTTGTCAAGAAAACCGAAACGGTTTCAAAGGTTTTCGATTATATCAAGGAGCACCCGATTATCTCTATCGGCGGAGCCGCAACCGCACTCGGTTTGTCATATAACGGCGTATCAGGTGCAGTCAAAAAGATGATTGAAGTCGGCATATTAAATGAAACGACCACAAAGGCGCGCGACAGAGTTTTTGAGTATTCGAGATATATCGATATCTTGAAATCAGGCACTTAAAATATTATTTTTTTGTTGGTGGTGCAAAACTCGGCTAGGGTTGACTACAAGCATTAAACAATAGTTACGATACACTGTAATCCTGAAGCGTAGTTTGCGCCACTTGTAAATAGTGGGCGTCGTACAAAAGCTGACGGCTGGCAATCAAAACGCAATTGGTTGCAATCATGACGTAAAGGTTTCTTGAAATAGAAAAATCCCGACGAGCATTTTCGTGTTCGTCGGGATTTGTATTGTTGGAATAATTGAATTCTATTTCGATGTGGTCGTCCCAGATAGTTATTTTGTTAATCAATAGCTCTATCAGTATTTCGGGGGATTTTTGTCTTATGCCGTCGGTTAGGTATTTCATCACCTCTTCGCGTGAAATCTCTTGTTCAAGTTTGTTGCGTTCCTTGGCTATCAGTATATTTAGGTTTGCTATCTCGTCTTCGAGTTCCTCAGCTCTATCCCTTGTTGTTGCCGTAAAAAATCCTGCCTCGGCTGCTTTTATTATGTTATCCAATGCTTTTTGCGCTTCTCGTTGTCTTGTTACGAGGATATTTAATTCGTTGTGTTCTTTTGCGCTTTCTTTACGTACTCGTATTATTTCGTCGGCGATGATGTCAAGGTCAATTTTGTTTTTGAACAAATCCATAGCCATGTCAAGGACGATGCTTTCCAAGTCTTCTTTGCGTATGGTCTTCTTTCTGCAATTATCCCGTCCCTTCTTTTGATATGAGCATTTGTAAAAGTAGTATTTTTCTCCCGTGTGAGATGTACCGCTTTCGCCGTTCAGACGATGACCGCAGTATCCGCAATACAGTTTGCCCCGTAATAAATAGTTTATTTGAATAGAGTTGCCACAGAGTTTGTTTTTGGTAACCGCGCTGAAAATCGAATGGGCGGAGTCGGAAAAGAAACGGGTCTTTTGTTTGATCGTTATTTCGACAATGACGTTGTCCCCATTATAAAAGAAAAAGCTAGCTTGCCCGTTACGTCGTAGCGCATCGTCGCAGGACTTACTATGTAACTTTTCTCAAGCCCTTGTTCGACGATGTAAAATTGTATGTTGAATACACGCAACTTACATTCGACAGCTCCGATAACTTCAGTCAAGTACTTGCGAGCATTTTTGACTAACATTCAACAGATTTCAAGATTTTTTGGGACGAGTTTACCGCTCGTCATTTTTTTGCGCTTATTTAGCTGATATAAAATTTATTTTACTTATATACAAGGACAATTTTCAAGGCAATTAAGTAAAAAAATCTCTCAACATTTTGAAGTGGCCGTGCATGTGCTCAAGTAGCAATTTGCCTTGCGTGGGATTGTTTGAGTGTGGATCGGGTGTTTTTTGGGGTCAAAAAGCCAAAAAACGGGGCAAAAATGGCTAGTTTATATAGATTCTAACAGTTATTGCCATTAGCCTTTTTCGTGTGTTTATATGCATAGAATGCAAGATGTTATACGGAATTAAGGTTGCCGCAGGTATCTCAAGATAGCAAAAACCCCGATCGGGATTGTCAATTCCGTCGGGGTCGCATTTGTTTAGACTTTAACACAAAGAAAATCTTTTCGCTATCTTTTTTTTTGTTTTGTCTTATATGTATTGTAATCCTATATCTTAAATTACTTTAAGTAAAAATCACCATTGATTTTCTTTATACGTTTTGATATAATATATCCACATTTGCTTCCAAAAAAGTTGTAGCAAACGACGTTGTTTTTTAATTTTTGAAAGTCGGTATTGACACCGCAAAAATTCGTCAACTATAATGGAGTTGAGCGAACAGCATTTTGCTTTGTTTTGCAGTGTGTTTTGTCGTGACACTCATGTCGTTGTTGCAGCCTAAGGAAGAAAGGAGTAGACAATGAAAAAGGAACTCGTTTTAGACCTTAACCAAGACAATCAGGTTAATGTGGTAACGCAAGCCCTTTCATCCGAAGTAAGGCGCAAAATTATGCAGTTGTTGCGCAAGGGCAGTTACACGATCAACGAAATCAGTTGCATTCTCAACCAGCCGCTGTCCACAACGTCGTTTCACATCAGCTTGCTGAAAAAGGCGCAACTAATCAACATCAATGCCACACGCGGCATACACGGCAGCGCAAAAGTCGTTTCTCGCAAGTTTGACAGAGTGACTTTTGACATGGACGACATGTCCGAGCAAGTCGAGCAGGAGATGAACAGCATTTCGTTGGAAATCCCCGTCGGCAGTTACACCGATTGCAAAGCCAGCAATATTTGCGGCATTGCCAGCGATACGGAAATAATCGGAGTAGACGATATGCCGTCGGCGTTTTATCTTCCCGAACGCGTCAATGCGGGCATAGTGTGGTTTAGCGAAGGATATGTGGAGTACCGCATACCTAACTACTATTTGTACGGGCATCGCGCGCAAATAATCAACATAAGTTTCGAGCTTTGTTCCGAAGCGCCTAACTTCAACATGGATTGGCCGTCGGACATAACCCTGTGGCTAAACGGCAAAGAAATTTGCACCTACACAAGCAAGGGCGACTTCGGCGACAGGCGCGGACACCTTACCCCGTCTTGGTGGAGTAGTTTCAGTACGCAATACGGACTACTGAAAACCTTCAAGGTGGACGGCTATGGCGTGTACATAGACGAAAACCAAATAAACGAACTACCGATAGACGAATTGAATTTGGAAAGCGACACGCACTTTACGTTGCGTATTGGTATCAAGGACGACGCAAAAAACAAGGGCGGACTGAATATTTTCGGTAAGACTTTCGGGGACTATGCGCAGGACATAATCGTACGCATAGATTACATATAAAATGAACAGATTTTCCGAGTTGTGCAAAAGTCATTTGTCCACAATTTTTGCAATCAACTCCGTTTTTGCATTGTTTTGTTTGCCTTGGGCGGTGTGGACGATCGTTTGTCAGTGCTTTTCCGCTTTGCTTGTCGGCGCGTCCGAGGCGGTTGGCGGAGCATTGAGTTTGTGGTGCATGGGCAACTTGCCTTGTTTCTTGCTGTTGGCGGTAGGACTTGGCGGTGTTACTAAGTGTTGCGCCAACCTTTACTACGAGGACAGCGGCAACGTTTCCGATGGTTTCAGGCAGGGCGGAAAAAACACGGGAAAATATTGTCTGTATGCCGTGTTTTTGTGGTTGTCCCTTTCGGCGGCGGTACTGTCTACCGTGTGGGTTGGCAAAATCAACCTGCCCGATTTGGTTGCTTACGTTTTGGCTGCGGTTGCCGTAGTGCAGTTTGTCTTTGTCCTGAGTTGGGTGTTTACTTGTGCTACGCAAAACTTGTTTTATTTCGATAAGTGGTCGGACGTCGCGACAAACGGCTGGAAATTGGTTTTTACAAAGCTTTCCTTTGTCGGATGGGCGTTATTGACAATATTGCCGATTGTTGTCACAGTGCTGTTACCATTTGTTTGGCAACTTGTGGCATGGGTGATTACGCTTGTTTTGTTGCCCGTACCGCTTGTACTTGTCGTGGTGGTAAATTACAAAAAAGTTTTTGACGCAGTTACACATATTAGTTGATTTTTTGCGGACAAGTTCCGCTATTATAAGGAGGACATTATGAAAAACGTTGCAAAACTATTGGCGGTAATATTGACCGTCGTATTGTGTATGGCGTTGTTTGTCGCATGTGACATCAACGACGACACTAAACACGTTTGTCAACATGTTTGCCCGAAGTGCGGAGGATGTACGTCGGATTGCAAGGATCCGATTTGCTCCGAAAAATGCAAATGCGACAAAAGTGTAACCCACACCGTGACGATTGTAGGGGCAATCAAATCCTCTACGCAACAGGTCAAGGACGGAGAGTTTGCGCAAAAACCCTCTGCGGATCCTACCAAGTCAGGGTACAAGTTCGATGGTTGGTTCGTCGGCGAAACGGAGTACAATTGGGATACTCCCGTAACCAAGGAGATCACCATTACGGCAAAGTTTACCAAGTTGTTTGACGTGCGTAACGGTTCGGCTGTCAAAAATGCCGACGGAACGTACACGACGGAACGCGGCAACACGCTGATTACCTTCGACAAACCGTTTAGCAAAGGCACGTTGATCGGCAAGGTTACTCCCGGTACGGCAAACGACTGCGGTATCGTGTTCGGCGCGGCGCAAGGCGAGTCGGAAGGTTGGTGGGAAAACAACAACTACTACACCGTACTTGTAAACTTCAACGGAACGGTACTCATCAGTCACGTTGACAGCGGCTGGACGGAGTTGGCACACTCTACCAAATTGGAGGCAACCTACAATCCTCAAAACGAGTACACTATCAAGGTGCAGTACAACGAAGGTTTGTTGGTAGTGTTTGTAAATGACACGGAAGTGTATCGCAACAGTAATCTCGGCGAACTTCCAGGCGTTATCGTAGGCTATCGCGCGGCTGAACAAGGCACAACGTTTAAGCCTTTGGAAATCGACGAAAACGATCTTCCCGTAGAAATCAAAGCCGAAGTAGTGGACAATTTTGTAGTCCGCAACGGAAAATTGGCAAAGGAAGAAAACAATCTTGTTGCAAAGGAAGCCAACACGCTTGCCGTACACAACGAGTATCAATTGCAAAACGGAACTATTACCGCCAAAATGAAAGCAGGCGAAATCGGCGATAGCGGTATCGTATTCGGTATGACGCAAGCCAACGAGGAACTGTTTTGGGAGGCGGGAGCAAGTTACTACTTCTTCTTTGTCAACATCAACGGTTGCGCTTACCTCGGAAAGGTTGCGGGCGGTTGGCAACAATGCGGTAACGTACCGCCGATTGCCGACTACGACGTAAACAAAACTTACACGCTAAAAGTGGAAGTCAGTGACGGTACGATACGTTGCTACGTAGATGACGTGTTGTACATCACTTACACCGACGAAAACTTCTTGCTGGGTACAAGCGTAGGTTTGCGCGCAGGTAAGGCAAATACCGTTTACAGCGAGTTTACAGTTACCGCCGAAACTATCACGCACGAACGTCCCGAAGGTTTCGATATTGTCAGCGGTGACTTCGAAAAGGCAGTAGGAAAGATAAAGGCAACATCGCAAAACTCCATGATGATTTCCCAAACGGAAACGCTTGCTACCAACGGAACGGTTTCGGCAAAAGTGTTGTCCGGTACGGACAGCGGCATAGTGTTTGGCGTAAAAACCAACGGAAACAAGAATTTCTGGGAAGGGGAAGACGGTATTAGTTACTACTTCTTCTTTGTCAACAAAGTCGGCGCGCCTATTCTTGCCAAAATTGCACCGAGTTACACTAAAATAAAACATTCCACGTTGTCGGCAATGTATTCCGCCAATGTCATGTATGACATCAAAGTGGTGGTAAAGGACGGAGTAGCATACTGCTACGTCGGCGACAGACTGATGATAAAGGAACAAGTAACGCTTGACGGCGACGGAATCGGCGTGCGTGCGGAAGTAAGTAACGTTGTTTTCAGCGATTTTGCCGTATCCGACAAAACCGACATCGTTACGGTGGACACGCTTATTTTTGGACACTCCTACACCGAATTGTGGACAACGTACAAAGCCGATTTCTTTGACGTAGACAACATTCTCAACATCGGTATAGGCGGAACGATTGCCACAGATTGGCTCAACCTTACCGACGAAGTGGCAGCATACAATCCGAGTAAACTTGTGTATATGATCGGCATAAACGACATGTACGGCACCAACACGGGAGAAAACATCTTCGCTACGGTTGCCGAAACGCTCAACAGATTGCACGAACTTTTGCCATCGGCAAAGATTGTGCTGATTAACTGCAACAAAGTGCCTCTCGAAAGCAAAAAAGCGTTCTACTCTCAAATCGATGTACTCAATTCAAAGTATGCGGAATTCGCAACGGAAAATAGCGCATGGTGTACTCTTGTAGACTTTGCTTCGGTTGTGGAAGACGGCGAAGGCAATATAGATACAAGTTTGTTTGTTCCCGACAATTTGCACCTTAACGCCAACGGCTACGAAAAACTCACTCGTCTTGTGCGCGTTGCGTTGGGATTGGAAGCGGAAGGTTTGCCGTACAAGTTTGTTCACGGCGCAGGCACCTACACGCCGGATAAAGTTACAAACACAACCGATTGGATGCTTGCGGTTACCAAGGAGAGAACATTTGCCGAAGGTACAATTACCGCAAAGATTAAGATGGGTACTTTGTCCGACAGCGGTATCGTATTCGGACTTACCGACAACGGACTTGCCAACTACTGGGAATCGGGCGTAAGCTATTACGAATTCTTCATCACGGGTTGGAACGGCGTTTATCTTGCAAAAATAGACAACGGTTGGAACGAACTGAAATCCTTGCCTTGCGGTATGCAACCCAACGTAGAGTACACGCTCAAAGTAGAGTGGAAAGACGGCAACATTCGTTGCTACGTAGACGATGTTATGTACATCGATTACACCGACGCAAATCCGCTTACGGGTACCAAGTATGGCTACCGTACTATGGGCGCAGGCGTGGAATACGGTCCTATTACTACCACTGACACCGTTTCCGAACGTATCGTTCCTCCCGCAAACTACAACATAGTCAGCGGAAATGCAAAGGAAAACAACGGAATTATTACCACTATTGTGGGAAATACGCTGCTTGTCAACAAAACGGAAACTTTTGCCGAAGGTACAATCACCGCAAAGATTAAGATGGGTACTTTGTCTGACAGTGGTATCGTATTCGGACTTACCGACAACGGACTTACAGACTACTGGGAAGCAGGCGTAAGCTATTACCAATTCTTCATCACGGGTTGGAACGGCGTCTACCTTGCAAAAATAAACAACGGTTGGAACGAACTGAAATCCTTGCCTTGCGGCATGCAACCCAACGTAGAGTACACGCTCAAAGTAGAGTGGAAAGACGGCAATATTCGTTGCTACGTAGACGATGTTATTTACATCGATTACACCGACGCAAATCCGCTTACGGGTACCAAGTACGGTTACCGTGCAATCGGTAACGGTGTGGAATACGGTCCTATTACTACCACTGACACCGTTTCCGAACATATCGTTCCTCCGATAGACTACAACATAGTAAGCGGCAACGCCAAGGAAGCCGACGGCAAGATTACCTCAATGATGACTAACACTTTGCTGACAAACAAAGAAGGCTCTTTTAGGGACGGAACAATCACCGCAACCATCAAGACGGTTGCTGGTAGCGACAGCGGTATCGTATTCGGTCTTACCGACAACGGCAAGACAAACTTCTGGGAAGACAAGGACGTAAGTTACTACTTCTTCTTTATCAACGTCAACGGCGACGCTTACTTGGCAAAGGCAGGCGGTGAACCCGCTTGGCAACAGTGCGGTGCCGTAACGCACATTGCGGATTTCAACGCCGCCAACACCTACACGTTAAAAGTAGTGCGTAACGGCAACAACATCAAGTGTTACGTCAACGACACTTTGTATGTGGACTTCACGGACGAAGCCGCGCTTAGCGGTACCAAGTACGGGTATCGTGCGCAGGCTGCGGGCGTAGAGTATGGATTGATTACAAAAGGATAGTAGGCAAAACATAATTACGGCAGGCAATCTTTGTCTGCCGTAAGAAAAATTTATGGAGGAAAACATGAAAAAGAAATACGCACTTTTGTCGGTGTTGTTGTTGCTGATGGTGATTATTTTGCCCGTTTTGGCGGCTTGCGACAACGATAGCGGCACTACTGACAGCCAAGGACGTACCAAAATCAAGTTTTGGTATTGGGGTAGTCTGGCGGAAAAGAAAGTTTACGAAGAACTGATGGACCGCTACATGGAAGAAAACGAAAATGTCATCATAGTGCCTACTCACTACGAGTCGAACATCTACATGACTAACTTTCAAGGGGAAAACCCCAAACCCGACGTATTCTTTATGCCGGACACCGACTTTTTGTCGTGGGCGGACGCAGGAATAATGGAAGATTTACTTCCGTACTGCACCCAAGAGGAGCTTAACTCCGTTTGGCCCAAGGCAATGGACGAGTACTACTACGACGTAGAAACTCACACGCTCGGTAAAAGCGCAAACGCCAAGTTGTACGGATTCCCCAAGGATCTCGGTCCCGTCACGTTGGTTTACAACGAAACGTTGCTTGACAAACAGATTGCCGCAAACGGATTGAACAAGCAAGATGTTTACAAATTGTTGGATCCTCGTACGCCAATGACATGGGCGCAATTTACTCAATTGTTGGTGGATCTTACAAAAGACCAAAAGGGACTGTCCAAAGCCGATCGCATTTACGGTATACCGTATTACGAAATGGACGCTTGTCTGTACAGCAACAACGCCAACTATTTCTACGAAAATGCAACGAAACAAGGCATTGACAACAATTTTATTCAAGCAATAGCCTTCAATATTCAACTTGCAACGGTATATGACGTTATGCCCGACGCCGATTTCAGCGGCTCCACCGATGCGTATACTCGCTTTTTGAGTAACAAATCTATTTTCACTTGGATGGGACCGTGGGACAATGCCGACTTTTGGGATTACAAAAGCCTCAAATACAATATTGTTCCCGTACCTTACGGACCTGCCGAAGGGGCGCAATCTGTCAGTTTTGTAGGTTCCATGTGCTACGGCGTATCGGCAAAGTCCAAGGTCAAGGAAGAGGCCGTCAAGTTTGCAAAATGGTTGTCTATGAGTAAGTCTTGTCAAGAGTTGTCCGTTTCGCTCGGTCAGCAGGTACCTAACATTATCGAAATGGTCAACGATTACGTGTCCGCCGATTGGGATGTTCAACCTGCCAATCGTTCGGTATTTATCGATATTATCGACGACCACACCGACAGTTTGGGATTGTATGCAGCAAGCGGCAAACAGGATATGGTCAGCGGTAAAACGCGCGCTTTGTACTACACCTACGACTCCACTTGGCGTACAAACCTGTTAAACTATCTCAACACGTCCGAAGCGTGGAAGATGAAGTCCACCGAGGATATTACCAATTTGCTAATCAATTACCGCAGTCAGTTGCAGTCCGATTTGGACAATATGAATAAGCGTTTTAAAAACTAACTCATGAAACTGTCAAAAAGAAATTTACACAAAAAAGAAAAGTTGACTGCGCTTGCGTTTGTCGCGTTGCCCGTGTTGGGGTTTGTCGTGTTCACCCTGTTGTCACTCGTTGCGGTGGTGTATTTCTCCTTCAACGATTACAACATCTTTCGTGATGAATTGACGCCCAACGGCATACAGAACTACGTGGATTTGTTTACAAACCCCACATACAGCGACGCTTTCGGTCGGTCGATATTCAATACGGTGCTACTTTTGGTAAGCATTCCTCTTGGCATGATTGCCGGACTTGCATTGGCGGCTGTTTTGCAAAGCAAAGCGGTCAAAAAGGCAAGCAAGTTTTTCCAAGTGCTGTATTATCTGCCCGCCGTCACAAGCGCGGTTGCCGTCAACATTGTGTTCAGGTACATTTTTAACCCCGAATACGGTTTTATAAACACGTTGTTTAATGTCGAGATACCGTGGTTTGCCAACGACTGGCTTGTCAAGGTTGCCATTGTGCTTAAAAACGTGTGGGCAAGCATGGGTACAAGTATGATACTGTACATTGCCGGTATGCTTGCCATTCCGCAAAGCTATTACGAGTCGGCAGACGTAGACGGAGCAAGCGCAACGCACAAGTTTTTCAAGATTACTTTGCCGTTGCTTACGCCGACGACGTTTTACATCATCATTACCAATGTAATCGGCGGATTGCAATCCTATGCGGACGCCAAGGTATTCGGTAACGGCACGTCCGGCTCGCAAACGATAGTTTGGTTTATTTGGGAGTACGGACTAAATCAAGGTAAACAAGGTCTTGCAAGTGCGGCTTCGATTATACTTGCTGTGGCAATTATGATTGTTACCATTTTGCAATTCAAGTTTTCCGACAGGTGGGTTTACGGGGAGGAAAAGCAATGAGCGAATTGACTAAGGCGTTGCAGCTGTCCCATGTAAATGCAAAACGGAAAAACATTGTGGTAAAGGTACTGCTGTACACATTGCTGACGATGGTGGGCGTAATTACCGTATTCCCCTACTTGTGGATGCTTTTTACCACTTTCAAGCAACCGTTGGAAGCTATGATGCCCAGCCTGAAACTATTTCCTGAAGTTTTTTCGATAGAAAGTTACTTCAAACTTGCCGATCAAACACCGAGCTTTTTGCGTTCGATAGGTAACACTATGATCATTGAATTGACAGTAGTTCCTATCGGCACGCTTGTGTCGGCATTGGCGGCGTTTGCATTTGCAAAGATGCGCTTGCCTTGCAAAAGATTTTTGTTGCTGTTTCTTATGAGCGGAATGATGGTCCCCTACGCGGCGGTTTTGTTACCTCAGTACAGGGCGTACTCCGCACTAGGTTGGACAGGTACGTTGTTGCCGTTGATCGTCCCCGGTCTTTTCGGCAATATCGGCATGATGTTTTTCTTTATACAATACATGAAAAACACTCCCGATTCACTCATAGAAGCGGGGCGCATTGACGGTTCGGGTTGGTTAAGAAATTTTTGGACAATCGTGTTGCCGACAATAGTCCCTGCGATAGCGGCACAGGTAATCTTTTGGTTTTTAGGTATTTGGAACGACTACTTTGCGCCGTCGGTATACCTTTCGGGTTCCAATTGGTTGACGGTGCAGGCTTTGTTGGCGATACTCAACGACAACAATTCTCGGCGTCCCGACTTGCCGTTGGTAATGGCAGGCGCGACTGTAAGCAGTATTCCCATAGTGGTGTTATACATCACTTTCCAAAAGTATTTTGTGCAATCGCTTGCGCTTACCGGTATTAAGGAGTAAGCAATTTGCGTTTCGCCTACATGCCGTCACGTGACATCTCGTCAAACCGTACAAATAAGTTTGGACGGCTACGGCATGTCGGGCAAGTATGTAAAAGCGGTTAGAAAGGAGTTTATATGAAAAAATATGCAATTGTTTTGTGCGTGTTGTTGATTGCGCTTGTTTCTTTGGGCGCATGTCAACCTGCTCAAAACTCGAAATGGGATCCCGACTCGGCAAACCCGTTTGACTTTGACGGCAATATGGTCCGTCCCGAAGCGGTAATAGACGGCTACGACAACGACGAGTTGTGGCAAAGTCCCAACAAAGTAACGGTTGAATACGCCGATACCGTTGTGTCGATAGTGCGCAAATCCAACGCGATTTATTTGTTTTTTAAGGTGAGGGACAACACTCCTTTCCGTTACGTAGGTTCGGGCGCGGCGGAAGAAGTTACGCACAGTGACAGCGTGGAGTTCTATTTTGACGCAAAGTTGTCTCGTACGGCTGTGCCGTCCGCGGGCGATTACCAAATAAACCTCGGCAGAGACAGCCGTACTCGTATTTGTGCGGGCGCAGGCTGGATCAAATGGATGGCGATGTATATGTTTGAAGTGCGCGAAGGCAGCGTAATGGACAACGAAGAGGAATATTACTACGTGGAAGCAATGTTGCCGCTTGCGCAAATGGGTATAGGCGCAAACGACGCCATAGGTATGGCATTCGGGCAAGTGGACAGATCCGTTGACATCAACAACGACTTGCCGGGGTATTTTACTTGGCGCGGACTTACATTCGAAGGTGTTTTTGCCGATCCGCAAAAGCCTAATACTTACGTTGTACTTACAGCGGACGGCAACAAATTGCTTACTTACCAACAGTATTTAGATACTTTACAAACAAAGTAACGACGGAGGGTACAAAATGAAAAAGATTTTAGGAATAATTCTCGTAGTAGCCTTTGTAGTTACTCAACTTGCGGTTTTTACCGCATGCAACGATATTACGGAAGAACAATTTACTATGCCCGAAATGAATTACGAAACATACAACAACGGTGATTTTTGCGATTACACGGGTACGGGCGAACAATCCAACGATTTTGTTCCCGAACAATGGCCTAACTACGGCATAGGCGATCCTTACGTGTTCAGATTTAACGGCATGTACTACTTGTATTGCTCCTCGCGCGACAATTGGAACGGCGTACGCGCATGGAAGAGTACCGACCTTGTGCGTTGGCAACAATGTACGGCGAAAGGTTTTACGGAAGAACAAACAGGCTACGTAAGCATTGACGAATCGCTTGTAGGCGCATTTGCTCCCGAAGTGTACTACTGGAACGGCTTCTTCTACATGTATTCCAGTCCGTCAGGATTAGGTCATTACGTCTACAAGGCGGACAGCCCCGAGGGACCGTTTGTTCGCGTCACCGACAAGTTGGACAAACGTATCGACGGATCGATGTTCATCGACGACGACGAAAAAATGTATTTCTTGACCGCGGGCGAAGCAGGTATTATCATGTCGCAAGCGGCAAATATGCAAGATTTGTACTCGGGCGATACGGCGTTTACTCGCGTAAACTTGTCCAATACCGTCATCGGATCGTGGACGGAAGGTCCCATGATCATCAAACGCAACGGGATCTACTACATAACCTACACGGGTACGGACGTGGAAAGTCAAGCGTATCGTATCAGTTACAGCACCGAAACCGACGGTAAAAAGTTTGGAGACGACGACGCTTTTACATACGGCGTGGACTTGCCCATTGTACTTACCGTGGACGAACAAAACAATTTCAAGGGTTTAGGACACAGCTCCACCGTCATGGGACCGGATATGGACAGTTACTACATCGTATATCACAGTCTCAACACCCTTACGACTAACGGACCTTATCGTAGTCTAAACATCGACAGACTTATTTTCAACGGCACGCAAATGAGCGTCGACGAAAGTAAAACAAACAGCATCAAGGCAGCGCAACCGAATTTTTATGCAACGGAAGTTTCCGCCGACAAGTTTGACATAAACGGAAACACCGCACTGTCCAAGCAATCTGTCGGCAAGACGTTTACGGCGGAATTCAACTTGAAGGGCGACAACGTCAAGTGTGTTGTCAGTTACGTTGACGCCGACAACTACGCATATGTAATTGCCGACTACGCTGCAAAAACGATCAAGCTTGTCAATGTTGCGGGCGGCAAGGAAAGTGTTGTCGCAACGGGAACGCTTGTAAACGACTTTGACAAAAACGTAATCCATACAATTCGTGTTGCCTATGCCGACGGCAAAGCCGACGTGTATTTCGACAATATGTGCAAGATTTCCGATTCCGAAGTGACACTTAACGGCGGTAAAGTCGGTTATGTGGGTGATGGCGAGTACTATTGTACGACATTCTCCGACGTTGCGAAAGGGAAGTCGGACAAGGTTGAACCGAAGCAAAGCGGTGCAAGTATAGGTGCGTCCAATTACTTGCCGTCGGACTACTTCGAAGGTGTACAAAGTTACGACTTGACTAATTCCGAGTTAAGTAAAGTGACGGTTGACAAACAATATGTAGACGACATCGGTTACAACGGCAGTTACCAACTTACATTCGGCAAAAACGGCGATTTTGCTCGTTACCTTGTATACTTCCGTCAAAGCGGACACTACGGATTAAAATTGACCTACGACCAAAAGTACGCAGGTAAAAAGATAGGGTTCAAAGTGAACGGCGGACAATTGCAAACCGTAACGCTACCCCAAGTAACCTGTTCGGAAACGGGCTGCATAATCTCGGCGTTTATCGGCGGATTTGACGTTACGGCGGGTGCCAACTTTGTGGCTTTGTACGGCGTAGGCGATGATGTAGGTTTCATTTCCTTCTCTTGCGAACGCATTGCCAACAACGGCTACGAGTTTTCCAACAGCCTTGCCGACGTTGTGGAAAAAGGTGCGATTTACTCGACGATGTACCGTCTTTACGACGGCGGACACGCTACACGCGGCGGAAGCATTATGCTTGCTTATATCGGTGACGATACGTTGAGCGACTTCGAAGTAAGCGTAAAAATCAAATTTGTTTCCCACAATGCTTACAGCGCGGGACTTATCGTACGCGGACGCAATTTTGCAAACGCTCGTTACGACGGCGCAACATCCATTCAAGGCTACTACATCGGGTTGGATTCACGCAACGTGAACATAAGTAGATTTAATCACAGCAAGAGTCAAACCAAGGTGGAAGCAGACGCCATCGGAAAAACAAAAGACAAACTGACCAAAGAGTTTACCACGCTAAAAGTCGTTGCCAAGGGTAACACGATTTCGGTGTACGTAGACGGCGAGTTCAAGTTTGAAATTCATGACGCGCATGCATTTTTGACAGGACACGTAGGTTTGTACAGTGACGGCGCGGAAGTTGTCTACAAGGATTTTTACATCAAGCAGATTTAAGGCGGTACAATTACTATGCAACACACTAAATGCTACAAAAGGGATTACCCGCGTCCGCAATTTGTGCGCGACAATTGGATTAATCTAAACGGAAGTTGGGACTTTGCTTTTGACCGTGACGACAGCGGAGAAAACAAAGGCTATCAAAACGGGTTTGAAGCGCAGAAAAAAATCAACGTTCCGTTTGCCTATCAGTGCGCGGCTAGCGGCATAGGTAATGCCGAGATGTGTCAAAATATTTGGTACAAGCGTACTTTTGTAATGGATGACATCGGATTAAACAGATTGTTGTTACACTTCGAAGGCAGCGATTACTTGACAAAAGTGTGGGTAAACGGCAAATATTGCGGCTCGGAAGTCGGCGGTTACCACAGGCTGACATTTGATATTACTTCGGCGGCGGTACAAGGAAACAATACGCTCGTAGTCAAGGTCTTTGACAGTTACTCGCGTGAGCAACCTCGCGGCAAGCAACGCGCCGAAGACCACGATTACGGCTGTTGGTACGTGGACACATCCGGTATTTACAAGACGGTGTGGTTGGAAGTCGTGCCGCAAACCTATCTTTCCGAGGTGAAACTAACGCCGAATTTGGAAAGTAAAGGTTTGGAGATACGTTTTACGCTCAACCAACCGTATAAAAATGCAGTCGTGGCTGCATGCGCCTATTGGCAAGGTAAGGCGGTCGGGGAAACTTTAATAGACGTTTGCGACACTTGCGGCTACGGTTTTTTAAGCCTTGACGAGGTCAACTTGTGGCAAGTCGGACAAGGCGGATTGTACGATCTGAAATTGCAATTGAAGGCGGACGACAAAGTCGTAGACGAGGCTGAAAGTTACTTCGGAATGAGGGAAATTTGCATACGTGACGGCAAAATTTTACTCAACGGCAAACCGCTGTACCAACGCTTGGTGCTGGATCAAGGCTACTGGGAAAACTGTGACCTTACTCCTCCCGACGAAGATGCACTAAAAAAGGATTTGACAGACTGTATGTCAATGGGCTTCAACGGTTGCAGGAAGCATGAAAAGGTGGAAGACGAACGATTTTTGTATTATGCCGACGTCTACGGCTACATTGTATGGGCGGAAATGCCGTCGGTCTACGCTTTTACCGAAGTCTCTCGCGAGACATTGCTTACGGAGTGGAAAAAGGTAGTTGCCGCACAATACAATCATCCGTGCGTGCTTACTTGGGTTGCTTTTAACGAAAGTTGGGGTGTGGAGCAAATTAAATCCGATCTCCGACAACAACGTTTTGTCAATCAAGTGTACCTCGCCACAAAGGAAATCGACGCAATGCGTCCCGTGATTTGCAACGACGGTTGGGAACATACGCTGTCGGATATACTGACGTTGCATGACTACACGCAAGACGGCAAGTTGTTGCATGAATCCTTCAACACAGTGGAAAAATGCACGCAAAAAATAATTCCCGACAACAAAAAACAACCTTTTGTGGACGGTTACTCTTATCGCGGACAACCGATAATGATTACCGAGTTTGGCGGAACGAGTTTTATAAAGGACACAAACGGCAATCGATGGGGATACGGCACGGCGGTACAAGACGACGAAGAGTATCTTTCTCGTATCGGCGGCATGGTAAAGGGTATTGTCGACATTCCGTTTATTTGCGGATTCTGTTACACACAGGTAAGCAATGTCTATCACGAAGTAAACGGCTTGTTGGAGTTTGACAGAACGTCCAAGGAGAGTTTCGAAAAATACCGCAAAGTGTTTGACTTAACATTGCCCGAGTAGTGTAGGGCGGCAACGTCAAACGAGTTGCCAAACGCGGGGCTGTCGCATTAAGTGAGCGACATCTGCTACAAAAAAAAGAACACTCGGACGTGCAAACGGTTGAGTGTTCTCTACTTTTATGGTATAATATTTCTGCAACAAAATCCACACCTTAAAGCAGGTTCAGTATACCACAATGAAATATTATTGGCAAGCAAAAATTAACTGGCTCTATGTCAAATGTTGGGGTACAAGAAGATTCCCGCATTGTAATATTAGTTGTATATTTGCCTTTTGCCATCGGTTCGAGGTGCCTCGAACCGATGGCTTTTTTTTCTTTTTCTAACAACTCAATAAGATTCTTTTTCTAAATCGTTCAAAGTTTTGCAATCCGTAGGCATTTCGTTTTAGTACTTTTCTTTACCATTGATATTATTGAAAAGTATCGTCAACGTTGGAATGATAGAGAAGAACGGTGGGAGAGTTCGGCAATTTATTGCGAGCTATCTAAAGAAATAGAAGTATGTAAGTCAAAGAATGATACAAAAAAGCAAGAAGAATATGACGATATACCTTTCTAAGATGATGTAATAGCCTATATTGAATAGGCAATAGTGTATTGCCAAAAGAGTGTGCTGTGATTGATGCCGTCGGTTTTTAGAAAATCGACGGCATCAATATAATTGAGTGGCAAAAATTTGATTATTTATATGTAAATAAAGTTTGTGAAGAATTTGCCTCTGCATAAAAAGGGTATTATCGTTATTCATTGCCAGTTTTCTAAAATCGAAATAAAAAATCTCATTGCGTTTGCGATAAGTTTTAGAAAAATACCGAACGAAATTGCAAAATCGTGCCGATTGGAAAGTTAAAATATTGCCGATTGGATTTTGGAAATTGTGCCGATTACCGCACTGAAAAACTAATTATAGACGATCGTAGAAGCGTGAAATTGTAACTAAAATAAAGTTCGATTTATTGAAAAATAGTAACTAAAAACTATTGTGGTTCGACGGTGTTTGCGTCCGTGCCACCAAGTTGACTTCGAGTATTTAGATAGGTATTCCGGGGTGGTGTCAAAGTAAAAGAAACTTGCCCTATGCCGAAGTCAGTTTAATATAGAAGCATTGCTCAGCAGGTTAGAGCACCACCGTGCAACATTGCCGTGTCTTTCGGCAAATAAGGTGGGGGTCGGTGAGAACGCGATTTGCAAGGCGAATACGCTGAGGGGCGTCGCTGACGCTCCTTGCGCGAGTCCACTTGCTTCTACCGAAGGGATTGAATTGTTTTCGCAACATCATTATGTCAAAATGCGGCAATATAATTGACTTTGCCTAAAATACGTTTTATAATATATGTAATGTGAACAAATGTTTTGAGGGATTCATTATGTTTGCGCTGTGGTAGCGGTGCGCCGTTGTTGCCACCTTGCCGCACATCATAGCAGAATAAAAGAATTCGCTAATTTGTGTTTATCTTGAGGAGGAGCAAACATGACAGAAGCATTTTTGACAATTTTTGCCGTCGTAGCAAAGTCGGAGTAGTCCGTCCTTGCCTGCGTCGGCTTTTTTCACGCCCAAAAGGCGCAAATTCAAACATTTTGCATTGAAAAATACAAAAAAGAGGGTTTTTAATTATGAAAAAATTTGCATTAGTTACATTATGTGTGCTGTGCATTGTTTGCTTTGCCATTGCAGCTGTCGGTTGTAACATACACACGCATGCCTACACGCTGCAAGTTGCTACGGACGTCTACAAAGTGTCCGATGCTACGTGCACTCAAAAAGCCAAGTACTACTACTCGTGCGAGTGTGGCGAAAAGGGAGCCGACACCTTCGACTACGGCGAGATGTTGCCGCACACCTTTGACCAACAGGTTGTGTCCGACGCATATCTGGCAACGCCGGCAACATGTTTGGCTCACCCCACATATTTTTACTCGTGCAAATGCGGTGCAAAAGGCACCGAAACATTTGTCCACGATGACGGCACCGAGTTGCAACATATACCCGGAGCCCCGGTCTACGACTTTTTGCCCGGTGCCAACACATACTCTGCGGTAGTCCAAAAGACTATTCGTTGTACTGTTTGCGGTGAGCTTATCTCCCAAGAAAATATAGAAGTTTCCTTGCCGGAAGCTACGCATTCCTACGACGGTCAGTTGCACTCGCTTGCGCCCACGGGTACAGACGCGTTGCCCGACGTCATAAGGTTGTGGTACTACACAATGTCGCAGGGACAAGCGGTGGAGTACGACATCACAAAGGGCTACCTTGCCGCAGGCGACTACCCCGTATTTGCCATATTTGTCGACAAAAGCGGCACTCCGTACAAAACCGACGTCGTGCTGACTTCTGCCGTACACATCAACAAAGACGGCAAGTATCACGAGGTCACGTTCTGTTTCGACGATTTGCCTACCAACAATGTGTCGGTGGCGGTCAAACACGGAGAGACTATCCCTGCCAAACTGATTCCGCAGATTCCATCCAAAAAGGGTTACGACGGCGCATGGATGTACGACGGTTTGCCGATAGTCGACGACGTGTCCATATCCATACTGTATACAACACAAACCTACACTATTACATACGTGATGGACGACGGCGTCAAAAACAATCCGCGCAATCCGTTCACATACACTTACGAGTCGGGCACAATCACGCTGTATGCTCCGCAAAGTTCGCTGGGACTTACCTTCCAGGGGTGGTACACATCGCCGTCGTTTGAAACAAAGGATCGCGTGTCGGTGATCAACTCCGGTTCCAGCGGAAATATCGTGCTGTATGCCAAATTTCTCAAATACCGCATCGAAGCCGCCGACGGATTCACTTTTGACTACGACAATTACGACTACCCCGCGCTTATCCAAACCGTTTCGTCCGGTCGCAATTCTGTCACGTTGTCCAGCACCGTGCAGGTAAGCGACGGTTGCACATGGACGTTGTCGCGCGACATCGAGGGCGAACAAATAATCAAAACCAAAAACATGTCCCTTGTAGAAGGGCACAACATTGCCTACATCACCGTGTGGTACGGCGAGGAGTACAACGTGGTGTACTACCTGGACATCTATCGTCTGGGACACCGCACATACAGTTACTACTCCGACGGCAAAGTGTACCGCGCGGAAACCACCGTAGAGGAGCAAACCTATCTTTCCGCGCCCGAAGCCCCCACCAAGGTCGGCTACACCTTCGAGGGTTGGTATGCCAATGTGCTTACCGACAGCATCAGCATAGGCGGCATCACTATTCCGTCACTGCCTGCAGGCACACAAACGGCAACTTTCCCCTATCGCCTGGACAACAACGTGCAGTTTGTGGCTGTGTTTACACCCAACGTGTACACGGCAACGTTTGACGTCAACGGTGGCAAACCAATCGACAACCAAACGCAAAACGTAACGTACGACACCGAGTTTGCCCCTGTTGCGCCCGAACGTGACGGCTACACATTTGTCGGCTGGGCGGACGAGGACGGCTACGTGTTCAACTCCACCTTGTGGCAGTATCCGCAATCCACAAGCTTTACGGCGCAGTGGCAACTAGATACTTACACGCTTACATATGTTTTTAACGACGATGAAAACACCACACTTGACGTGGAGTTTACAGTAATCAGCGACGAGATTGTGTTTGAAGAGCCGTCTATGTATGCGTACGATTTCAGGGGTTGGTACCTCGAGTCCGACTTCGTCAACAAAGTTACGTCATTGCCGACAGGTTCCTTTGGCAACAAGTTTGTCTACGCCAAGTGGACGCCTACGGTTTACAACATTATCTATGTGCTTGACGGTGGCACAAACGACCCGTCCAACCCGTCAACCTACACGGTAGAAACGGACGATATCATCTTTGTCGAGCCTACAAAGGTAGGTTACGCATTTGTCGGTTGGTTCGACCAATCCGACGGAGGTCAGCAATTTACCGAACTTCCCAAGGGTAAACACAATGGCGACGTTTTGTTGTTTGCAAGATGGCAAGCAGTGGCGTACAACATTTCCTACAACGGTGCCGCGCCGCAGTACACTGTCGGTTTCAATCTCAGCGGTGCCGACGGGGAAGTCCCTGCTCAAACAATCGGCGGCGGTGTCGGTTTGGCTTATCCCGCAATCCCCACACGTAGCGGATACTTGTTTGCAGGTTGGTACACAACAGCCAACTGCAACGGCAATCCGTTCGACTTTGCCGCGGAGGTCAAGTCCGACGTCACACTCTACGCCAAATGGATTGCTTGCACAAATACGATTCTACCCTACAATGGCGGCATATCGGTTGCAC
This sequence comes from Clostridiales bacterium, assembly GCA_003537755.1. Taxonomy (GTDB): domain Bacteria; phylum Bacillota; class Clostridia; order Christensenellales; family CAG-314; genus Fimimonas. The sequence continues at coordinate 19,181 of DPQS01000050.1, read as the reverse complement.
TCAAGTCCAAGTCAAGTTCGGCAAGCACAAGCGACTACCTGGCATTTGTTCCGCTTGTCAGTGGCAGCATTACAGTGTACACCACCGGTAGCAACGATACCTACGGCTACTTGTTAAGTGCGTCCAAGTCTCAACTCAAAACCGACGACGACAGCGGCGAAGGCAACAACTTCTCCATCACGTACAACGTTACGGCAGGTCAACTGTACTACGTGCGCGCATGCGGTTACAGCAGCAGTTTTACGGCAGTAGTGCACCTCACTGCCGCTATGCCCAAGGCGGGTGGCATGGCAGCCAACGACAGTGGCAACATTACACAAGGCAAATACACAATCGAAGATACCGTCACACTGTATACTCCGTCCAAAATCGGCTACGACTTCGACGGATGGTATACGGAAGATACTTTTGACAACAAGGTTACGCAAATTGCCGCAGGCTCCATCGGTGACAAGGCGTTTTACGCCAAGTGGGTTGTCAGGACATACAACATCACCTACGTAATCAATGGCGGTGCCAACAAGGGCAACAACCCCGACGAGTACACAATCGAGTCGGACAGTATCACATTGACTGCGCCCGGCGGCAGGCATACCTTTACAGGCTGGTACACAGACGAAACTTTGCAACACAAAGTGACCGAAATTGCCACAGGCTCCTATGGCGACATCACCTTGTATGCAGGCTGGCAACACGAAACCTCGTCCGATTGGGTGGTGGACAAGCAAACCACCTGCACGCACGAAGGACTTCGTCACAAGGTATGCTCCGTTTGCGGCGGCAACTACGGCTACGAAACAATAGCAACGGTAGCAACGGCGCATGTAAGGGGCGAAGAAGTAACGGAAAATGTTGTTGAAGTGACGTGCCAACACGATGGCTCATATGACATTGTTGTCCGTTGTACAGAATGTAACAAAGTGCTGGAAACAACACACCACACTGTTGCAAAGGTTCAACATAACATCGGTGTAGACAACATCTGCTCGCTTTGCGGACTGACTTGTTCGGATGGTCTTGTGTATGAAATGGTCGGTTCTGCATACAAGATAACAGGCATCGGTACCTGTACCGCTAGTAATCTTGTCATTCCCAAGTATTACCAAGGTGTGCCGATTACGTACATAGACGAAAATGCTTTTCGTGGTTGTACATCTATTTCAACGGTAACGATGTTTGACAACATCACGTCGATAGGTTCGTCTGCGTTCAATGGTTGCAGCGGCTTGACAAGCATCACAATCCCCAACAGCGTTACAAGCATTGGCGACTGGGCGTTACAAGGTTGCAGCGGCTTGACAAGCGTCACAATTGGAAACGGCGTCACAAGCATTGGCTACAGTGCGTTCTCGTATTGCACCGGTTTGACAAGCATCACAATCGGTAACAGTGTCACAAACATAGGTTCGTCGACTGCGTTCGAGGGTTGCAGCGGCTTGACAGAGATCCGTTACAATGGAGATTTGACAGGCTGGCTCAATATAGGTAGTCTTGGCGGCTTGATGGAGTATGGCAAATCTACCAAAACATTGTATATCGACGGAACGAAGATTGAGGGCGATTTGGTGATTCCCGAAGGTGTCACAAGCATTGGTTGGGGTGCGTTCTACCATTACAGCGACTTGACAAGCGTCACAATTCCGGACAGTGTTACAAGCATTGGTGAGTCTGCGTTCAGAGGTTGCAGCGGCTTGACAAACGTCACAATCGGCAATGGTGTTACAAACATTGGCAGGTGGGCGTTCTACGATTGCACTGGTTTAACAAGCGTCACAATCGGTAATGGTGTCACGTCAATTGACTACGATGCGTTCGGAAATTGCAGTGGCTTGACAAGCGTCACAATCCCCGACAGTGTTACAAGCATAGGCTCGTCTGCGTTCTCGTGTTGCACCGGCTTGACAAGTATCACAATCGGCAACAATGTCACAAGTATTGGTGGCTATGCGTTCTACAATTGCAGTAAATTGACAAGCGTCACAATCGGTAATGGTGTCACAAGTATTGGTTATCATGCGTTCGAGGGTTGCATCGGCTTGACAAGCGTTACAATCCCCGGCAGCGTTACAAGCATTGGCGTGGCTGCGTTCTATGGTTGCACCGGATTGGCAAGTATTACAATCCCGAACAGTGTCACAAGCATTGGCGAGGCTGCGTTCTACAATTGCAGCGGCTTGAAGAAAGTTTTTTACAAAGGGACGGCTGGACAATGGTCCCAAATCGGCATAGAAAGCTATAATACTAATCTTACTTCCGCAACACGCTACTATTACAGCGATGCGGAACCTGGCTTGACCGCCGACGGCACCGTCTACAACGGCAACTATTGGCACTACGACACGGACGGCACAACAATCATTATTTGGAATAAGGAAAAATAGTTAAAAAACAATCAAGGTCAGCTTTGTCTGACCTTGATTGAGAACTATGGTATGAATCATGGAAGCAAATATATTAGTAAAAAAAATAGAAGAAATAGTCAACGATGACAAAATATGGTGTATTTCCGGAAAAATATTAGATGCGGGTAACGAAAAGTGTGGGTTATCAGATAAGGAATATGGTTGTGTGTATGGTATTGCAGTATTTATTGACTCGGATGAAAAGAAAAAAGACTTTTTTAAAAGAGTAGGCTCTGATAGAATTAAACTGCCGCGAAAGGAAGAATGGAAGCCTATTGACAAAGAATGGTACCCATTGTATTGGGGAAAAGATAAAAATATGGGGGCCAGGCTAGCTGCGCATTGTCGCGAGTTAAAAGGGACTAATACATTGCAGCTTTGTAATATTGATTTGAATGAGTTTGATATTATTTACGGGGCAGTACCTTGTAAAAATTATAAGAAATATGAACTAGAATTGATTAAAAAGTATCCCTGTCTACTTAAGACTAAAAAAGGGGGATGCTCTCAAATATGCTCAAGATGAGCTGTTAAAGGAGTGATATTTAGCACATGAAAGGAAAATTGTATATAACGAACAGTGTAAATGACGTACTATCAGACATTTTTGATGTGGATTTTGATCATCAACATTTAGTAGCAACGTTTTCTAGTATGCCAAAGGGACTTAAAATTGGAGATCGCGTTTTTTATTCAGATGATGAGATCCTTTCAAACAAGGAGTATACTATCTCAAAAATACATGGAAACTCCTTGCATTTAAAATAGTATATATAGCGACTGGTTGTCAATTTAAAAGATTCTGTTTCAAATTTTGAAGTACAAGAAAACTCTTGCGCAATTAAAATGTTTTGTATAATTGCTTTTACATCAGCCGTCCGAGATATTTCGGGCGGCTGGTTTTGTTTTTTTTAGTTGTTGTAGTGTCTGATGCTACCCCAAAATCCCGCAGGACTGCAGAAGCAGTTTATGTAACGAAATTTCGTAACCGTAGTCGTAAATCGTTGACATTTTGCCGCAAAGACGGTCGTAAAATTCCTCGGGGAATGCGTCGTAGCGGTTGTAATTTGTCGGCAGTTCCAACGTCGTCGTGTCTGCCAGTTTGTCGTAGGCGTCCTCTTGTCCGTTTTGCAAGGCAAGCCACTTTGTCGTGGGGCGTTCGAAGGGTGAAATGCACACCGTGCCTTTTTCGCCTACAACGGTCAGTTCGCGGCGAAAGTGTCCGCCCGTTTCTATCGCCGACGTCCTTATCACGCTTACGCCGCTGTCGTAGTAAAACAGTGCAGTAGCGTTGTCGATTCCGTTAAAGCCCTCTGCGCCCGAGCGAAACAAAATCGGCTCGACCTTTTTCGGTTCGCCCATCAGTCGCAAAACAAAGTCGATGATATGTCCGCCGAAAATGTACATCGTGCCGCCCTTAAACGTTTCCAGATACTGCAGGTATTCGCGGCTTCTCGGCGCGGACATTGCCGTTTCCACGTACAAAATTTTGCCCAGCACGCCGCTTTCGGCAATCTCGAACACCTTTTTTACGGCAGGATTGGTGCGATACAGATACCCGAGGTGCACGACAAGTCCCTTTTTCTGCGCGTCGCGAAGAATGCCTTCGTATTCGGCAAAATCCTCGCCTGCAGGCTTGTCAAGGTGAATATGCTTGCCGCGGTCAATGCATTTGCGAGCCGCCGCCATAAGGTCGGGCACTTCCGTTTCCACAAGAAGCGCGTCGCACTTGTCAATCAATTCGTCCTCACCAAGGCGCGCAATTCCGTCGTAGCATGCCAGACCGCCTCGTTTTTGCAACCAATATTCGCTGTTTTCGGAATAGCCCACGATTTCAAACAAGTCGGGGTGCAGCCGAAACGCTTCCATGTGCCCCTGTGCGTGGTTGTGACCTATTCCGATTTGTCCGATTTTGAATTTTTTCATAACGCACCTGCTTTTTGTGCAAAATTTTTACTAACGTACTAAAATAATTGTAACATCAACCGCCACGGCTGTCTATGCTCTTTTGTCAAGGATGATAGTCTTTTTTTGTTGCCGCTTGCTTGCGGTAGCCTTTGCCGAGCGCGACGGCGTTTTTTGCGCATTTTCGACCGCCCGTAGGTATCGCCTGCCGACCCTGACAATCCCGTTGCTTTCCTTGTTCTTTCCTTTCTCTACAAATCTTTCCGCCCGCGCCCGTGCGCCCTGCCTTGCCCCTCGCCGTATATTTTTATTTACTTATTCACTTGACTACTTCGTCGCAATTTGATACAATACGTTTGTATGTCATTGTGGTGAGGTATATTTTCCGCCGCAAAACAAATAAATCTGTCGCTCGCGGTCGCGTGCGAAACAATAAGGAGAAAAGATATGAAAAGAACTTACCAACCCAAAAAACGTCAAAGAAGCAAAGTGCACGGTTTCCGCGCAAGAATGAAGACAACAGGCGGTCGTCGCGTGCTTGCTCGTCGTCGCAACAAGGGTCGTCACGAACTCTCCGCTTAATCGAGGCAATACGTGAAGTCTATTTACAGACTTAAGAAAAACTACCAGTACAACTACGTATACAAACATTCCCAAAGCGTTGCAGACAACTACTTCGTGTTGCTTTACACCAAAAGTAACGTGAAACAAACTAAATTCGGGTTTTCCGTTAGCAAAAAATTTGGGCATGCAGTACAGAGAAATCGTATTCGCAGACAAATGAAGGCGGCGGTGTCGGGTTTAATCGACGAAGTTAAGTGTGGCTACAACGCTATTTTTATACCGCGCAAGTCGGAGCCTTACGACTACGCCACTATTGTGGACAGTTTCCGCAAGCTGCTTGCACGTGCGGAGATGCTGCAATGAAGTACGTCTGCATAGGTCTGCTTAAACTGTACAAGGCAACGTTGTCCCGCCTAAAGGGGCGCAAGGTGTGCATTTACACCCCCAGTTGCTCGGTTTACAGCATGGAAGCCTACGCCGAACACGGCTTTTTTGTAGGCAGTTGGCTTACACTCAAGCGGCTGTTGCGATGTGCGCCGTGGGGCAAGGGCGGTTTCGACCCCGTCCCCGTCAATCTTCGCGGCAAGCGGAAGTGGTACGTGTAGTTTTTGCAGGGCGTTTGTGCCCTTTATGGAGAAGATATGAGCAAAAAAATTCAGTCGGTGCTGTCCGTCGCGCTTATTCTGCTGTGCGGACTGTGCCTGTTTACGTCCTGCTCTTCGCAGAAACTCGACTTTTTTACCAACATCGGCGATTCGCTGGACCCGGTAGCAAAGTTGGTGCGTGCAATGCACGGTTGGATCGGCAATTACGGCTGGACGGTAGTTGTGTTTACGGTGTTCCTCAAGGTGGTAATGTTGCCGCTGGACTTCTGGCAACGTTACGCCAGCCGCAAAGCAACTCTTAAAAACAAAAAAATGCAACCGCTTCTTGCGGCAATCGACAAGCGTTACGGCGCAAACACGCAACGTTCGCAGGAAGAAAAGGCAAAGTTGTACAAAAAGAACGGCGGCAGCGGTATGGGCGGCATGTGTCTGCCTATGATCGTCAGCATGGCGGTGTTCTTCGTAATGTTCGGCGGTTTGCGCGATTACAGTAACTACCTTACCGTAAAGACATTCAAGGAGCTGTCGCACACCTACTACGACACCTGCCTGACGGAGTTCCGCAACGACCCCGACCACTCGTTTGACGCGGACATTGCCGACTTCGACGCCAGTTACGCCGAGGCGAAGGCAAAGGACGACAGCGAAGACAACGCAACGCTTAAGGTGAAGATGGACTTTGTCACGAGCATCATCAAAAAGTCCGACGGCAACGCTACTCTTTCGGAAAAAACAACCGCTGCGGCACAGGTGGCAATTGCGGCGGTGCAGCAAAAGTACGGCGAAATCAGGGAAAGTTGGCTGTGGATACAAAACGTCGGTCAGCCCGACACGTGGCAGCCCATCATGCCGTCCTTCAACGACAGCGGCGACAGCAACAGTTTTGCCACAATCGTCAACAAGGACAGTTTCAGCGGCGGTAAGGAATTGTACAACACAATCCGCAACGCAGTGCTGCAAACGGGCGGTTACGGCGCAAACGGCAGTTGGAACGGTCTGCTTATCCTGCCGATACTCAGTATCGCGCTGAGTTTCCTCAGCATGTTCATTTCGCAAAAAATCGAAAACCGCAACCGCAAGGGCGACGATACGCCGCAGGTTGACAGCGAAACCATGAAGCAACAGCAAATGACCAACAAATCGATGATGATCATCATGCCGCTCATGATGGCGTACTTCGGTTTCCTGTACACGGGCGCATTTGCAATTTACATGGTGTGCAACTACACAATCAGCATTTTGTCCACGGTTGCACTGCGCACGCCTGTCGAAAAGGCGGTAATCAAGTCGCTGGAAAAGCAGGAACAGAAAGACAACAGCGGTAAAGCAAGTTACATGAGGTAAACATAAATGAAATCAACAGTATCAACGGGCAAAACGTTGGACGCCGCCGTCGAACATGCCCTTAAGGAACTGGGACTTGCACGTGACCAGGTGGAAGTCAAGGTTCTGCAGGAAGGCGGATTTTTGAAGTCATACAAGGTTGAAGTTACCGAAATCGAGGCGGAAGTCGTCCCCGAAGAAACAATCGACGCGGACGAAGTGCACGCCGCCATCGAGGAAGTCGCAACCGAGGCGGACAACGGCGAACTCGGTGCCCAGACAAACAAAATCAAGGAGTTTTTGGCAAACGTACTTGAAAAAATGGGTATTACGGGCGTAACCGTGCAGGCAAAGGAAGTTGGCGACGTGGTTGCGCTGACAATTGTCGGCGACAACGCAACAGCGACAATCGGACATCGCGGCGAAGTGCTGGACGCATTGCAGTATCTCAGCAGTCTGATGCTCAGCGAGCACGGCAGCGGTTTCCGTCGCGTAACGGTGGATGCCGAAGGCTACCGCGGCAAACGTGAAAAGACGTTGCAACGCCTTGCGCAAAACCTTGAACAAAAGGTAAAACGCACGGGCAAACCGGTAAACCTTGAACCGATGAACCCCTACGAACGTCGTATCATTCACACGACGTTGCAAAACAGCAAATACGTCACGACGGAAAGCGACGGACAGGGCAACCAACGTCACGTAGTCATTCGTCCCGTGTCGCAAAGCAACGTGCTCAACAGTCCCAGCGCGCCACGCAAGACGTTGAACTTCGTGTATCGCAGCGACAAAAAGAGAAGAAAGTAGTAGTGGCTGTTTCAGTCGGAAACCATGTAAAATCAACGCACATGTAAGCGAAAAATGCTTGCGTGTGCGTTTTTTTTGTGCCGTGCGGAAACGGGAAGCAGACAAAATGATATCTGAAAATGAAAACGAGCAAGTGGCGTGTACCCGCTATTAAAAGGGCGCCGAAGTAAGTTAGCAAGTGTAGTGAGGTGCCGATGTGTCACCATACGAAAAGCGCCTGATGCTCGCTTCGCGACGAGCAATAATGCTTATGGTAGGCAGCCTACCCAGCCGTGCCGTCGCTACGATGTTTTCTTAATGGTGACACATCGTCGCCACTAAGAAAATTGGCTAACTGTTTTCAACTTGCTTGCGTATTTCACGTATACTAACTTCGGCGGACGTAATCAGAAATCGACCGAGTAATGCCTTTTTCGAATTATGTCATTGCGAGGCACGCTTTTGTGCCGTGGCAATCCCCCGAAAGGGTTCCGATCGTCTGTAATTATGTGTTGCTGTGGCTGAATTACAGGTTG
>DPQS01000050.1:10654-10852 GCA_003537755.1 Clostridiales bacterium | reverse complement strand
ACAGCACCGCTACCCCGACCGCCCGCCCCTCATGGTCAAGGGCACGTTGTTGGTTGTAAAAAGCAAAATGACAAGGAACGTAACCTTGTAAAGTTTTTAATGTAAAAATGTCATTGCGAGGCACGCTCGGGTGCCAATCCCCCGAAAGGGTTCCGTTCGTCTGTAATTATTTGTTTGCTGTGGCTGAATTACAGGTTG
>DPQS01000050.1:8430-10430 GCA_003537755.1 Clostridiales bacterium | reverse complement strand
CCCCACAGCACCGCTACCCCGACCACCCACCCCTCATGGTCAAGGGAACGATTTGTCTGCTCTTGCGTATATTATTACAGACATAGTGCGTAAATTTGCGTACTTTTCAAAAGCGCAACTACGCAAATGTGCGTACTTTTTCAAATCGAAACTACGCAAAATTGCGTAGTCTGTCAGCGAAAAACTACGCAAAACCGGTGTCCCCATTAGGGATTGTAAAAAATCAGTAAATATAATGGGAACACCTGCAAGCGGCAAAAGCCTCGAAGTTGTTGAACTTCGAGGCTTTTGTTATGTTATGTCGAACGCTTTTACAGAAAAGAATATGCTTTTTCCCCTCTAATATTCAATACTTGTTTCATCGAGTAAAAAGTCGTAAATGCTCATAGTCACTATGCCGTTTTCATCGCGTTTACGCTGGATATCGTCTTTTACGACAATTATTTTTTTGAAAAAGTCTTTGATATTCAGTAAAGAATTCTTTTCTTGCGCTTGTTTTTCTTCGGTATCCATTGCAAAAGCCGATTGAATATAAAACTTGTTATTTCCGCGATTAGCGATAAAATCCACTTCGGCATAGTTGCGGACTATTTTCCCTTCTGCATTGCGTTTTGAAGTTTCTACGATACCTACGTCCACAGAAAAACCACGCTTCAAGAGTTCGAGATAAATCACGTTTTCCATAATGTGATTTTCTTCTTGTTGGCGGAAGTTGAGAGTAGCGTTTCTAAGACCTAAATCGGTAAAGTAGTATTTCGACGGCGTAGAAAGATATTTTTTACCTTTAACGTCATAACGTTTCGCTTTATCGACTAAAAACGCATCTTCTAAACACGCAAGGTAGTTTGAAACGGTTTTATCCGCAATCGGTAAATTAGCCACGCTTCGGAACGTGTTTGAAAGTTTCAAAGGGTTAGTAAGAGATCCGATGCTCGATGCAAGAATTTCCAACACAGCGTTTATTTGTTCTTCGTTTTGAATGCGGTTGCGGTCGATAATATCGTTTAAGTAGACATTTTTGAGTTGTCCTTTCAAATAGTTCATTTTTGCTTCTTCACTTTTTTGCGCGAGAACAAGGGGGAGACCACCGTAAGTGTAATATTCTTTCCACCCCTGTACAGATGAACCATTGTAAACAGACATAAACTCGGAAAATGATAGTGGTAAAATGCGGACTTCGTCGCCACGACCGCGAAACTCGGTAACAATATCGGTTGATAAGAATTTAGAATTACTGCCGGTAACGTAAATATCGACGTTCGGGAGCTTTAAAAGCCCGTTCAGTACTCCGACGAAATTATCTGCAAGTTGTATTTCATCGAGCAGAACGTAATATAATTCGTCGTCAACAATCAGATTTTTAATGTAGCGGCTTAATGCTTTTGGTAAAAGCAAGTCGCTGTTTTCGTCATCGTCGAGCGAGATTTTTATAATATGATCGTCTTTTACTCCTTTTTCTTTAAGATATCCGTAAAAAAGAGTGTTAAGGAGATATGATTTACCGCAGCGACGAATTCCGGTAACGATTTTTACCAAACCATTTTGTTCTCTATCTTTCAGTCTTTGTAAATAAATATCCCTTTTAATGCTTTGCATACTACCTCCTTTACGAAAAATTGCAACAATTTGCAATTTTATTTCCAGTATCTATTATAGCCGTTATAACCGTAAAAGTCAATAGAGCTTTACGAAAAATTGCAACAATTTGCAAAAATTTTTCGACAAAAAATCCTTCCGCTAACAATACTCATTGATTTTTCTCAAGATTTATGGCATAAGGCACCTAAAATATGTTCCTGTAGTTTTTGCTATCAGGAAACGGGAGAACATTTATGGCTAAAGGCTCTAAAACTCAGGCAGTAGTGGACTTGTCGGTTTCTTCGGGCAGGTTCTCTTTTTGGCAGACGCAAAAATTCAGTATACAGTCGGGTACATATGCGTATTTTATGAATTATAACATCTGTACAGGGTTTTCATTCGCCATCACTAACAACCTTGGG
>DPQS01000050.1:6422-8242 GCA_003537755.1 Clostridiales bacterium | reverse complement strand
AAAAAATCCAATCCCCAAGGCACGAAGCGTTTTTGCGTGCGTGACGGCGAGATAATTAAAGGCAAACGACCGAAACTGTACTGGACGTACAGTGAGCGTCGTTTAACGCATAATTAGCCGACGTCACACTCGCAAAAATTATTAGTGGTGGCAATGAAAGCCCTTAAATTCATTGCAAAAAAATAAATAAAAATTTAATTTTTTTAGTCAAAAGTATTGACTTTGTTGCGAAACCTATGGTAAAATACAACTTACCTGAGGGTGCTTAGGTACAAAAAAGATAAATACGTGGGCAAAACCGCCGTGAGGCGGTGACGCAAAGCCACGGGGACTTTAGTAAAGTCAGCCCGGCTGCAATCTTGTACAATAGTGTACGATTGCAGCCTTTTTTTTGTCCCTTTTGGGGTTTTCGTTAAGCAAATCCGGCGCATTTCGCGGCAAAATCACCGCGGCAAACGCCAAAATCACTGTAAGGAGGTGCCGACCATGGAGCAACTTAATATCCTTGTCGAGCGCACCCTTGCAAGTGGCGTTGCGCCCATCGAACAACAATTTACCCCCGTCTACGACCCCTACGGCGAAGAAAACGTCGCGCTTGTTGCCCATGGCGTTGTCAACAGCGTGCTGTACGGCACTCTCACCGACGACGACCTTGCCGCGACTGCGGAAACCGACGCGGGCTGCGATTACTTCGTGCGTATTCTGTCCAAGGCGTGCGACACACTGTCACGGCTTCGCGCCAAAGGCAAACCCGTCAAGTGGATTGCCCTTCGCTGTCCGCTTGCCGCCCTTGCGCCGCATCGGCTGGACGAGGTGGAAGCCGCCATCCCCGACAAACGTCTGGCGCGCGGTATTTGCCTTGTTCTGCCCGCCGAAGTCATCACCGACAAAGCCTACGCGCACCCCGTCGGGTATCTGCGCAGCGTCGGTTACAAGGTTGCGGTCGGCGGCTACGGCACGTCTGCCTTCCCCATGCTTGCCCTCACCCAAACGGACATCGACGTGGTTTTTGCCCCCGTCCCCGACGACCTTCTGTCGCGCGTTGACGGCACGTCGGCAGTGTCCGCACTGGTCGGCTTTGCAACAAACCTTGGCGTAGACGTGGTCACAACGGACGTCGCCAACGACAGCGCTTTGCGCGGGCTGCGCTCTGCGGACGTGTTCGGCGTGACCGTTTCCCCCTATTACAACGGCACAACAATGCGGCACCTTGCGCACACGCAAACGGTAGCCGAAGTGCTTGCCGACGACATCGAGGTGTAGCATGCAGCAGGAAAAACAACCTTTTTCGTCACTGCGCCGCACATCGGGCGAAGTCAAACGTTACCGCACTTACCGCCGAGTAATCCCCGTAGGCATCGGCGCAATCGTCGCCCTGCTTGTGGTGATGTACGTGTGCTCGCTTCTGTTTGCGCGCTACGGCAGTTTCACCGTGGCAGTCAAGGACTATTCCGACCGCAATTACGCGCTCAGCCTGTCGGAAAGCGACTCTTTCCTGCACCCGACGTCCCGTCTCAACGGCAACGCGGTCAAGGACATTACTAACATCGACGGCAACACGTTGCCCGGCAACCTCAACGATGTGAGCGGTGAGCACAACGGCGACAACTACATTGCATACACGTTCTATCTCAAAAACAGCGGTCAGCTTGCCTGCAGTTACAACTACCAACTTGTCATCAGCATGGCAACGGTAGGTGTGGATGCGGCGGCACGCGTAAGGCTGTACTTCACGCCGGACTACTACAAGGCAGCCACGGGCGAGTACAACTATGGCGGCAATTACACCGATTACGCCAAGCCCAGGACAAACGGCAACG
>DPQS01000050.1:6001-6279 GCA_003537755.1 Clostridiales bacterium | reverse complement strand
CAAGCCCAGGACAAACGGCAACGGCGCGCCGGAAGTTGACCCCGACAACCGCGTAATGACCAATTTCAGTAGCAGCAACACCGTGTGCGAAGCGCAGGTTGACGATTTTCAGCCGGGCGACATGGCAAAAATCACTGTGGTGATATGGCTGGAAGGCAATGACCCGGACTGCACCGACGAAGTGTTGGGCGGACAGTTCAAGTTGGACTACATTGTGTCAATAGTTGAAGGCGAGTAGAGCGAGGGCACATATCGGCACATATAGCCGCTACGTGCTC
>DPQS01000050.1:0-5827 GCA_003537755.1 Clostridiales bacterium | reverse complement strand
TATAGCCGCTACGTGCTCAATCGCACAATTACGTCATACCGAGCGTAGCCGTAGGCGAAGTCGAGTGAAATTCCCCCGACGGAACGGGGGAAATGTCGCTGACTTTCAAGCGACAAAAGGGGTGCGTTGCGCGTGTGAGCAATCTCCGCGGAAGCGACCTTGTGAAAAAGGGCGCCGAAGTGCGGAAGTGTGTCTATGCGTGTGGCAAGGAATTAAGTCGCTGCGAACGCGTGCTCGCTCGCTTCACTTCGGGCATTGTGGTCTGTGGTAGGCAGCCTACCCAGCCGCGCCCTCGTTCAGATGTCGCTGCGACTTAACACCTTGCCACCCCGAATAAAGCAAGTTAATCGTTTGTAATCGGCTTGCGTACTTCACGTTGGCTAACTTCGGCGGACATTGATTGGAAATCAACTATATAGTGCAAATTTCTGTCAGATTACGTCATTTCGACCAAGCAGAGCGCGTGGAGAAATCCCCGCGGAAGCGCCCATACAAAGCCTTTATCAAATTATGTTATTGCGAGGCACGCTCGGGTGCCGTGGCAATCCCACGAAAGGGTTCCTCTCGTCTAAGATTGCTTGGAGCAATGATTACATTGCAGTCACCTTGGCAATATAGTGCCCAAGCATTCGTCGACGCTTAAGGAATGCCCCCACAGCGCCGCTACCCCGACCACCCACCCCCGGCGCGTGGACACGCGCAACGAAATTTGCCTGACGGCAAATGAAAACTTGTTACGCAAGGTGAAATCCAACAAGTTGGATGAAATCCGCACTGCGTGCAGGATTATGTATAGAAAAGCCAAAAAGACTGCAAAAACGCCTTTCGTCACAAAAAAACACAACCGTACCAAAAAATTCGATTCCAATGCAAAGGGTTTTTCGGTGGGCGGCTTTACGAAATCTCTCCACAATATTCGCAAATACATTCCGGATGTAGTGATGTTGTCCTCGGGAAACCCTTTCGTTTGGAAGCCTTCACGTAACCTTTGTTTACATACACGCGCCACGGCGGCGCAACACAACAACGGTATCTTTCGCATGGGCGCCATGCGGTTGATATAAAAACAAAAATCTTTTTACAAGGAGAATGTAACAAAATGACAAAGTTCAAAAAAATCATTCCCGCACTTTGCATGCTGCTCATCAGCGCAGTGCTTATGGGAACATCCACGTACGCATGGTTCTCTATGAACACGAGTGTCAAAGCAACGGAAATGAAGGTTACTGCAAAATCCGATGCAGTATTCCTGCAAATCATCAATGCTTCCGATACATTTGATGCTACAGCTCAAACATCTGTAAAAACAAATGTTGCAGCAAAGACAGTCCGCCCCACGAACGTGTATAAGACGTTTAATGCTACTAACCCTACGGCCTTTGCCGGCGGCAGTGAATTTGTTTTCGTTTCAAACTATAGTAAGGACCCTACTGATTCTACAAAGGCAGGCGAGTACACAGATGTGACCGCAGACGCGAAACTTCTTCCTAACGACGAAAATGCAACAAAAAATGTTTATACATTGATTAGCACATACAAAATCCGTTTGAAGCCCGATACTGGTGCTGCAACTGCCCCCGGTAAACTTAAGGTTTCTGGTGTCGCTTTTCATGAAGATTCTGCAACAAGCGGTTTGCAAAAGGCTGTATCCGTACTTATTGTATGCGGTAATTTCTCTGTAGTTTATAAGCAAACGGAGACTGCCGGTACCTTCGTTGCTACCGGTGATCCGGCCCTTTCTGCAGATGCTTTTGCTAACACGACAGGTGAAGAAGTAAAAGTGTATGTATTCTTTGATGGTGATAACGCGGCATGCACAACAAACAACATTGCTTTGGATGACACGTTCTCTGTTGATGTTACGTTCAACTGCAACAAGGACTAATCCTAATCTTAAATCTTTGTAAAATTACAAATAGTTTTTCGACATACGCAGGGAGGCAATTTTGCTTCCCTGCATAAGTCAATTTTTGCGGTACACACGGCGGCGCCCCGTGATTATGCCGAAATGAAACTCGGAGAAACCTGGAATGAATGCGAAAAAAACAAATACTAAAAAGATACTTAACATTGTCGTAAACGTAATACTGTGGTTGTTTGTTGCGTTTGCGGTGGTGGTAACAGTGGTTGCGGTTACGGCTTCAGCCAACAAAAAGAACGTGCCCGTTGTGGGTGGCAAATGCTTCCTCAGCGTGCAAAGTCAATCTATGAACGCAGCCAAGCCCGAAGGCGTTGCCTCGGACAAACCCGCAGGCTTTGCCCAAGGGGACATGATTGTCGGACGTTACATCTGTGACGACGACAAAGCAATCGACGCGCTGGAAGCAGGCGACGTCATCACTTTTGAATTTGACATCAACGGCGACGGGCAGATTTCCCCCGGTGAGTACAACACCCACCGTATAATCGCCGTAAATACAGGCAGTGACGGCAAGGCGGTAAGTTTTGTCACCAAGGGCGACAACAACGAAATGCAGGACGCCAATGCCGTTACTCGCAGCAAAATTATCGCAGTGTACACGGGCAGCAAGATTGGCGGCTTGGGGGCGGCGCAAACCTTCCTTGGCAGTCAACTTGGTTTTGGCTTGTGCATTTTGCTGCCGCTGGTGGCGTTTTTCGTGTATCAGTTGGTGGTGTTCATCCGCACGGTGTTGCAGGTGAAAAATGCCGACAAAAAGGTAATCACCGCCGCCGACGAGGAACTTATCCGTCAGCGTGCAATAGAGGAGTACCTCAGGCAGCAAGCCGCCCAAAACGGCACCGATACTGCCAACGGCAGTGCCGACGAAACTGCAAGCAACCCCGACGAAACGAACCCGGAAGCGAAGTAAAACTGCTTGCGCAACTCAAAAAAATACGTCCTCAGCCGAGCCGCTGTATTTGCGGCGAACGCCACGAAGCGTAGCGAAGTATACCGAGCGTAGCCGTAGGCGAAGTCGAGCGTATCTCCGCGGAAGCGCCCTTGTGAAATTGGCACCGAAGTGCGGAAGTTTATGTAATGGGGTCCTGCCGAGGTATTGCCACGAGTGCGAACGCGTGCTCGCTCGCAGTGGGACAATACCTTGACAGGTCCCGTTGGGCAGATTAACTTTCCTCGGCAACGCTTTCAAACAACACGGCTACGGCGGTTTCGCGGCGCACAGCCTGACACTTTGCAACTACTCAACAAACATACTTGCGGCTTCTTCGCCGCCAAGAGGGAACAACTATGGATTTTCTGTACGGATTTTTGACTTGGTTCAAGTCGTTTTTCGGACATATGCTCGACGGCTTTTTGATGATTTTCAAAGGGCTTGTTTTTGGTATCGGGCAGATTTTCGACTTCACCTATTATTTTCGCATATGGGCAGAGGAAAGCGTCAACTTCGGCGTGCTGGACTGGATTTTGTCCGTTTTGGCATTTATCCTTACTTTTGCCGTGTGGGCAGGCGTAATTTTCCTTATCGTGCTTGGTATCCGCAAATTTATCCGTTTCCGCAAAAGCCTTGTCGGCAACGAAGACTTGCTTGAAGAAATCAGCGACCTGCACCGCGACGTACTGCGCCTGACGGAAGAAAAGGAACGCATAATGCAACTTAAGGTTACGCAGGCGGGTCTTTCCTACGAGCAACTTAAGCGCATGTTCGAGGACGAATTTAAGCAGGTTGAAGAAGCAATGGACGGTGTGGAATCCGCCCTGCCGGAAGAAGGACGCCGTTTCGTGCGCCTGTCCGCTGTGGACGACAAATACGCCTATGTGGAAGCACCCGACTACGTGAGCCACATGACCTTGCAGGAAATCTGCGACGACTTGCGCAACTTTGCCTGCGTAAACAACGGTTTGTACTACGACATTCGTACCATTCGCCTTATGATGGCAGGACTTGCCAGCACCAAACTTATCATTTTGCAAGGTATTTCCGGTACAGGTAAGACATCGTTGCCGTACGTAATGGGCAAGTATTTCCAAAACGACGCAACAATCGCAAGCGTGCAACCCAGCTGGCGTGACCGCAACGAACTGTTTGGCTACTTCAACGAATTTACCAAAAAATTCAACGAAACGGAAGTGTTGCGCCGCATTTACGAAAGCGGTTACAACGACGACGTAAACGTAATAATTCTGGACGAAATGAACATCGCGCGCGTGGAATACTACTTCGCCGAGATGTTGTCCGTGCTGGAAATGCCCAACCCCAAGGAATGGCGTATCGAACTGGTGCCGTCCACCTGGGAAACCGACCCTGTGCACCTTGACGGCGGCTGTCTGCAAATTCCGCAAAACGTGTGGTACATAGGCACAATCAACAACGACGACAGCACGTTCAGCGTTTCCGACAAGGTGTACGACCGTGCGTTTGTAATCAATCTGGACACCAAGGGCGTACCGTTTGACGCGCCGCAGACCGACGGTAAACGCATTGCCTACAGTTACGTTGAAGGGCTGTACGAGGAAGCGCAACAAAATCACCCCGTAAGCGCGCAAGTGCTGGAAAACATCGGCAAACTGGACCTGTACGTGATTGAAAAATTCCGCATCGCGTTCGGTAACCGTATCATGAAGCAACTGAAACAGTTTGTACCCGTGTATGTGGCGTGCGGCGGAAGTGAAATCGACGCCGTGGACTACATGCTGGCAACCAAGGTGTTCCGCAAGTTTGAAAGTCTCAATCTGTCGCTTATCCGCGACGAAATCCGCGGCTTGATCGCCATGTTGGACAGTCTGTTCGGAAAAGGCAATATGAAGGAAAGCATCGCCTTCCTGCAACGCCTGCAAAAGACGTACTAAGTGCAGTGAGCAGTGCGCCGAAGGCACGGGGCGTGCACCCACTACTAAATGGGCGCCGAAGTGCGAGTGTTTGTGTAGTGGGGTCCTGTCGAGGAATTACCCTACGTGCGAACGCGTGCTCGCTCGCTTCACTTCGGGCATTGTAGTTTAGTGGTAGGTAGCCTACCCAGCCGCGCCCTCGTTCAGATGTCGCTTCGTGGTAACACCTCGCCACCCCCTAATGAAGCAAGTTAACCTTTTGTAATCGGCTTGTGTACTTCGCGTTGATAATTTCGGCACGGTTTGCTATCGCAAAAATCGGCTAATGGTTTGTGACTGATTTACCCACTTCGAGTTTGTAAACTTCGGCGGACGTAATTATGTGTGGTGGTGCAACGTCGTTGGCAGTATTGCTATTTGTGTAATACCCCCGCAGCGCCGCTACCCCGACCGCCCGCCCCGGCGCGTACAAATAAGTACGCGCAACGAAATTTGCCTTGCGGCAAATGAAATCTTGCTACGCAAGGTGAAATCCGTCTGCGACGGGTGGCTGCACTGCGTGCAGGTGGTGTTGACGTAACTATAAAACGCACGAAATTGTCTATTCTCTAACTACGTTACTTATCCCCTATTGCCACTACAACCGATAAAGTACGTCCTTGACCATGAGGGGAGGGCGGTCGGGGAAGGGTGTTGCGGGGGTAAGAGACAAGCCTTGTCGAAGAAAGTGGCTACGTACTTGTCATTTGTATTACGTCACGCCGTAGTTAGTTTGCCGGAAAAGTGCAAACCGACGTACAACTGTCAGCAAGTTGTATCGGTGGCGGCAATTTTGCCGAAGTCAACCTGCCCGAAGAGTGAAAAAGATTACAGACAGGGTGTAAATTTATTGTGGCGACATTGGTTCGCCAAAAAATAATCGAAAGTAAGCAAGCAACTCTGGACTTTTAATAAGTACATTCAGGGGTGGCGAGGTGTTGCCCAATGAAAACCATCATTCCGAGGGCGCGGCTGGGTAGGCTACCTACCATAGGCAACATTGCTCCGACGGAATGCTGAGCCATCAGGGCGAGTTTTCAT
>DPQS01000078.1:8309-9242 GCA_003537755.1 Clostridiales bacterium | reverse complement strand
TTAAAGCGATCTGCATAGCTACGATATGGCTCGTGCTGCATTGCGCCCTCCCACACCTTTTTGACGTCATTGATAAATTTTTGTTGCTGACTTTTGGTATAACCCTCGCCACAAAAGAGGATTACCATATTCTCTGTGTCACTTCTTGTCTTTTGAATGGTATAAACCGGGATGGTGGGATTAGCATACTTGCCGTCGCTCGAATACCACGGACCAAGTGTAAGATTTAGGCTTTGGTCAAGGCTTATATCCCACTCTTGATTTGGGTCCTCTTCCGGCTCAGCTACTGTATAGTCCACGGCCGTTTTATATTTTACATTATCGGCGTTTGTATGAGTTTTCATTGCTGCGCCACCAAAAATAGCAAGAATGAACATCATAGCAATCATTAAAGCAATACTTGCTTTTTCAAAATATTTTTTCATTATGTTCCACCTCCTTCTGACTTTTTCGTTAGTAAGATTTAAAAGATAGGTTTTTCATTGGTTAAAACCTAAACTGCTTTAAAGTTGTATATCTGTTTCTTATAAAAGCAAAATCGCACCGCCCCATAGGTTTAGCCTTTTAACCCGCGCAGCGGATTTCATCCCGAAGGGATTTCATCTCACGCAGTGAGATTTCACCCGACAAAGTCGGATTTAATTGAAAAAGACAAGTCAGGATGACTTGTCTTTTTCATGGCTCCCCCAGTTGGACTCGAACCAACGACCCGTCCACTTTGTGTCCCGCTTTGGCTACCGACAGCACACTGTGCTGTCGGCTTAACGCGTCGCGCCCTTTGTGCGCTCCTCGCCAAACAAATGGCGTTTGGCTGCGGTGCTGCGCAGGCTCGTTGTTTCGAGCCTCATTTACAAAACAAAAAAGAGATACCTGACATTAGACATCTCTTTGTTGGCTCCCCCAGTTGGACTCGAACCAACGACCCTGCGGTTA
>DPQS01000078.1:0-8166 GCA_003537755.1 Clostridiales bacterium | reverse complement strand
GGTTAACAGCCGCATGCTCTACCGACTGAGCTATAGAGGAATATTAAATTGCGCAACGCTCCTCGCATTGCTCAAATATATTAGCACCATACGAAAGTTTTGTCAACGATTTTTCCGAAAAAATACAAAACATTTTTCAAAAAAATTACACGTCGGTTTCGGCACTGCGTTTTGCCGTTGTCTGCGCGATTTTTCTTTTACCGACGGTGTGTTTGTTTACAACAGCCTCGACAGAAGACAAAAAAAATAAATGCGGATTTAGTTTGGATTACGGATTGTGCGCGGTGTACCAACAAGGTTAAATAAAGGTGTCTTTTGTAATTATAGTTTCATCTTTGTCGCACTTTGATAAGTGATTTTGTTCAATATGAGTAGTTATTGGTATAAATTAACAAATTTTTTTTATGGAAATTACCTGATAACGCTTGATATTTTACATCACTTATGATATATTTACATACACAAATTTACAAAAGGGGATAGTTGCGCTTCGTTAAGGGGATACGAGTGCAACCGATTGCAAGTAAAATATTATGGATAAGTTACTGCTTTATTGCGAGATAAATGTTTTGTGCGCGGTAATGTTGTTTATTATGGCGGCAAAAGTTTCCAAAGAGGCATTTGGGAATTCCGCCAAGCGCAAAGTTTTTGTTGCTTCCATTTTTTTCGCCGCCGTACTAAATTTAATGGACATAGTGTGGCAACTCGGCATTTACGATGTTTTGCATATTTCGCATGCAATGATGCACGTCATCAACTGCGTGTACTTTTTGTGCTTCGGCATTTCGTCGTACCTGTGGTTGGTGTTTTCCGAGATTATTCACAAAATACTGCTGTACAAAAACAAATTGCTGTTTGCGCTGTCGATGTTGCCGCTGTTTTTGTTTGTCGTGCTGGCAGGCGCTTCGGTAAATACCGGATGGTTTTTCTATTTTGATGCCGCAGGCGTGTACCGCCGCGGACCGCTGTTTTTGTTGCAATACGTGCTTACTTTCTGCTACGTGTTTATGGCGGCAGGCATAAGTTTGTGCAGGCTGTTTTCACGCAAGGTTTACGCAAGGCGCGAGGACTACATGCTTATGCTGTCCTTCGTCGTGCCGCCGATAGTGTGCAGCGTGTTGCAATACCTGTTGCAACCGTTGCCGATTTTGTCGGCTTCGTTTGTGCTTGGCTTTTCGCTTGTTTTTACAAGTTCGATGCAAACCGAAATCTCGCTGGACGCGCTGACGGGCATAAACAACCGTCGCAAAGTTTTGCTTGAACTGGAAAACAACGTGCGTTCGCTTCCCAAGGGCAAAAAGTTGTACTTTCTGTTTCTGGACGTGGACGACTTCAAGAGTATCAACGATCTGTACGGTCACTACGACGGTGACAAAACTTTGCAGACTGTGGCGGACGCGCTCCGCGCCGTATGCAAAACTACAGGCGGCATTTGCGGACGTTACGGCGGCGACGAATTTGTAATGGTGCAACAACTGGAAGAAAACGACGACATACGCATTGTGTGCAGCCTTATTCATGACAAAGTGAGCGAATTCAACGACAATTCCGACAGCGATTACGACGTTTCGGTAAGCGTAGGTTACTCGGTATTCGGTGGTGACGGCGACGACGTGCAAAGCCTTATTCAACGTGCAGACAAGCAGATGTACAGTCGCAAGCGCGACGGTTCCAAACGTCGGAAATAGTGCGTTTTTCGGCACTATCGGCAAATATTTTGCCACTCTGTGCGGTGGGGCAATCGTTGCGTAGATTGTAACTAAATTTTTAATACGTACTGCGATTTTGCCGATATTTTGCCGAAAAAATCTCTTACTTCATCGAAATAATATCCGGATTTTCGCAGAAAAATCGTCCGATTTTTGCCGGAAAGTTTTCTGCAATTTGCCGTAAAATCAGCGCACGACAACTTCAAAAAATTACTGCTTAAAATTTACAAAACAACTAATAGAACAGGGGACATTTGCCGCACGCAAGTGTCCCCTGTTATTGTGATGGATTAAATTATTCATTTACGCCATTTGTTGTATAGCTCTTTTCGCTAAAATATGGGTCAGGTTCATCAATGGGCGTATAGCCTATTTAGAATTTGTCTTTAATTCCTATGAAAATACCCACAAAGCCTTTTATAATGTAGTATAAACCGGTTTCTATGTCGAAATGGTAACTTCCGTAACGAAACGGGTTTATGTTACCAACAAAAGTTTTTGTTGTATTTGTTGTTCCGTCAGGGTCTAAAGCAGTGCAACCGTATGCGTCGTAGGCATACCGGGCAACAAGTGCATCATCTTTGTAAATGGCAGTTATGTCCCCGAAGTAATCCTTTCGATAGAGATAGGTAAATTATAAATGACGTAATATCTAAAATCAATAGTATTTTTTTGTTTTATATCAGGATGTGGTGTGTAATTGCGCATTTGACTGTACATTTTCCGTTAAAAGTATGCGCAAACTGCCTATGAGTGCAAGTATTCCGCTTGCATAAAATTGCGGTGCGTGGTAAAATAACTCCGTAGGCGATATGCGCCTGCAAACGTCAATTTTTTGCTTCACCTCGCAGGCAACGACAAAACAAAGTTTTGTCTGTGTTGCTTAGCCGCCGGCTGTCGCGTTGAGCCGCCATGCACGAAAGTTTTCGCGCTGTAGGTAAAACGGGCGCATGCGGCTTGTCGTGATTGAAAACCATCGACGGAAGATAAATTTTTAGTTGGAGAACGAAAAATGAGTATCAGACTTAACTACAACAACATGATGGAACAAGTGTTGGGTGCCAACGGCATCACGGACAAACAACTTACCGACCTCATCCCCTTGGCAAAGGCGGCGCACAAAGGCGTTGAAGAAGGTCGCGGCAAGGCAATGCAAGGTTGGATGGACAGTCCGTACGACCAGGCCGACGTTGTGGAACGTATCAACAAAGTGGCAAAGCGCGTGCAGACAAAATGCGACGCATTTGTAGTGCTTGGTATCGGCGGCAGCGCGTTGGGTCCAATTGCAGTGTTTACCGCTCTCAAGCACCTGTACTACAACGAACTTCCTCAAAAAACTCGTAAATATCCTCGTTTTTACGTGCTGGACAACGTTGACCCCGACAAGATGAACGCTTTGTTTGACATCATCGACGTTGACAACACAATCTTCAACGTAATTACAAAAAGCGGCGCAACCAGCGAAACCATGAGCCAGTACCTTATCGTGATGGACATGCTTACGGCAAAACTCGGTCGCAAGGCACGCGAACACATCATTGCAACCACAAGCGAAAGCAAGGGCAACCTCATCAAACTTGCGCACGACGAAGGCTTTGAAACGTTTTACATTCCCGACGGCGTCGGCGGACGTTTCAGCGAACTTAGCCCCGTGGGTTTGCTTCCTGCCGCTGTGGTGGGTATTGACATTGCCGAACTGCTTGCCGGCGCAAAGGAAATGGACGAACGCTGCAAGAGCGACGACATTGCGCAAAACCCCGCGCTTGCAATGAGCCTGCTGCAATACATCGAAATGAACAACGGCAAAAACATCGGCGTTATGATGCCATACAGCGACAGACTGAAGTACATTGCCGACTGGTACGCTCAACTGTGGGCGGAAAGCCTCGGCAAGGAAGTGTCGCGCGATGGCAAGACGGTAAACGCAGGTCAGACCCCCGTCAAGGCACTGGGCGTAACCGACCAGCACAGCCAGGTGCAACTGTACAACGAAGGACCCTTTGACAAGGTAATCACCTTCCTTGAAGTGGAACACTTCGCAAGCGACATTACCATCCCTGAAAATACCTCCTCCATCCGCGACCTCGACTTCCTGTCGGGACACACCATGGCGGAACTTATTAACACCGAACTGTACGCAACCCGTTACAACCTTACCCGTCGCGGACGTGCCAACTACACGATCACAATGGACGCGGTAAACGAACGCAACATCGGCGCATTGCTGTACATGTTCCAACTGCAGACGGCTTACGCGGGCGAGATGTTTAACGTGGACGCTTACAATCAACCGGGCGTAGAAGGCGGAAAGAATGCCGCTTACGCACTGTTCGGACGCGAAGGCTACGAGGCAAAGGCTGCCGAAATGAAAGCCGCACCCGCCGACAGCGACAAGTATATCGTAAAATAAATTGAATCAATCGCCGCAACTGCGGCAAAAACAGAGGTAAAAATGCTTCCAAAGACCCCTACAAAGGGCATGCGCGATTTTTTGCCTGAGGAATTTGCTCTCAGACAACACGTGCTGTCCGTAATACAACAAACGTACAGCAGTTACGGTTTTACGCGTATCGAAACGCCCGCGGTGGAAAACATTGCGTTGCTTACCAGCAAGCAAGGCGGCGACAACGAAAAGCTGATTTTTAAGATTCTTAAGCGCGGCGAAAAGTTGGACAATGCCCGGTCTCCGGACGACATGTGCGACCTTGCGCTTCGCTACGACCTCACCGTGCCGCTCAGTCGTTTTTACGCAAACAACCAGGGACAATTGCCGGGCGTGTTCAAGGCAATACAGATGGACAACGTGTGGCGCGCCGACCGTCCGCAAAGAGGTCGTTTCCGCCAGTTTGTGCAGTGTGACATCGACATCATCGGCGAAAGCACCTACATTGCCGAAACGGAACTTATTTCCGCAACTACCAAGGCACTTGCAAACCTGGGATTTGACAACGTAACGGTGCGCTTGTCCGACCGCAGACTGCTCAACGCCATTGCCACGCATTGCGGCTTTGCCGAAGAGCAGAAGTCGTCGGTGTTTATCGCGCTGGACAAACTGGACAAAGTCGGCATCGAGGGCGTGCTTGCCGAAGTTTCCGAAATAGCCCCCGACAAGGCGCAGGGTTTTGTCGATTTGCTTACACGAGTTACCCAAGCCGATGACCCGTTTGCGGCAGTGGTGACGGAACTGGGCGACGATTTACCCGCCGACGTTGCCGACAATATCCGCAACATTTTGTACGTGGCAAACAGCAACGTTACAAACGGCAAAGTGAAGTTTGACGTCACGCTTGTACGCGGTATGGGTTACTACACCGGCACGATTTACGAAATTTCCGTTGACGGGCTCAATTCGTCTGTCGGCGGCGGCGGTCGCTACGACAAGATGATAGGCAAGATGATCGGTACCGACGTGCCCGCATGCGGGTTCAGCATCGGGTTCGAGCGCATTGTGCTGCTTCTTTCCGAGCGCGGATACAAGGTTGACACGGGCAAAGGCATTGCCGTGCTTGTGGACAAACGTATCGATGCGGAGGAACTTGCCGCCGTCAGCAAACTTGCAGGCGAACTTCGCACGCAGGGCAACAATGTTACCTTGCTGAAAAAAATCAAAAACTTCGGTTTCCAGCTGAAGCAACTGCGCGATCAGGGATTTACCGTCAAGGAATATGTTGACGGCAATCTGCACGACGTTGACTGAACTTAATAATTTTGTTTTTCGCAAGCAGTGGCAACGGCCGAAATCGACATTTTACCGCCGCCTGCCGCCTGCCTAAAACTTACATCTTACAAACGCCGCCTTTTTGACGGCGTTTGTGCGAATTTTTGAAACATGACTAAAACCGACGCAAACAAACGCAAACGTAAAAACATGCCGCTCGATCTGTCGCAGATTGAGCATTTTGACGTGCAAAACGACGTGGGGCTTAGCGGCGAACAGGTTGCCGACCGCATTGCAAACGGGCTTGTCAACGACGACAAAACGACAAAAGGCAAAACTGTGCTGCAAATTATATTGTCCAACACGTTTACGTTTTTCAACATTGTTTACATTGTAATTGCCGCAATTTTGCTGTACTACGGTATGCCTAAGCAGTGCACTTTTTTGCCTGTGGTTGCGGCAAACACGCTTATTGCAATCGTGCAGGAAATCAAGTCCAAGCGCACCCTTGACAAGTTGAATTTGTTGACCGAACCAAAGGCTCGGGTTGTGCGCGACGGCGCGGAAACGCAGATTGCCGTCAAGGAAATGGTGCTTGACGACATTGTGTGCATTGCAATCGGCGAACAGATTTCTGCCGACTGTGTGGTGCTGGACGGCTTTGTGGAAGTAAACGAATCGATTCTGACCGGCGAAAGCGACGCCATGACCAAACGCGCAGGCGACACCTTGTATGCAGGCAGTTTTGTCGTCAGCGGCAGTTGTACGGCACGCGTTACGGCGGTAGGCGCGTACAACTACATCAACGGACTTACGAGCCGCGCCCGAGTGTACCGGAAACCGCGCTCGCAGATGCTGAAGTCGCTGAAAAACATTCTTGTGTTTGTGGCGATTATCATCGTGCCGATGACGGCGTGTCTGTTTATCGTAAACGGCACAAGTAACGGCGTTGACTGGGGCACCGTAAGCGTGTTTGACCGCACAAATCAGGCACTGCTTGACAGCGTACGCAGTACAAGCGGCTCGATTATCAGCATGATACCCGCAGGACCGTTTCTGCTTACAAGCGTTGCGCTGGGTGCGTCCTTTTTGCGGCTTAGTAAAAACAACACCCTTGCGCAGGAATTGTACTGTATTGAAATGCTTGCGCGTGTGGACACATTGTGCCTTGACAAAACGGGCACTATTACCGACGGTAAAATGCGCGTGGTGGAAGCCGTAGACCTTCGCCCGAGCAACAACACCTACACTGTAAGGGAAATCATGGCTGCCTTAAACAGTGCACTTAAAGCCGACAACATGACGGCAAAGGCACTCAACAAATACTTCGGCTGTCCCAAAAAGACCGCCCTTACCCCGGTATGCGCTTTGCCGTTCAGCTCCGAACGTAAGTTGTCGGCGGTGTCGTTCCGCGGCGTAGGCACCTACATTCTCGGCGCGCCGGAGTTTGTCATGACCGTGCCCAATCAGCGCGTGACAGACATGGTGCAACACTATGCCGAGCAGGGACTTCGCGTGCTGCTGCTTGCGTACAGCACGACAGCAATTGCCGAGGGGCAAAGCCTGCCGACCATGCGCCGTCCCGTTGCGGTAATTGTCATCGAGGATCACATCCGCACCGACGCGCCGCAGACCATTGAATGGTTTGTCAAAAACGGCGTAAACATCAAGATAATTTCCGGCGACAACCCGACGGCGGTAAGCAACATCGCGTTGCGCGTAGGTGTGGAAAACGCCGACAAGTACATCAGTCTTGAAGGTATGAGCGACGAAGATGTGGCAAAGGCAGCAACGGAATACACCGTGTTCGGGCGCGTGTCACCCGACCAGAAAGCAATACTTGTGCGTGCGCTGCGTGCTTCGGGCAAAACAGTGGCAATGACCGGCGACGGCGTAAACGACATTCTTGCCATGAAGGAATCCGATTGCAGTATTTCGCTTGCAGGCGGCAGCGACGCGGCGCGTAAAGTAAGCCATCTGATACTTATGAACGACAGTTTTGCACAGCTGACCAAGGTTGTGGCAGAGGGCAGGCGCGTGGTAAACAACATTCAGAGCGCGACGAGCATGTACTTCATGAAAACGGTGTACGTAATCGCAATCAACATTATGATTATCTTCCTGCACTTCGCGCTGGGACAAACCTTTGTTACGCCGCTTACCAACAGCCGCATTATGCTGCTCGAGTGGGTAATTGTGGCGTTGCCGACAACGATACTTGCCCTGCAACCCAACGAAAGCCTGATACGCGGCAACTTCCTTGTAAACGTCATAAAGAGGTGTTTGCCTGCTTCTTGCACGTTTATCGTAGTGACATGCGCGTTGTATCTTGTCAAGGCACTTACAAACCCATGCATGATACCCGACAATGAACAATTCAGCACACTTGTGACGATTTCCTACACGTTTGGCGGTTTGTTTGCGTTGTTTTACGCGACGATGCCATTTGACAGGTGGTGGAAAAAGGCAATGTACGGCGCAATTTCGCTGATAGTGGTGCTTGGCGTGACGTTGCCCTTTGCAAGAGATTTCTTCGAGTACGTGGACCTTACGCGTGAGCAGGTTTTGTTGCTACTTGTGGCGATACTGGCAAGTCCGTTTTTGCTGTATTTCTTTGTGCGGCTCTTCAACTTGAATGTTGCGCCGACGAAAGGAAAGCGGAAAAAGGCTGTAAAGTAGGCTAATGGGCACCGAGCACGGGGCGTGCATCCACTGATAAACGGGCGCCGAAGTATGAGTGATTGTGTAAGGGGTCCTGCCGAGGTATTGCCAATACAGGCGACCGAGCGACGGAAAAAG
>DPQS01000039.1 GCA_003537755.1 Clostridiales bacterium | reverse complement strand
TGCACTTGAAAGTATAATTCACCTACTAAAAATAGTATAAGGCCTTGTTTGGTGGCACGAACGTGTGCTATGGCGAACAAAAAATATATTAGTAATTTCGGTTGGCATTTCTTGCGCGGACGTGCTTAGGGGTGGTGTGGAACGTGTCCTTGAATAATTTGTGAAAGTAGGACATATTGGCAATACCCACGGCTTCGCAAATTTCTTCCACCGTTTGGTTGCCGTTTTGCAACATCGAGTAGGCGTAGTTCATCTTTTGCTTGTTGAAGTAGTCCGTCATGGTCATGCCGATGTACCGCTTAAACAATCTACGCATGTAGTCGGCATTGTAAGCAAAGTCGGCGGTAAGCTCGGCAATGTCCGATTGAAAGTTGTCGCGTGTACTCAGGCGCGTCAGCAGGTTGTTCAGCCAGTTGGGCATGTCGGTGTGCGTTTGCATTTGTTGCAACATAATTATGTTCACCAAAAATGTCGTCAACGCTTTTGCCGCAAGTTTGTATTCGGCGCAATCGGGACTTAGAAACAACGACGGGGCATATGTTTCCATTGTCGAAATTTGCTCCGACGACAGCGTAAATACTTTCGCTAATTCGCATGCCAATATTTTATCGAACAATTTGTCGTCAAAAAAATCGCACACTTGCTTGAAATATGATTTCTCAATGAGTATGTCGCGGCGCAAAAATACGCCGTTTTGCGTTTTGTCAAAGCCGTGCACGTCGCTCGGTGTAAGCAAGTAGGCGTCGCCGCGGTGCAACAATTTGCGTTCGTCATTCAGGTATTGAGTACCCGTTCCGTCAAATACGTAAAAAAACTCGATATAAGAGTGCCTGTGCAGTGGCACGTCTTCGTTTCGCGCGCTCTGTGTAAACACGGGCGCGTTGTTTTGCGTGGTAAGACCTACGTCGAAAACAAGCGGATTTGCCGTCGGATGGATATTTCGCATTTTATACCCCGTTGTTAGTACTTTTTTTGTTCAGTTTATCACATAAAACGTAAATTTGCAACTCAAAAAAGTCTGTTTGACACATATTTTGGTCGATACAGTGTATTGAATTGCGCTTTCGTGTGCGATACAATATAGGTACGATAATGGCAAGGTGTGTCGTTATTTGATTGTTTGCAAGTTTTTTGTATTTTTGAACAAATTTTATATGGGAGGCTACTATGAAAAGTAAAGGCAAATCGGTAGTCGGACTGCTTCTTTTGCTGGTACTGTGTCTGTCGCTTTGTGCGGTTTCGGTTGTTGGCACTGACAACACGGTCGCGCAAGCCGACGGCGAAACGGAGATTTCGCTCACCGGCATACAAATGCGCGGCGCAATTAACGGATGGTACTACTACCTCGTGTTGCAATCTGATGGTTACAACGATTTGAGTCCGGTGGAAAGTATCACCGACGGAAAGACGATACTGACGTCCGACAAAATCAAGTTGTACACAAGTGCCGATGACAGCGGAACAACCTTGACGGATTTGACCGTGCAACACGTCGACCAAAGTTTTAAAGGATGGACAAGCGGCTTGTTTGTCAACTTTGCCAAGTACGACAGCACTCACGGCGGACACCAGGTGTACAAGGTGGTTGTGGAAAAGGGGTGCAAGCTGCCTTACGTCAAGGACGGCGTTGTGGGCACGTATGTGGTTGATGCCGAGTATACGTTTGTCAACCAAAATCACGGCGACGAAAGTGTAAAATTGGGCGCATTCAATTGGACGAAAACTATCACTCCAGCCGAAACCACGGAAACGATTTCGCTTGACGGCGTGCAATTGCGCGGACTTGCCGACTTCCCCGACAACAGTTGGTACCATTACTTTGTTGTTACTTCGGCGGCATTCAGCGGAATGGCGGCAAACGAGGATAATGTCGAAATTAACACATTTGCCACAACGCTTGACAAAATAAAGTTGTACACGGTTGACTCTAACGGGCAACTTGCGGCAAAAACGCTTGCGGAACTCGGCGTAAACCACACCGAGCGTAACAAGTGGGGTGCAAACGGACTGTTTTTTGCATTCGACATGTTCAAAAACGGTTACGACGGCACGACCGTGTACAAGGTGACAATCGAAAAGGGTTGCACGCTTGTTGCCGACAAAGGCACTGTCGTTAAAAAGTTTGTCGTTGACAACGACTACACTTTCTACAACTCGTCCTACGGCAACGCGGACAACAAATTCGGCGCACTTACCTGGACGACCACTCCGACAATTCCGTACGGTACGGAAGAAACGGAAATTGCCATTGGCGGCGTGCAACTGCGAGGAATCCCCGGCAACGACAGCTGGTATCACTACTTTGTAATGTTGTCCGACGTATACAACAACGTTGCCGCATCGGAAAACGTTGCCAATGCGCTGACGTACAGCGACTTTAGCGGTGTAAAACTGTACACGGTTTCCGACGGACAACTTGCATGCAAAACTCTTGCCGAACTTAATGCAAACCATGTTGAAATAAACAAGTGGGGCGCAGCAGGTGCGTTTGTGGCATTCGGAGATTACAAAAACGGCTACGACGGCTCGACAGTGTACAAGGTTGAAGTCGCAAAGGGCACAAAGGTACTTGCTACCGTCGGCGAAACGGCAAAAGTGTTTGTCGTGGACAAAGATTATACTTTCTACAACTCGTCCTACGGCAATGCCGACAACAAATTCGGCGCACTTACCTGGACGACAACTCCTACCATTGCTTATCGTACCGACAACAACACGGTAGAAATGACAATCGGCTTGGAAGATTGGGGCGAAACGGGTTTTGTGCAATTCCGCACAAACGGAACGGAAAAGTACTTTGCGATTTTGTCGAGCGTATTTCAGAATTTGGACACAACAACGATTGCCGATTTTGCTTCAAACTTCGACAAAGTGGTGTTCTACACCGTTTCAGACGGACAACTTGTCGCGCACAAAATGTCCGACCTCGGCGTAAACGAACTCAAACTGAAGTATTGGGGTTGTCCTGCGGCGTTTTTCTCGATGGCAAGCGTCGATGACGTGTTCGGTTGCAAAACCTACAAGGTTGTGATTGAAAGCGGTTTGGAAATTGTCGGTCAGACGGTGGTTAATGCCGACGGAACGGCAATGAGAACAATCTACAAAGTAGCAAACGATTACACGTTGTACAACAAAGGTTGGGCAACGAACGGCGACGTGGCAGTCGAACAAAACAACTGGACGGCTGCGCCAACACTGGCATACAAGTCGGAAGAAACGACAATCTCGCTTGACGGAGTGCAACTGCGCGGATTGGACGGAGATCTGGCTACAAATCCGTGGTATCACTATCTTGTTTTGCTTTCGTCGGCTTACGACCGGCTTGGCGCAGACATCGAAGAGCTTGCTCAAGGACTTGTCTGGAGCAAACTCGACGGCGTAAAACTGTACATTGTAGACGGTAACGGTGCGCTTGCAGGCAAAACGCTTGCGGAACTTAATGCAAACCACGTCGGACTGAACAAGTGGGGCACAAAGGGTGCTTTTATCGGCTTTGGCGACTACGTCAACGGTTACGACGGAACAAACGTATTCAAGATTGAAATTGCCAAAGGTACAAAATTGCTTGCCGAAATCGGCGAAACGGCAAAGGTGTTTGTCGTAGACGGCGACTACGTATTCTGCAATATTCAATGCGGTGCGGACTCCGCCAGATACGGCGCATACAAGTGGTTGGACTACGTACCGGAAACGGAAACGATTTCGCTTGACGGCGTACAAATGCGCGGTATGGACGGCGCGGACTACAGTTGGTATCGTTACCTTGTATTGTTGTCGGCAAACTACGCCAAGTACGGCTTTGCGGAAAACGGTGCGGACACCATCGACCAATTCTACGCCGACAAAATCAAACTGTATCTTAGCGCAACGGACAACGGCAAAACGCTTGCCGCACTCGGCGCAAAGCACATCGATCAAACCTTCCAGAACTGGTCAGTCGGCGCATACATCAACTTTGACAATTACGCCGACTACAACGGCAGTACGGTGTACAAGGTGACAATCGAGGAGGGGTGTCGTATCCCCGTCAGCAAGGACGGCAAATGGGTGTGGTTGTACGTCGACAAGGACTACACCTTCTACAACGTAGGTTACTGCGACAGTGCAAAGGCTTACGGTTCGTTTGAGTGGTGGACAACGCCCGTGCCGGACAGCGTGGAAAACAGCGGCGACATCAGGGTGGTCAATGTGACCAACCAATCGGACGGCATTACACGCTGGTTGATATTGTGGTTCAACGACAAGTTTGTCGGCACAACCAATGCAACTTTCTTTGAAACCAAGCAGTTTGTCAACGTGCTCGACAACGTGCTTATCTACAGCGGCAACGATTTGTCGCAAACGCCCGTAACACTGCGCAGTATTTTTGACGGTACGATTACTATCGGACAGTTCGGCTCGCCCGACGCAATCGGTTTCACTATCAAAAACGACGTCAGGTTTGACGGTAGCAATATGTACATTGTCGTTGTCAAAAACGGTTGCGAAATGCCTTACGTAAAGGACGGCGTATACAGCAAACGTATCGTTACCGCCGATACGACGTTTATCAACGACAACTTCGGTAAATCGGGCGAAATACCCGGCTCGACCGGAGCGGACAAACGTACCTACGAAGATTGGTGCATCGAGTGGACGCCTGCGGTGTTTGTGACCTACAATGTGGCGGGCGTTGACAAGACGTTTGACAAGGCGTGCTTGCCTATCGGTGAAATCATCTCTGCCGACAAGTTTGCCGTGGACGGCTACGACGTAACGATAACCGACAACATCGGCTACACCTACTACGGACAAATCGTGTTGCCGGGTACCGACGTGGAAATTACCTTGACTTACACGCAAAAGACCCCCGAACCTACGCCCGAGCCCGACGCAAACAAA
Organism: Clostridiales bacterium; assembly: GCA_003537755.1. Classification (GTDB taxonomy): domain Bacteria; phylum Bacillota; class Clostridia; order Christensenellales; family CAG-314; genus Fimimonas. Next base: position 24,009 of record DPQS01000039.1, on the reverse strand, counting down.
GGCTGTAACGGCGTTGTGGCTACAAGCAGCGTGGTTGTTTCGATGGCGATTGCGGCAATTGCGGTTGCGCTGGTCGCTAAAAAGAAGGAATCTTGCTAAGGAGGCGCACACAATGAAAAAATGTAAAATACTGCTGTCCGCTACGGCGGCGATACTGGCTTTGCTTGTGTTGTGTTCCTGTACGGTGACAGGCAAGGATGTGGAATTGAAGGCTTACGACGGCAATGACTTGTTTATGACGTCGGACAAGGAAACGATGTTTGATTTGCTTAACGAGCTTAACAAGCGTTTGTTGCGGTACGACGACGAAACAAAAATCGGCGACATCGAACTGCCCGAAGGCAACACGTTCAATATGGGTTGGCAAACTTCGAGTCTTGTGTGGCACAACGCCACGGCGCAAGGCGTAGGTTCGGACAAGATTACACCGATATACGCCAACTTCCTCAAGACGATGGCGCAGGATGACTACGGCTACATCTACGACAACAACTACTTCCGCGAAACGGAATTTGCCACCAACAACGAAGGCTTGGTAAACTTGCCGCAAGGCTGGCCCTTCCCTTATTGGAAGAGTTCGGTTGACAATCCGTTTATCGACGGTGTTGACTACGACGACGTGCATTTTTGCACATTCGAGTTCGACTCGGCAAACGACCCGACAAGCGAAGGATGGACGGCGACAAACGGCAGTGCCGACATTGCATTTGACGGCTACATGACCATGGAAGTTTCGTCGGACATTGCGGCGGGGCAAGCCTGCCGCGTGTACAACGACAAACTGAATGAACTGCTTACGTTGTGCGGCGGTATCGATACGGCGCATGCGGCTTTTGTAGAAATCGACCTCGATTTTGCATCCAAAAACCTTGACGACTACTACATTGTTTGGCAAACTAAGGAAGGCGGCGACACTTGGTATCGCGCCTCGAGCAAGCAATTTGTGACAACCTACAACGATTACTTTGTTTCCTACGGCGCGCGCACCTACTGGCCGATGTATCTCAGCGAAAACTGGTCGGGTATCGTTACCGCGCTCGGCGTTGAGTTTGTGCCGCAAACGGGTGAAAAACTTGACCTTACAAACGCAAGAATAAAGTACATTCGTCCGTCCTACGACACTCGTCAGCCGCAGTTTACTTTCCAATGGTTGCAATCATTCTACAACTACGTGATGTACACACGCGATACGGCGGTGCTAAAGGAGCTTATGCCCAAGGCAAGACGTGCGATAATGTTCCTTTTGCACTGCTTAAACGGCGAAAGCGGACTGCTTAACGTGGGTTACCTGTACGGTCACAACGGCATCGGCACTACGATAAACGCCGACGGCAGTATTACCACACACCCCGGTCAAGGTATCGGGTCGAGCTATTGGGATGTGCTTGCGTTGCCGCAAATTAACCTTGAATCCAATGCCTATTTTTACGAATGTGTAAAGCAAATGGCGGTGCTGGAAAAGGTTTGCGAAACGCAAAACATCACGACGGAAGCGACGGAAATCAAAAACCGTGCAATCGGCGGCGACAAAGTTGCTTACACGATGACTTCCGAAACGCTTGATGCGCTTGCCGCAAACATCAGGTCCGCGGTAGAATCGGACATTAAGCCGCAACAAAATGCCGACGGAAGTTGGACGAATGTCGGAGGACTGTGGAACCCCGAAACGGGCAGATTTGCGCTCGGTGTACGTGAGGACAACGGCAAAGTAGCGGATCACGGTTACGTGTACTTCAACGAACAAGCAATTGTTGCGGGACTTGGCACTGAGGTGCAGCAAAAGTCGATTATGCAATGGATTGACGGACAACGCACAGTGGAAACCGACCTGTCCAAGGGCAAAGACATTTATTTCTACGAGTTTGCTCCGCGTTTCAGCACTGCGGACAACAGTGAACAAATCAACTTTCCGCTTGCAAAGGCGTTGTTCGGTGAAGACAGCGCATACAAGCAATACGGCACGATGTTTTCGCACCAGGTGCAAAACGGCGGCGCGGTGCTTTGTTGGAGTTACTACGACGTGATTGCTCGCGCTAAAGTGCTTGGCGTTGACAACGCATACAAGCGTATCGAAGGAATTGTTGATTGGTACAAAAAGGTAAAGGACAGCACCGACGGCGAAGGAACGGAATTCTTCCGTGCGTACTACGACAATCTTGCAGACAATGACACCGGCGGTGTGTACGTGATACAAAATGCCGACGACCGTCCCGGTGCAATCGGTCTTGACGCTGAGTTTTTGGAAAACGCTATGCTTGCCAAAATCGTTCCCGACGCACTGTTTGGTATGCAACTGACGGATTTCGACGTGTTGAGCTTTACCAACAACGGCGTGACGGGACTTAAAAAGGCTCGTATCGACAACTTGAAGTTCGGCAATGTAACATACAGCGTAACAATGGACGGCAACAGCTTGGAAATCGGCAATCTGTTTGGAGCAGTGTACAAAGATACTATGGTACAAATGCGTTTTGTAAAACCGAGCGGAAGCTACAAAGTGTACGTCAACGGAACGGAAACAACCGACTACACCGAGGTAAACGGCTATGTGGTGGTTACCGTCAAACTGTCCAACGTAAAAGTGACGGTAAAGTAAAACAAATTCGGGCTGTTTGTGATGATTAAATAAACTTATTACAATAAAAATTGTTCAAAAGGAGTTTGGTATGAACAAAACAATAAAAATTCTTTGTTGTCTGCTTGTTGCTGCGATGTTGTTGCCCGTACTTGCCGCTTGCAACGTAAACAACGGCGGCGACGCAACAGACCCTACGACGTTGCGCGTGGCGGTGGATGTAACCAAGACGGAAGTCAACATCATCGAAAAGTTGATTGAAGGCTTTACGGCAAAGGAAGAAAACAAAGATATCAAGATTAAGGTTGTCAAAATCAGCCAAGGCTACGACAGCTACGTGCAAAAGAACTTCGGCAAGACAACTATGGCGGACATCATCTCCGTGTACGACTACAACAGCGAGTACTGGACGTCAATGAATTTGCTTCGCCCCGTCACCGAATATATGAAACGCGACGGAATAAACGAAGCCGACTACGTACAGTCCATGATGGCACTCGGCAAAAGCGGCGGCGATGGCGACGACAACTACTACTGGCTGCCGCGCGACTACAACAAGGTTGTTGTGTGCTACAACACCGAGATGTTCCGCATTGCAGGCATCGGCAAACCGTCGGACGACTGGACGATGGAAGACTTTGAAAATGTGTGCAAGCAACTGATTGCCAAACGTAGCGACATCCTCGCAAGTACCAGGAAGTACGACTTTTGGCCTGTGGAAATGAACGCTCGCTGGACGGCGGTTTACTACCCGTACATCAAGTCTTACGGCGGCGACTTCCTTGCAAGCGACGGTAGCTTGTTCAACGACACTGCGGTTGTCAAGACTGCAATCAACAAACTGCTCAATTACGCCGACCAGACAAGCGGCAAGCAAACCTACAAAGGTTTGGGTTACGCCAACCCCATCGGACAAAGCAACGACGCCAACGTGTTTGTCAACAAGCAAGCGGCAATGAGCTTTACCGTGCGCCCCAACGTCAAGAGTTTTGCCGACGCATTGGACAACAACATCGATTTCGTCAGTCTGCCCCGCATCACCGACAACGACGGCAAAACGTCCTGCATCGGCGCGGGTTGCAGCGGTTACGGCATAACGTCCGGTTGCAGTGACTTAAAGGCGGAAACGGCGTGGAAGTTTTTGAAGTACATCGTTTCGGAAGAAGGTCAGCAAGTTATGGGCAAGACGGGTAGCGGTGTGCCCGTGTTGAAGTCGCTACTCAACGATAGTTCTGCCGAGTGGTGCAACTTTATTTCCGCAGATCTCAACCACAATGCGTTTGTTGCCCATCCGGAGCGCGACCTTGCAATGAACTACGTCCATGGGTTTACGACGGCAAAACAACTGACCGTCTATAAGGAACTGAAAGACAACTTCATCTACTCTATGTTCAACACCAACGACCGCGACGCGGAGTTTGCGGCATTCAAGTCCAAGGTGGACACGTTGTTGGGTAAGTAGCAAAAATTTATTCAAGGGTTTGTCCCGTGCGCTCAAACCCTTGAACATCTGTCGGGCTTTTCGGCATGACGTAAAGCACGGCTCTTAATACTTTTGAAACACAAGACAAAACGCAACATAAACGTTGTTTAATTAGTTGAAGCGGTACGTAATTTGTCGTTAATTGTCACAAAACGGCAATTGTATATAGACAAACTCCGATTGGCTTGATTAAACTTCGAGCAACGGCAAATCTATTATTATGAAAACAAAAATCAAGAAAAAACTGAAAGAAAACGCCATAGGTTACGGCTTGTTGTTGCCGTTTCTTATCGGACTTATCGGCTTTACGGTGTATCCGTTAGGGCTTGCGCTGGTGCAAAGTTTCTACAAGGATTACAGCCCCGTAACAGGTTACGATCCGTCGGCACTTGGTATCGACAACTATGTGCGTGCATTGACCGACGAGTGGGTACTGCGCTCAATCAAGCTTACACTTGTATATGCGGCAATTACAATTCCCATCGGACTTATTGTGTCATTTTTCATTGCGTATTTGCTTACTGCGCCCATCAAGTGTTCCAAACTTTTCCGAGTGTTGGTGTACCTGCCTGCGCTTATCCCGGGTATTGTCGGCGCGTCCATATACAAGTATATGTTCGGTCCGGACGAGTTCGGGCTGTTCAATCAGATACTGATTGCAACGGGACAAGAACCGTCGCAACTGTTGGAGTCGGAAAACCAAACAATTGCCGTTTTGTGCTTCTTTTTGACGGGCATATTCTCCTACGGTTGTACCACGCCGATGTGGATTGCGGGTCTGAAATCTATCCCGTCAGACGTGTACGAGGCGGCGGCAATCGACGGCAGTTCGCGGTTGCAAACGCTGTTCAAAATTACGTTGCCGCTTATGGGCAAGTTTATCTTCTTGCAGTTGCTCGGTTCGCTTATCGGCACGCTGCAAATCGGCGAGTCGGTGTTGATGTTGTCATCGCGCGGCGGTTTCAACGGCAACCTCAACTTCTACGGACTGATGATTTACAACCAGACCACCGACGGCATAGGCAATTACGGCTTTGCCAGCGCATTGTCGTATTTGCTGTTTATTGTAATCGCCGCACTGTCGGCAATCACGTTTAAGGCAAACAAAAAGGTTTACTACGAGGACGCATAATATGGACAAAATCAAACTTAGCAAAACCGAGCGCGTGGTTATTTACGTGATACTTGTCTTCTTTTCGGTGTTGGCAATTTTTCCCGCGTTTATTTTGTTGTCGCGTAGTTTCTTTTCGCTGGACGAAATCACAAGCATGGGCGCAGGGTTGTTTGCCAAAAACTTTACTATTGAAGCCTACGTGCAAGCCTTTACCGACGAGGGGTTTCTTATCGGACTGAAAAACACCTTTATCACTTGCCTTTGCGCGGTAATCGGCGTGCCGCTTACTGCATTTATGGCGGCGTATGCTTTTTCCAAAATCAAGTTTTTCGGCAGTAAGTTCTGGTTTACGCTGGGACTTTGCACGATAATGATACCCAACATTTTGTTGCTGCTGCCCGTGTACTCCATCTTTGTCGACCTCGGTTGGACAAACACGCTGTTGCCGCTCACCGTTCCGTCGTTTTTCGGCGGCGGCATAATGAACATCTTTCTTATCATCCAATTTATTCGCGGTATCCCCAAGGAAATGTACGAGGCGGCGGACATCGACGGCGCAGGTACGTTCCGCAAGATGTTTCAACTGACCTTACCGCTCATAAAGCCTGTAATATCCTACGTTGCCGTGACGGCGTTCATATCTGCGTGGAACGACATTATGCGCCCGTTGATGTACAACGATTTGCCCGAGTACTACACAATCAACCAATACATCTACGTCAACTATCTCGGACAGTCGGCGGCGGTGGACGCATTGCCCAACGTGCAAATGGCACTCGGCGTGATACTGATGATACCGATGATAATTGTATTTATCATTTTCCAAAAACAACTTATCGAAGGAATACAACTTACGGGAAACAAATAGTATGAAAATCAAGGTTTTAGTTGTGGGTTGCGGCGACAGAGCTACGGTGTACTGCCACGAAGGCGTGGACAACCTCAAACAAATGCAAGTGGTTGCGGCGGTTGACCCGAATCCGGAACGTTTGCGCTACATGCGCGAAAACTTCGGCGTTGCCAAAAATATGTGTTTTGACAACATCGAAGACGTACTTGCTATCGGTAAAATTGCCGACGCGGTAATCAACGGCACAATGGACAGTTTGCATCTTGCTACGGCTGTACCGTTTCTTAAACAAGGCTACCATATGTTACTTGAGAAACCTCTTGTCAACAACAAGGCGGACTTGCTGCATCTGAAGTCGGTCGCCGAACAAAACAACGTCAAGTTGATGACTTGTCACGTGCTACGATATGCTCCGTTTTACCGCAAGGTGAAGGAATTGATTGCAAGCGGAACGATAGGCAAAGTGCAGAATATTCAAACAAGCGAACGGGTGGGCGCATATCACTCGTCGGTCAGTTACGTGCGCGGAAAATGGGCAAGCGAAGCCGAGTGCGGTTCGTCGTTGTTGCTTGCCAAGTGTTGCCACGATCTGGATTTAATTTGTTGGCTAAACAACACGACAACGCCCGTTGAAGTGTACAGTAACGGCGACAGAACATACTTTACAGTGCAAAACGCGCCCGTCGGCAGCGGTACGAGATGTTTGGTGGATTGTCCCGAAACGGTACGCAAAAACTGCATTTACGAAGCCGAAGCAATGTACATAAAAAACACCGTTTTGCCTTGGTATCCGTGGCAATGCACGGGGAAAAATTGGCAGGACGTGACGGAAGAAGAAAAGTACGAATCGCTTAAAACAAACAACCCTCACGGGCGTTGCGTGTTTAAGTGCGGCGGAGATTTGCTCGACCACCAAAACGTAGTAGTACGTTTCGGTAACGGTAGTACGGCAAACCACATGGTATTGCTCGGCGCAATGAAGCCTACCCGCACGATATTTGTCAGCGGTACCGAAGGCGAGATCGAGGGTGACCCGAGCGGTGAACTGATTGTGCGGAAGTTTGACAAAAATACCGATTTCTTTACCGAAGAAAAAATTGCATTTGACGACAAGCAAGGCGAAACGGGCGGTCACTACGGCGGTGACCGCGGACTTGTTGCCGATTTTATTGACTATCTTTGCGGCAAAACTCCGTCAATTTCCTGCACGGACATTGCCGACAGCATCAACGGACATCTGACCGTATTTGCGGCGGACAAATCCGTCAAGGCAGACAAGCCCGTAACCATCGATTACAAGGCGGACGACCATGAGTAAAGGCAGAGTTACCATACCTACCGACGCAAATTTTGTGGACGGTACCAAAAAATTGTTACAATACTGGGGTGCGGACGCCGTGCGTGATTGCGACGGAGTCAGTTTGCCGGCAGACGTCAGGCAGTTCGGCTCTGATGTTTACAAGGCGTATTTTATCGTGCGCGAAGATCACGAATACGCCCTTGCGCACAAGGAATATTGGCAAAACGTTGCCCTGACAACCGATCGCGTGACGGCAAAAAGCGACGCGCTGGACGTGGACTTGCTTGCAAACACATTCAGGGAAAGTCTGGAAGTAAACACGCTTGACTACAAAAAGTATTGGCAGGTTATCGACCGCACCGACGGCACGATTCACGCCGATTGGCAATACCTCGGCAACAATATCGTGCGCATAACAAACTGCAAACTTTACCACGAGTATACCGTCAACTTTTTTGCCGTCAACACGTGGGACCCAGTGCAGATATACAACTACCATGTCAACAATTGGCACGTGCCTAAGGACATCGATCTCGACCCCGTGTACCCCGAGGCGCTTGCCCATATGCTCAGCCGTATGGAAAGTTGGCTGAAAGCTAACCCCGACGTGACGGTGGTGCGTTTTACCACGTTTTTCTACAACTTTTTTATTGTCAACGTTACGGGGCTTAAACAACGTATCTGGGATTGGCATTGCTACGCAATGACGGCTTCGCCGGCTATGTTCGAGCTGTTCAGTGCGGAAACGGGGCGTGAAATCACGTTGGAAGATATCGTCGACGGCGGTTACTATTCCAATCGTTTCCGAATCCCCAATCCCACAATGCGCGCGTATGTGGATTTTGTACAACGCAAGTGTGCCGACTGGGCAAAACTGTTTGTGGATTTGTGTCACAAGTACGGCAAAAAAGCCATTATGTTTGACGGTGACCACCGTATCGGCGTAGAACCGTATTCGCCGTACTTTGCAAATATCGGGCTTGACGGCGTTGTAGGCGCGCCCAGCAGTGCAATTTATGTGCAACAAATTGCCAATATGCAAGGTATCGACTTTACCGAAGGACGGCTAAACCCGTACTTCTTCCCCAACGAGTGCCCCGGCGACGAGCGAGGCACGCAAATTTTGCTGAATTGTTGGAACAGTATGCGCCGAGGCATGCTGAAAAAGCCAATCGACCGTATCGGTTTCGGCGGTTATCTCAAACAAGTTGCCGAGTATCCGACATTTGTCAAAGCCGTCAGGCAAGTGTGCGACGAGTTTCGTGAAATTCGTACCAATGTCGGCAAAACAAGTTGTAAGAGTAAGGGCAAAATCGCCGTGCTGTCCTATTGGGGACGGCGCGATTCGTGGATGCTCAACGGTACGTTTGTTGACGACGCGGGGCAAGGTGCATGCTACTATTGGTCCATTCTTGCTGCGCTTGCGGTGTTGCCGTTTGACGTGGACTTTTTGTCTTTCGACGATGTTTTGGATGGCAAACTGGACGGGTACGACATTGCTGTGTCTTGCGGACTGACCGGAACGAGCTTTCACGGCGACAAATGTTGGGCAAACCCCGACTTGCTTACTGCAATTCGTCGCTTTGTGGACAACGGCGGCGGTTTTGTGGGTGTGGGCGAGCCGAGCGGTTACCAACGTCAGGGCAGGTTTATTCAACTGTCCGATGTGCTCGGTGTGGAACGCGAGTGCGACTTCCGCCATTTTGAAAAGCGTGACGACATCGACATTGTGCCCGAGCATTGGATTACGCAAGGCGTAGATATGTCGCTTGTCGGTTTCAATCGTTTCGTGCGCAACATTTATCCCGTAGGCGCAACCGTGCTTGCCGCCGATTACGATTGGGAGTACCCCAAAGGGAATCAAAACGCAGGCAACGTGCATTTTGCCGTAAACGAATACGGAAAAGGGCGTAGTGTGTATTTGTCGGGCATTACGGCAAACAATCAGACTATCCGTTTGCTGTATCGTGCGTTTTTGTGGGCAATGCGCGGCGAGGACAAAACGAAGTATAACTATGCCGAAAGTGCCGACGTGGATGTGTTTTTCTACGAGCAAAGCGGCAAATATGCGCTGTTTAACGACAGTGACAATGCCGTGGAAACGACGTACTACGACGTTGACGGCAACAAGCGAAGCGTAACGCTTGGAGCAAAAGAAATAAAGTGGTTGTAAAAAAGTATGAACAAAGTGAACTTTGTAAAAATTGTCGACAGCAAGTCGGCAACAAATATACATGTGCTTGCCGACAATGCGCTCACCGAAAAACACGTGTTTATGGCGGAAACTTGCACCGTAAAGCAGGGCGGATACGTTGTGGTGGACTTCGGTAAAGAAATTTGCGGTAGGGTGCATGTGGTTTTCGGGTACAACGAGTGCGAAGGTAAGGTGCGTATTCGGCTGGGCGAGTCCGTTGCCGAGGCGTGCGCCGAGCTTGGACAAAACAATGCCGGCAATAACCATTCGTTGCGCGACGCCGTATATCCCGTTGTGTGTTGGTCGGATTTTTCTACGACGGAAAGCGGTTTCCGTTTTGCACGCATCGACCCTGTGGGCGGCGCGGACGTAAACATCACTGCCGTTTACGCGGAGGAAGATACCAACGGCTTGACGATGCAAGGCAAATTTAATTGCAGTGATGAACGCATAAACGACATTTTCGACGTCGCCGCGAGGACTATTTCGTTGTGCGTGCGTGAAAAGGAAATTTGGGACGGCGTCAAGCGCGATCGCGTTGTGTGGATTGGCGACTTTTACCCCGAGCTTGTCGGCGCATTCAATTTGTATGGCGTTATTCCGCAGTTTACGCGCGTATTGGACATGGTTTCCGACTTCGACGGTTGTTGGGTGAATCGTATTCCGTCCTATTCGGCGTGGTGGCTCGTGTGCCTTGCCGAGTACTACAAGTTGTCGGGTGACAAGTCGTACGTGTTGCAAAAATTACCATACGTATACAAAATTTTGTGCGATTTTGACGAAATAGTGCAGCCCGACGGAAATATTTGTTACAGTCAAAGCAACAACGGAATGTTTGACGGAAACGAGTTTTTTGTTGATTGGCCGACGCATCAGACGGCAGATAGCGAAATCGGTTGGCGTTACTTGCTTACATATGCTTTGCAACAAACAAAGGCGTTTCTTGCCGAACTCGGAGAACCTACCGCAAACATCGAACAAACCTTGGCTCGGCTTGACATGTACGATTACAAGCAATCGACCTTCAAACAGGTTACCGCACTGGGAGTATTGGCAAACAGGATTGACGAAACAACCGCAACAAAACTGTTACGAGAGGGCGGTGCAAACGGCATGACGGCGTTTATGAGTTGTGTAATTGTCAAGGCGTTGCAAAATCTTTGTGAGGGCGAGTTTGCGCTGAAAGTGATACGAGATTACTTCGGCGCAATGCTTGACATGGGCGCGACGACATTCTGGGAAGATTTCGACATGGAGTGGCTTGCCGACACCCCGTCGTCTATTACCGCTTTGCCGAATAGCGAACGCAAAAATATTCACGCCGATTACGGCAAGTTTTGCTACAAAGGGCTGCGCCACAGTTTGTGCCACGGTTGGTCGTCGGGATTTATTGATTTCTTTTTCGGCTATGTGCTGGGTATCGTCCCCGCGGCGGTGGGCTACCAAAGTGTAAGCATTACTCCCCACCTTTGCGGACTTGACTTTGCCGAAGGCGAATTGCCGACGAGGTACGGCAAGATTTATGTGCGTCACGAGCTGTCAAACGGTGTTGTGAAGTCGACGGTGCGTTTGCCGGATGGCGTAATACTTACAAAGTAGGAATAGTTTATGAAATTGTTTATAGATACGGACATCGGTGACGACATAGATGACGCTATGGCTATTGCCTACGTTCTGGCAAAAGGATACGACGTAGTGGGCGTTACCACGGTGTACAGAGAAGCTCGAAACAGGGTAGGCGCAGTGCGTGCTTTGCTCGACAGTGTGGGCAAAAGCGACGTTCCCGTTTATGCCGGTTACAGTACGCCCGTCAGTAAATCGGCAAAAATTTTCGGCAAATTAAATTACTTTGTCGAAGATAACAAGGTTAACGATGCCCCCGATGTTGCCGTGAAATTTTTGGCGGATTGTGCCGACAAGTACGGTGAGAATTTGGTCGTGTTGGCAATCGGCGCACAAACTAATTTGGCTTACGCCGTGACAAAATATCCCGACAAAATGAACAAAGTCGGCAAGGTGGTAATCATGGGCGGCTGCTTCACGCTGCACCAGAACGAGTGGAATATCGCACAAGATCCGACGGCGGCAAGGGTTGTTGCCGAAAGCAATTTACCCCTTGTTTATGTGCCGTGGAATGTGACAAAAGATTTGAGTCTTGGTAAGCAAAATTACGATACGTTGCTGAATTTTTGTGACAACGGGCTTGGTGGAACGCTGTCGCAACTGGTTCGTATGTGGAACGACAACAGCGAGTGTAAGTACGTGCCTGTGTTGCATGACGTTGCCGCGGCAATGTGCGTAACGGACTATGATTTTTGCACTTTTGCCGATACGTCGTTTTGCGTTGTGGACAGCGGACCTGCGTGCGGACTTACATTGAATTGCAATACAATGAATCTGTTTGCGGTGGATGATTTTGCCAAAAAGCAAATATCGTTGGTTGTGTCCGCGGACGGCGAAAAGATTGCCGAGGAGTTTATGAAAACCGTGTACAAAGGGAGAAAGAAATAAATTATGTAGCAGGTAGTCTGAATGTGGATTTGCTTGTGCCTGACGAAACGGAACTTGCATTGATTGGCGGCTCGGAGACATTGTTTGAGTGTGGCGTAAAAACGATTGTCGCAACATCGGGCGCGGATACGAGATTTGCACTTTTGCCAAGCGCAAACGTTACTCTTGCGGCAAAGTAAAGGTGGTGGAGACTACGGCGGCCTGCGACACTTTTTGCGGCGGAATGGCAGTAGGCTTTCTTGAGGGTAAGGCGTTGGAATAAGTTTGCACGCCCGGTAGCGTCGCGGAAACACGGGCATGCACCGGGAAAGGTGCACAACAATCTATGCCTCACGGAGTGATGTTGCATTTGGTTGAATATTGTTTACTCGCTTGTATTCGGGGTGGAAAAAATAAACTTTAGTCCGTATAGAAGTAGAGTTTAATTATTCGGACAAAACAAATCCCGATGGGCCGGTGACGGCTCGTCGGGATTTTTCTTTTTTTTACAAACAAAAACCCAAGCAAACAAGGACTGCTCGCCCGGGTTATGATGTAGTGGGGTGAAATTTTGGTACTTTGGAGTTACTTTTTTGCTACGAAAATGCCCTGAAATAACAAAATCGGCCTACTCGAAATCGAATAAGCCGAAGTGTGTGTATGCCAAAATCTCGTTTTTCGGGCGATTTTCGAGAGTGTGTCGGACGATAAGTATTTTTTTTGGCTGTTTTTAGTTTTTCGTCTCCCTGTATCAACACACGGTACCACGCAAGAGTTGACAAGTTATGAAAACTTATTAGTAACCAAAATACTCGATTTTTTAGACGGATGGCAGTGTTATTTAGTAGATATATGATTCAAAACTATGGAAACAACATCGTGACTGTCAATCCAAAAATCCGGCTCGAATCCGACAGTCTCTTGAATTCCTGCATCAAATATCTTCTGCGGACACCACAATACAATTTGAGAATTTGGCAAGTAGTAGATACATAAGTCACCAAAGCGACCGATGCCGAGCGAATTGCATCCATAGAATGTTACCCGTGGGTACGAAGCAGCCCAGCGGATGGCTAACTCTGTGGATGAGGCGTCCATATCATTGATGATAATATGGAGTTCTCCTGTAAACAAATCCCCATTCTTAGTCGGCGTGTGCGGGAATTCTTCAAAATGATATGGGATATCTTTTATTTCTCCCGTTTCCTTTGCGTGAACAAGTGACGATTGTAATTCAAGTACTTTTACTGTATTGGCAACATTGCCATACAAACCCTTCAAAAAGTGTTTTGGAAATTCCAAATTACCGCCGAGATTATTGGATAGATCCCAAACCGCTACTCGGTCTGATGATTTGCTATGAAATTGCTCAAAGAGGGGTGAAAGTGTCCCTGAAAATGTAAAAATGATGGTCTGTAAGCAAAACTTACAGACCATCACGCTTGGTGGCACGACCGTGTGCTATGGCGAACAAAAAATATATTAGTAATTTCGGTTGGCATTTCTTGCGCGGACGTGCTTAGGGGTGGTGTGGAACGTGTCCTTGAATAGTTTGTGAAAGTACGACGATATGGATGTGTAGTTTTTTGCCGTGAAAAGAGCGTCTAGAACGGACTATGTTTAAAAAGAGAGAATGGTTGAATATTGTATGCATTTTGCAATTAAGTGTGATATGATATTTATGTGGAAATTTTTCTGGCGTACCCCAATCAATCACATAGCGACGTTTTGCAAAAAATCCGCTGTATTGAAGTTAGTGATTCCTTGAAAATGCAACAATAATATGTACGACAAACAAGTGAAAGGTGACAAATGAACAAACACGGCTTTTATGAGAACAATGCAGATAACAATCAGTATTTCAATTTTCATTCGGCAACAGACAACTTTATCCCTGCGCACTACCACGGCAGTCGGGAGATGATTTTTGTCAAAAAAGGAAACGTCAAAGTGATTGTAAACGGTCACGAAAAAACGCTTACGTGTGGAGAAATTGCTGTATTTCAGTTTTCATTTTAGTTCTCCTTATATGTTTTTAATTAAAAAAGCGAGTTGCATAACCGTAACTCGCTTTGCTATTGAATTTCTATCAGCCCGTTGCTGTATTCGTATACGTAATCTGCGCCGCAGTATCTGCCGTATCGCTCGAAGTCGAAGAAATCTTCCAAGTGCTCGGGCAACTTTTCTCCGCAGCAGTCCATTATTTCTCTGCCGTAGTCGTACCAATCGTAGTTTTGCCATAAGTTGATGTCGTCGTCCCAGTGTTCGCCGTGATTATTTACTCGGCGTTCAAACTCGTCGAAATCCCGCACTTCGAGAAATGCGCAAAACACGTTGTATTTGTATTCGTTGTCCAACACACCGGATTCTTTCAACGTGTTAAACAGGTTTTCGGGATTGACGTAATCCCAGTTGACAGAGCCGTCGTAAATGCCTTCGACGTCTTGTATAAACAATTCTTCGTCAATGCCGTCAAGCACAAAGCCTTCGTTTTTAAGTTCATCGGCAATTTCGTCCCAAGTGGTGTACTCGGACAAATCCAGCCATTTAGAGCCAAGCGCACGTTCGTTACATTCATTGTAGCTGCCCCAAGAGCCTATAACTATCTTAATACCATCCATCGTAATCTCCTTCGATTGCTCTGCGTTCCTCAATCATATCTTGTACTTCTTCAAGCAGTGCTTCAAGGTCAATAATTGGTTCTACTTTTTCTGTTTGTTCCATTGTTGCTCTCCTTAGTAAATTTCTTTGTCGGTAACAATTGCATCGGTGTATTCAAACGGATCGAAATCTATTTCAAAGTGTGGCAGTACGTAAGCCATCGAGTCGTGCACACCTGTAATAACGCCGTATGTTTGCAACCATTTAATTGCGTCGTTGAATGCCTTAATTGTCACGTAAACATGTACTGTTTTGTAAGAAAGTCTTACGGCAACAAAGTCGCTGTATGTGTCTGTCTTTTGGAAAATTGTTAGAAAGTATTGGGCAAAAGTGGTTTCGTCTTCGTCCATTACCAAGTCGATTCGTTTAATCGCTTCTCTGAATACTGTTTTCATTTGCTTCTCCTTTAATTATAAAATTTGTCTAAATAGATGCGGTCGCACATAACGCCGTACTCGAAATATTTGCCGTTGTTGTCGTCAAAAAGTTGATACGTATCAAGAAAAACGTGACCAAGACGCTGTACAGCCACGGTTATTTGTTTGTCATTTACATCAATGCAATAGAAATTCATTATGCACTCGCCATCACAGTAATCGTATTGGGATTGAGTATTTAAAGATGTTTTCATGTTAAAATACCTCGTACCAAGCAAAACCGTCGTAGTGGTTTTCTTTACCGTAGCAGTGTTCTTCGTAACGTTGTTGGAAAGAAGAAGTTCTTTCTCTTTCGGGATAAACGGCTTTGCGTTTAAGACCAAACCGAATACCAGCAATTACGCCTTTGAAAAACAGTACTTGCGTGTACGTAAGTTTCTCATCACCCTTCATGCCACTGTCGACGTAACGTTGCATTCTTGCAATGGCTTTTTCGTCATCGGCTACAGCGAAGTAACCGTGCGTTTCATTTTCGTTGAATATTTCGATTCCCTTTTTGAAACCATACTTTTCAACTTTAGTAAATTCTTTTTTCATTTTTACATACCTCCGTTTTTCTTTTTCGCCTTTCGGCGACGGTGCAGTACCACGGAAGTCAAGCACGAGTAAGCAAATTTATTTTGCTTTTCGGCTGACGTCAACGAGAACGAAAAAATTGTTTTTCGCTCCGGCAAACATAAAAAGCCCGACTTAAAAATTTAAGTCGAGCTAAGACAAGATTTTTAGTTGCTTACACTCTAACGATACGAGCAAAATGTTGTCCAAACCATTAGAGATATGTATTGCGAAAAAGAATTTTTTCGCGTTGACGTCAGGTTGCCTTCCGTGGTACAAACCCCAAGACGAAAGGCGAAAATGAAAAACGGAGAGAACACACCAAACATAATTAAACGATAGAAAAGCTATTGATACGATATCAAATCTAAAAGAGGGTATTGCAAAACACTAAAACGTATGATATAATAAAATTAAGTGCAAAGAAGTTTATGTTTAAGATGTGAGTTTTTTGTTATATAGTAAAATGCATTATATGCTAACTACTTAGATACATAGGAGATAAACAATGAGAGAAAAGAAAAACATTAAAAAAGCAACAGAAATAGTTTTTATTATTATAATTATATGTTTACTTGCATTGGGTTGTGTATTGGATACTATAATAGGAAAAGAACATTATGAAAACGAAAGTGTTGTGGTTATGGCCATTTCGTTTTTGACGTTGGCTTTTACTTTGTGGTTTTCGTATCTTTTTATAATAAAGCAATTGTATGAAAACAGGTTTTGCAATAAATCAATAGGACGAATTGTTTTTAGGGGAAGCAAATCGCTGATATTCTTATATGTTGCTTTGTTGATAGTGGGTATAATAATTTTATTTGTAAGAGAAGGTTTATTCTTCTTTTCTATAGCATATGTGATAGACTGTGTATTGTTATCCTTACTTTGTGGACTGAACATATATTTTGGCTTTGCTACGGGAGAGTTAAATAATGTAATTAAAGATAAGGTAGAAAGTGTATTTGATTCTATAAAAATCAGTAAAGACTTTCAAAAGATATCTAATGAATTTGAAGAACTAGTTTCAATTTATGACGATGCCTATTTAAGAAATGAAAAAATGACTTGCGTTCAAGTAATTGATGCATACTTCGTTTTTTGGAAAACTTTTATTGAAAATAGAAATAAAGACTTGATGGATGGTGTAGACGGGGTCAAAGATGCGTGGAAAGCATGCCGTATGTTTCAGGCAAAACTTTTCAAAGATGAAGATTCTGTATTGGCGAGTGAATTGAATAGAAAAATATTACGCAAAATAAGAGATTTAATTTTTGAATGTCTTAAATGTGAAATTGATTCATTCATGGATACATACTTGGATAGCATAATTACGGCAGTAGCCCAAAATGAGTGTTTGCTTAAGAATCAAGCAATGTATGTGTTCTCGATTTTCGCCTATTTGGAATCTAAAGCTATGGAATTGGATAAAAAAGAATTTTTTAGAAAATTCATAAAGAAAGCAGAAACGGTATACTTTATAGGAATAAATGAACTAAAAGAAAGAGTTGATGGACAATATTGGCGTTATTTGTCTAAAGTGATAACTGATGCTTCTGATAAATACATGGATTACGCAGATTTATTATTTAGTGAACTGCAAGATAGTATTTTGAATAGGATTGGATTTGACAATGAAAAGAGTGCATATGGAGCAATAGCGTCAATCTTTTCAAAGAAAGTGATTGAGAACAATAAAAATATCAAGCAAGGTATTTATAAACTTGTCAAAAATCTCATTGATAAAGGAGTGACGTTTAATGATGAGTTTATGGCCTTTATTGGTTGGATATCAAAACAATATGCAGAAATTGGGGAAAGTGATATGGCTTTTGATATTCGTTATTGTTTTGTGGAATCAGTAATCGATAGTCGAAGTGTAGTGGCGACCCAGCTGTTTCCGGATTTTGTACAAAAGGCTATGTCTTGTATGAATAATGAAGATGAGGTAAAACAACTAAGTGGTAAACTAGATTATTTGGTTTATAAAGCACTATCAAGAAATAGAATTGGTTGGGTAAATCAATTATTATCAGTGCTTAAAGAATGTATATTAAATACACAGCAGAAAGATAAGATTGTACAGGAAATGTGGAT
Organism: Clostridiales bacterium; assembly: GCA_003537755.1. Lineage (GTDB taxonomy): Bacteria > Bacillota > Clostridia > Christensenellales > CAG-314 > Fimimonas. Next base: position 6,253 of record DPQS01000039.1, on the reverse strand, counting down.
TTCAACTTATCAAAGGGCTATCAATATTGTTGCCATAAATAGTGACTATAAAATGCAATATATTGTATTGGAAAGCTATAAAGAGGTTATTGTGGAAATGGATTCAAAAAAAATAATCTCTAAAAGTTTGATGAAAAAAGTCATTGACGACTTAAGTATCACTTGTGAATCTCATTATAGGCAAAATGTGGATTTTATTTGCGAGATCATTGAAACAATAAATGCATTCCTTGATAATAAAACTGGTCTTTCTTTGATCCTCGAAAAAGAAGTTCGAGTTGAAATTTATAAAAACTTGTTTGATATTGCAGTTAATTCAATAGAAAAGGGACAAGAACTAGTAATACAACAAGTTTCGAATGCTTTTGGGTGGAGAATAAAATCTTTGATTGAAAATGGTTATCAAGAAGATGCAAATCTGTTGTTGGATTATGCATTTCAAATGTATAAACTTTGCATCTTGAACAAAATAAGCGAGCAAACAATAGTTTTTATTGGAACACTATTTGTTGTAATCGGAGCATTTGCTAGTACTAAAAAACCATATTACAAGTATAGAAATAAGATTATTGATAACTTATCAGATGATCTTCATAATAAAAATTATTTATACGTTGCTAAGATGTTGAGGGAAAGTAACGTAACTGGCTGGACGTCTTTGTTGGGCGAAACTCCAAAGGTGTACTTCAATGAGTTTTGGCATATTTTTGACGAAAAATGTAATAAACCCAAAAAATAAACTTGTTATCAAAACAGTTTATAAAAACGTTGAAGAGTATTTGCAAAATATAGTGTAACGAGCTTTGCCGTCGGTTTTCTAAAAACCGACGGCAAAGAGATTGTTGAGAAAGAAGCTGGCAAATGATCACTCGTTTCGGTATCCGATTTTTACTTTTTGAATCCCCTAATACTTTTCGCTCTGTGTTTATTGCATTTGCCAATTCTTCTTCGGATGGCAAATACGACATATACTTTGATGCGAATGATTGTTTTTAAATTAAAAGTCAATGTTGTTTTTCTTTTGAGATTCACTTATGTATATCTGCATTAATAATGGTTGAAAAGTAAATTATTTTTCGTATTTTTGCATAAAAATTACAAAAATGTAAAAAATAATGATTAAAATGGGTTTTTTAAGTTGACAATAAACTTGTCGTGGAATATAATAGTTAAGCGAGGTGTTAATTATGATCATCGATTTTAAGTTTAAGAATTACATGTCGTTTGCGGATGAATGCAACTTTACAATGCTCGCAAATAAGGACAAAACACACGAAGAAAACCTGATTGTCGAAGGAAAAGAACGCATTTCAAAGACAAGGATAATTTATGGCGCAAACGCTTCGGGTAAATCCTCTTTTATAGAGGCGATGCTGTTTGTTTCCAAGTTTATAGAAAATTCAAACAGTCTTTTGGAAAAAACGCCTATAGGTGTCGTTCCGTTTAAGTTCTGCAATGACTGCTTTAATAAGCCTTCCGAGTTCTCAATTACTTTTATCAAGGATGGCTTGAAGTACACATATAAATTTAGCTGTACAAGAGAAAGGGTAATTGATGAACGTCTGGACATTTACTATTCTGCCAAGCCGACAATGGTTTTTAATAGGACAAATACAAACAATTACGAATTCAACAAAGACGCAAAACTCCTGAATGAGCTTAAAGATAGAAATTTGGAAAACAAGTTGTTCCTCGTTACATCGGCATCATGGAATTATGAAAAGACAAAGCCCGCCGTTGATTATTTGGTGAATACCATAATGGTTGCAATGAATATTGAATGGCAGTGGAAAACTAATTTGGATAAGATATATGCCAATAATGAAGTGGAGTCTTATAAAGAGTTTTGCCTAAAGATACTCAATAATGCAGATATAAGCATTAGTGATTTTAAGATGGATTCAAAAAGAATTATTGATGCAAGCAATGGTTCGGATCTTTTGAAAGAACTTATTAGAGTTATGGCGAAAGAAGATTCCGATAGCGCTACACGCTTAGAAAATTCCAATGTCTATGATTTCGTGACGTTCCATGATATAAAAAACGGCGAAACATCCGAAAGATATAGCTTGAATTTGACGGAAGAGTCTTTGGGCACAGTGCAGATGTTTAAGTATACTCCGTTGCTTTATTATGTGTTCAAGGAAGGTCGCGTGCTGTTTGTGGACGAATTGGATAAAAGTCTGCATCCGTTGATGGTTGAGTATCTTGTAAAGTTGTTTCTCGATAAAGATATCAATAAAAACAATGCACAGTTAATTGCCAACACACACGACACCAACTTGCTCGATTTGGATATATTCAGACGGGACGATATTTGGTTTACCGAAAGGGATTATAATACAGGTAAAACCGAATTGTATTCTTTAGCCGAGTTCTCGCCAAGAAAATCCGAGAATATCGAAAAAGCTTATTTGCTTGGTAGGTTCGGTGCTATTCCTTATATTAAGGGGGCGTGATATGGCAAGAAAAGGGAAAGAAGAGTACAAAAGAAAGCGGAAACCGCTGATTTATATTGTTTGTGAAGGGCGAAACCAAACTGAACGGACATATTTTAATCATTTCAAGGATAGGTACGCGCCGTATAATTTGTATATAGAAAATAGTGAAGCAACTGATATATCCAGTATGGCGAAAAAGGCAAATGCTATATTTGCAGACAAACAGTTGGACGCTGCCCTTGGTGACAAAGTTTACTGTTTGGTAGACTTGGACTTAGACAATGACAAATACGATAAATACGTAAAGGCAAAGAAACGATATAAAAATATTGAGCTGATACCGTCTAATCCTTGTTTTGAAATATGGCTGATGTACTATTTTACGAAGAATCCGCGTGTTCTCGGGTCTTCGCAAAAGGTGAAGGATGAAATGGCTAAGTACATATCTGGATATACCGAAAGTATGGATGTTTTAGCGGTTGCCAATTTGCTTGATAAGCATTTGATAGCAATAAACAACGCCGATGCGAAAAACAGTAATTTTGATGAAGATATGAAGGAAGTCGATAAAAATCCTTATACCGAGGTGTCAACTGTTGTTACTGAGCTGTTGAGTAGAAAAGGGTGAATTTTGGATACGTATCGAGAATAGCAATATCTAGAGATTGGTGTATGACAAATGAAAACTACTTATTTGGATGATGACAATCCAATCGCACGTCAGAGTTTCGATGAATTCTGTGGTGTGGGACGATTGGAAAATGTGGGCGGCTATATTTTTAGTGTCGGAAGTTCTTGGTGGTTATTCAAATCAGATAAAAAAAGAATTCGCCCGTATTTAACCATGTTGTTTGAAAAGTGCCGAACGAAATTGCAAAATCGTGCCGATTGGAAAGTTAAAATATTGCCGATTGATTTTTGAAAAATCTGCCGATTGCCGCACTGAAAACTAATTATAGATGATTGTAGAAGTGTGAAATTGTAACTAAAATAAAGTACGCTTTATTGAAAAATAGTAATTTGGAACTATTGAGGTTCGACTTTATTTGGCACTGTTTTACCATAAGATAAGGGCAGTCGTATTGAGGGAGCAACGTCTGCTACAAAAAAAAGAAGGGCCTGTCGCAAGAAGACAAGATTTATTTGCGACAGCCTTCTCTTTTACATTCTCATTCTGTGAATGGTGCAGTTAGTCATTAAGCCTATTTATTCTTTAGCGGAAAATTCTCTTGATAAATAGTTTGTGTACTTTTTATAATCTTTAATCTTTTTGCAATAATCCCAGTTCCGTGGCATACGATCTGTTTGGTAGTATAGTTCCATTATTTTTCTATTTTGTTTCATTTTATTGCACAACATCGGATTTACGTAAAATTGCTCGTCATACATTAACAATGATACAAATAGAAAGTGTAATTTTTCGTCATCATTAAGTTTTTCAAATTCTTTAATTAAACTCTCGACATTGTGTATATTGCATTTTTCTATGTAGAATAACACTCGAGTTTGACCTTTATAGGGCAAAACCGCCAAATAAAAATAGTTTGACAAAAATGAGGATGTTAAATCGTAGGGATTGAACAATTGTTTGCCGTTCAAATCAAACACATAGGCGATTATGGTTTGTGTGGCAAGTTGGGTTTCGTAATCAAGCAGTTTGCTGAAAAGTATTTGGAATGGAAATGATGTGCTGTTTTTATAGTTCTTTAGTTTTCTTATATATTTTGCGTGCTCTATTATATCCAGTTGGGCGGGAGATAACATTTGTTGTGATTGATACTGCTCAATCTGTTTTCTTTGCAAGCAAACGATTTTTCTTTTGGTAAAAATATGGGATAAGTGATTTTTTACTCCTATTTCAAGTAATATAAGTTTTTTCTGTTCATAGCTCAATCTGTCAAAATTTAATAAGGATTCTGGGTTTTCATAATCTGAGAAAAATTTTTGATCGCAATTCCTGCATAACATAAAAAATGTAAATGCATTCTTGATTCCTGTTTGAGTATTTTGAATAGATAGTCTACTTAATGATTGCCCATATTCTACCATTCCTTGTTGTGCAATTTCTTTTAAGATAAAACGTGGAACAACATGAGAGTTGCATGGTGATTCAATCTTTTTGCCACAAAGGAAACATGCTGTAGTTTTTGCATCCCGCTCTATTTGCTTTAACATATTGTTTGTTTCTATATCGAACTTGTTCATCTTTGTATTTTCCTTGGTATTTTATCTGAAAATTATATCAAATTTTTTATATTTTTACAAGTGTCATTTTTTTTTGATAAAAACCAGATGTGTTGTTCAACCCATTAGGGATATGTCTTGTGAAAAAGAATCTTGTTTGCGTTGACGTCAGGTTGCCCTCCGTGGTGTAAGCCACAATAAGAAAGAGGAGAAGGATAACGGAGAAACCCCGGCAACACCCAACAGCCCAGAAAACTAAAGTAATTGTCCCTCAGAGACACCTCGACGTATTTATATAGAAGTGTAGAACAAGAATAGTCTATCCGTTTGGCGTTAGTTCGGCTATGGGGGGGGCGATTTTTGAAAGTGTATCGAACGATAAGTAACTTTTTACAACCGTCAACAATTACAGAGGTCTACGCTTAGTCAACATTCTTCTATCTACCGATTTCAATATAGTCCAACTTGCACAATGAATAATTGGCAACCTTTCCGTTATCGTTTACTGTTATTTTGCCGTTTTCAATGACGGCCCACCTATGAGTACCATCGTTCATTGTAATATCCAGCTCATCATAGGAAAAATGATGAATGATATTTATCTGCGATATATTTTTTCGAGTAACAAGTCCTTGCTCGGTTTGGATATTCAATGATTCGGGTGTTATAATACAATGTAGGGAGTTATTCCCACTTCTCGCATATAAATAATCCGATGAAACACATTTATCGAAAAATTCCTTTGCTTCGTTATTTTCGTAAGTGATCTCACCATTGTTCTTTATGTAGTCTACCAAGTCATTGACGTTATTAAACCATGTATTGTCACTATCAGTAAAAATTCCTTCAAATTCGTCATCTTCAAAATAAACAACGGAATTGATCCATACATTACCCGTTATTTCTTTTCTCAACAGGTAAATGGCGCGATTCAATTGTTTGAACGGGGATTTTTGATACTTACTATGAATTTCACCCGTCCACCAATCGGTTTTCTCTTGTATAAAACCATTATCTGTTTCTGTCAAATGTCCTTTCCACCGTTTTACTTCTATTGCAAACAACTTATCCCGATACAATACCAAACAATCAATCTCGGCATTTCCGTACAATGTATTAATTATAATATTTCTCTTTATTCGAGAAAAAGGCAACTTCGTTTTCAATTTGCCTATAAAAGACTCTTCTCCGCTATCTCCGTATCTTTTAGTCGATGATATGTAGGGAATAGATTTTCCGCTTAAACGAGCAAATCCTGTTTTGATTTTATGAAAAAAGCTTTTTAATCCCATAATTTCCTCCGCATACATTACAAAAACTATTTTATTGTATAATGCCTTCTCAAAATCAATTTGCCTATTTATTACTAATATATAATAACACGTTCTTTAGAAATCACAAAAAAAAATGATGGTCTATAAGAAAAGACTTATAGACCATCACACTTGGTGGGGAGTACAGGGCTCGAACCTGTGACCCCCTGCTTGTAAGGCAGATGCTCTCCCAACTGAGCTAACTCCCCATATGGTGACTCCTACGAGAATCGAACTCGTGTTACCGCCGTGAAAGGGCGCTGTCTTAACCGCTTGACCATGGGGCCATAAACTCCCTGAGTAGGGCTCGAACCT
>DPQS01000044.1:32342-38225 GCA_003537755.1 Clostridiales bacterium | reverse complement strand
AATATATAGTGTTTTAATTAAGTTTTAGCCCAAGATTTAGGACCTGGGATTGCGGATGTTCGCCTGTGCTGCTGCCAAACGTGCGATGGGTACGCGGTAGGGGCTGCAGGATACGTAGTTGAGTCCGATGTTGTGAGCAAACTCGATACTGCTGGGGTCACCGCCGTGTTCGCCGCAGATACCGCATTGCAGTTCCGGACGGGTTTCACGACCGAGAGTAACAGCCATCTTCATAAGTTTGCCTACGCCAACCTGGTCAAGACGAGCAAACGGGTCGGATTCGTAAATCTTTGCAGCATAGTAACTGGGCAGGAACTTGCTTGCGTCGTCACGGCTGAAACCGAATGTCATCTGAGTGAGGTCATTGGTACCGAAACTGAAGAATTCCGCTTCCTTGGCAATTTCGTCTGCGGTAAGCGCAGCGCGAGGAATTTCGATCATGGTACCTACCATGTACTTCAATTCTACGCCTGCTTCGGCAATAACTGCGTCGGCGGTAGCAACAACGGTCTTTTTGACATATGCCAATTCCTTAACTTCACCCACAAGCGGGATCATGATTTCGGGAACAACGTGCCAGTCGGGGTGACGCTTTTGTACGTTCAAAGCAGCCTTGATGACAGCCTTGGTCTGCATTTCGGCGATTTCCGGATAGGTAACTGCAAGACGGCATCCGCGGTGACCCATCATGGGGTTGAATTCGTGCAGGCTGTTGCAAAGTTGCTTGATGTATTCAACGCTCTTGCCCTTAGCCTTTGCAAGCAATTGAATGTCCTTTTCGTCGGTGGGTACAAACTCGTGAAGCGGCGGGTCAAGGAAACGGATAATAACCGGTTGTCCCTTAAGAGCTTCCATCAAGCCTTCGAAGTCTGCCTGTTGCATGGGTTCGATGTTGGCAAGTGCAGCCTTACGTTCTTCAACGGTTTCGCTGCAAATCATCTCGCGGAACTTGTCGATACGACCGGGTCCGAAGAACATGTGCTCGGTACGAGTAAGACCGATACCTTGTGCGCCCAGTTCGAATGCGCGTTGAGCGTCTGCAGGCGTGTCGGCGTTGGTACGAACTTCGATTGCCTTGTACTTGTCGGCAAGTTTCATGATACGTCCGAAGTATCCGCTGTTGGGATCTGCGGGAACGGTCTTGATTGCGATGTCGTAAATCTTACCGGTGGAACCGTCCAAGGATATAGCGTCGCCTTCGTGGAACACTTTGCCGCCAAGTTCAAACTTCTTGTTGGCTTCGTCCATCTTGATGTCGCCGCAACCGCTTACGCAGCAAGTACCCATACCGCGTGCAACTACTGCAGCGTGGCTGGTTTGTCCGCCGCGAACGGTCAGGATACCCTGGCTGTACTTCATACCTTCGATGTCTTCGGGGCTGGTTTCAAGACGAACAAGGATAACCTTCTTGCCTGCCTTGCCTTCCTTGACGGCGTCTTCCGGAGTAAACACTACGGTACCTGCGGCAGCACCCGGGCTGGCTGCGATACCCTTGCCTACAACGTTGTTTTTGTCGGCGTCTGCAAGAGCCTTGGTTTCAAACGTGGGGTGCAGCAACATATCCAGCGACTTAGCGTCGATTTGCATCAATGCTTCCTGTTCCGTAATAAGACCTTCGTCGATAAGGTCGCATGCAATCTTGATTGCGGCTGCTGCCGTACGCTTGCCGTTACGAGTCTGAAGCATGTACAGCTTGTTGTGTTCTACCGTAAATTCCATGTCCTGCATGTCGCGGTAGTGATTTTCAAGCGTAGCGCAAACTTGCTGGAATTGCTTGAACGCTTCGGGGAACTTTTCTGCCATTTCGGCGATGGGCATCGGGGTACGAACGCCTGCAACGACGTCTTCGCCCTGTGCGTTGGTCAGGAATTCACCCATAAGACCCTTTTCGCCGGTTGCGGGGTTACGAGTGAACGCAACGCCGGTACCGCAATCGTCACCCATGTTACCGAAAGCCATCATCTGTACGTTTACTGCGGTACCCCAGCTGTACGGGATGTCGTGGTCCATACGGTAGATGTTGGCGCGGGGGTTGTCCCAGCTGCGGAACACTGCCTTGATTGCTTCGAAAAGTTGTTCCTTCGGATCGGAGGGGAAGTCCTTGCCGATCTTAGCCTTGTATTCGGCTTTGAACTGATTTGCCAGTTCCTTAAGATCTTCAGCGGAAAGTTCGACGTCCAGTTTAACGCCTTTCTTTTCCTTCATTTTGTCGATAAGCGCTTCAAAGTACTTTTTGCCGACTTCCATAACAACGTCGGAGAACATCTGAATAAATCTTCTGTAGCAGTCGTATGCCCAACGAGGATTACCGGATTTCTTTGCAAGCACTTCCACCACTTCGTCGTTAAGACCGAGGTTAAGAATGGTGTCCATCATACCGGGCATGGATGCGCGTGCGCCGGAACGTACGGAAACAAGCAAGGGATTTTCGAGATCGCCGAACTTTTTGCCGGTGATTTCTTCCATTTTGGAAATATATTCCATGATTTGCGCCTGGATCTCGTCGTTGATTTTGCGACCGTCCTCATAGTACTGCGTGCAGGCTTCGGTAGAAATCGTGAAACCTTGAGGTACCGGCAGACCGATGTTGGTCATTTCGGCAAGGTTTGCACCTTTACCACCCAAAAGGTCACGCATTTTGGCATTACCTTCGCTAAAAAGATAAGTATACTTTTTTACCACTGTTGTTTTCCTCCTGAAAAATTTGTCATGTAACGGCAGGATTGAACCGACAAACCGGTCAAACCCACTTAAACATCTATATTCTACATTATTTGTCTGTTTTAGACAAGTGTTTTTGCCACACTTTTTGTCACTCGGGCGTCATTCATTGCCAAAATCGACGCGACTACAAGAAACCTTACGGCGTACCGCTCGCGACACTGCGTCACATATTTCGCGCCTTTCCGTGCAAGTGCGACCGCAAGCGGGATTTATTGCGACAAAATGTAAACACTGACGGCAGATTTGTTCACATTTTCGGTCGTGACGACACTTTTTTCAAAAACTTGCAATAAAAGGCAATTACAAAAAATTTACAATATGAAACGACGGCGACGGACGACACGACAAGTGTTGACAACGGAAACAGGTCGTAACCTTACCGATACTCATTTTTGCGTAGCGACAGGGCAACGACAAACGCACCGTAAACGTCGGCGCACATCGAATACGAAAAGGAGAACGCAAAATGAAAAAACTTATATCTGCTCTTTGTGCGGTTGTATTGTGCGTATGCATGATAATTCCGCTTGCGGCATGCAACCAGACGGACAACACCGCACCGCAAAAGGTAATGACAATGGAACTTAACCCCTCGGTTGAGTTTATTCTGGACGGCAACGACAAGGTTGTGTCGGCAAACGCCCTCAACGAGGACGGCAACCTGGTGCTTTGCGCGCAAACCGAAAACAAAAAGTTTGAGGGCTGCACAAGCGAACAAGCCGCCGAACTGTACATTTCCATCTGCAAAGAAAACGGCTTCCTTGTGAAGGCAAACGTCAAGAGCGGTGAAAACGAACTTAAAATTTCCTTCAGCGGCGAACAGGCACAAGCCGACTACGAAGCGTTGAAGGCAAAGGTTGAAGGTTACCTCAGCAAGGAAAACATCGACGCTACCGTAAAAAAAGGCATGGAACTTGCCGAAACATACCTCAACGAACAACTGAAAAAATGCGCACCCTACATAAACGACGCTAAACTTGCCGCACTCGGTTACATGGAAAAAATCGAAGAACTGGCAAAGTCCCGTCAGGAAACAGCCGAAATGCACAGCCAGGCGTTGAAAGACGCTTACTACTCCGCAAAGGAAAATGCATTTAATCAGGCACGTTTCGACGCGGTGAAAGCGTCCATGAGCGATTTGCAGAAGGCTGCACTCAAGGCAAGCGAAGCCACATACAAGGCATTGACGGCAGGCATCGAAAGCACACGCAAAAACGTGTTTACCGACGCAGACAGCGCGTATCAACAGGCGCTTGTAATCTTCCAGGAACAAAAAGCGGCGTTCCTCAACTACCGCAACTACCTGCGCGAAAACAACATCACCGACCACGACGAACAACTTGACAAACTGCAAGCCGCTTACGAAAAAGCGGAAAAGAACCTTGTCTCCGCATACGACAGCGCAATTGCACTGCTTGACTCGGCGCAGGAAGCGATAGACAACGCGTATGCAAGCGTGGTAGAAGCCATCAAGAAGATGGGCATCGACTTCGACAAGGCGGTGGACGACGCGCAGACCACCATCAACGACAGCCTGACGGCGTTTGAGACCAGGTTTGCAAGCGATTACGACGCGGCAATCAGTGCTGCAAACAAAGGTTGGAACGACATGAAAGACTGGCTGAAAAAGGGATACCAACCCGAAGAAGAACAAGCCTGACAACAGACTTAAAATAACTTTCATTTTTCTTCCTCAAACACAAAAAACTCGCATACGTATGCGAGTTTTTTGTGTTTTTTATTGAATTTTTTGAAAGAATTCTGAAAAATTTTTATTAAACGATTAGGAAAAATTTTGTAATTCCGAGCTACGTAATTATGTCGTTACGTTTCACGATGAACTATCCGCTACTCCTCGTCCTTTATTACCGTGGTTGCGGCAGCCTGCGTCTCCGTTTCGGCATCGGTTGCAACGTTTTTCGCGTCTTTTTTGTTTTTCTTGTCCTTTTTATTCTTTTTGAGTTTACGCTTTTTGTCGCCTTCCTTGGCAATGCCGTTTACCGACGAATACTGCGCAAGATCAATCGGTTCCAGCAACTGTTCGGGGTTCATAAGCAACTTTTTAATAAGGCGCATGCTGTTGACGTAGTACAGTCCGTCGCAGAAACGCTCGTCACACACCACGCCGAGAGTCAAAACCTTGCCTACCTTTACTTCGCCGTTTTCCACTACCGGCGTTTCCTTTTCACGCCCCATGCCGATAAACATGCTGGTGGTACCGAAGTCGTAACAATGGTGATACAGGTAGTCGCCGTGAATGGACTTCATGAAAGTAATGAAGAAACTGTTGTGGAACGGGCTTGTTTCGATAAGGCTTGCCGGCAACATGTTGTGGTGGTCCAGCCAGTTGAGCAGTTTTACCACCAACTTTATCATAAAGTGCGGCGCATTGGTCAACATTTTTGCCGTATCATCCACCGAGTTGTACGCCTTGACGCCGGTATTTGCGGCAATGACCTCTTCCATCTGCTTACTTACTTCGTCAATGGTTTCGTCGCCCTTGAAGTGCACCTTTACCGTCGTGTCCTCGCTGTTGTCCTTAAGTATCTTTTTGACGGCGAAACTTGCCGTAATGTCATTGTGCTGGTAAATTTTGCGGTTCATTACAAACCTGTTGAGGCTGGGGCGCATCGCAAACGTGCGCACCAGTGCCGCCATTACCACATTGTAGTAACTGTAACGTTTGCCAAGTTTGTGCTGCTCGGCAATAAAGCGGTCAATGCCGTCGCAGGAAACTTCCACCTTGCACCAGTTCATTGCGTCGTAACGATGCGGCATGATGTGCGGCATTATTTTGGTGTAAGGGTTGATGTTGTCGATATAAACTCCGTCGGGTCTTTTCTTTCCCATATTGTCCTCCGTAGCTGCCTCCTAAGGGCGGAACCGACGACAAAACGACAAACGAATTTACTAAACCTGCAACAAAAATGTTTGCGCTTTGCCGACAAATATTAACAAAAAATGCGCATGTGTGCACAAAGTACCCACATACGCAAAAATTGTAACACATATTTTTACACAAGTAAACCGTTTGACAAAACAATATTTAACTTTTGTTAACTATTGCCGTCTTCGTCGGTTTTCGTCGGTTCGGACGCGGCGTTGTCACATTCTTCGACGGTTGCGATGTCATCTGCGGCATTACTTTGCGAGCCGACA
>DPQS01000044.1:23729-32201 GCA_003537755.1 Clostridiales bacterium | reverse complement strand
AGCCGACGGCACCTTCACCTTGCGAAATGTCGCCGTTTGCCGCACTAAGGGCAGCGTGTTCCGCCGAAAGTACCTTTTTGCGATCGTCCTCGAGGTGCCGCTCCACAGTGAAAAACAACATCATTACTGCAAGCAGCGCGTACAGTATACCTTCCACCCAGATGTAGCAGAAGTTGGACATTGTCTGGTTGGTGCCTGCCGCCGACAGTGCATTGAACAAACCCTGCGCAAGCGGCTGACTGACAATCATTACCGAAGCGTAAATACTCATCGTCAAACCGTCGCAACGGAAGCCGTTCCGCGCTTCGTTGTGGTCCAGGGCGTCGGCAAGCATTGCAAGCATAAGGTAACTTCCCGGTGCCGCGCCGAGGTTTTTCAGAGCAACGCCAACGCACACGCCGACAACGTTGTCCCCCTGCAGGAAACACAACGTACTGCCGACAACGTCTATAAGCAGCCCGACAATCACAAGCGGACGTTTGCCTACCTTCATCGAAAGTGGCACCACCAGCAACGCTGCAATTGTCATCGGGATACTGCCGACAAACGTGTACAGCGATTGCATGGAACCGCTGCCGCCGAGTTTTTCGACAAAGTCGCCGTGGAAGATGTTGACGTAATACGGAAGGGACAGATTGCGCATCGTGCAGCCGAACTGGAACAGCGCGCAGAAGATGATGGACATCCACCAGAAACCGTCGTGACCGACCGCCGAAAACTGCTGATGCACGGTGGGTTTGACGACAAATTCCGTAGGCAATCCGGCAATTTCTTCGTTTACGCGCTCACGCGTGCAGTAAAATTGCACCACCAACGCGACAAAGCACATCGCGCCGATGACAAGAAAAATCCAGAACCAACTAAGGCGTTGTTCAAACAGGGTTGCCGTATCGGGAATAAGCCACTTGCGTATGTACGGAAACAGCATTCCGCCGATACCGATGCCCGTGGACAATGCCATGTTGGACACCGAAGCCAGTACGCCGCGCTGTTTGCCGTTGCGCGTGGACACCGGCACAAGAGAACTGTTTGCCGTGTAATAAAGAGGATACGCTACGGCAAAAAACAGGTTGTAGGCAAGTGCCGTAAGCACCATTGTAAGTACGGGATTGCTTGCGGGGTCGGAGACCAGGGGAATTGCGAAAATGGACACTACTGCAAGCGGCATTACCAGACCCGAAGCCAGTATCCACGGGCGCGACTTGCCGCAGGAAGTGTAGGTGTGCTGTATCAGTTGCCCGACAAACAAGTTGCCGAGCACTATCGGCACGCAGGAAGCCATGGGAAGTACCGCCAGAAACACGTTTACTGCCGTTTGCCAGGTGCCGCCTTCCGCCAGAAGTTCCACAAACAGATACTGCGTAAAGTAAATATTCAAAAAACCGCTTGTAAACAATCCGCTTGCAAGAAGAGCCAATGTAGGACTAAGCCAATAGCCGAACAACACCTCGCCTAAGCGAACTTTTTCCGACTTTATTCTGCTTGCAAACAGAGTTTTACTCCAAAATCCGTTTTTCAATCGGAAACCTCCGAGCCATGCCCGACTGTCGGACAACGGCACATATCAGCAGCCACACGAGACTGTTTCTTTTCGTAAGTTACACACATTTGCGACTGCCGAAGCAATCCGCGCAAAACGACGTCAAATTTTGCTTTGACGTCGAGTTTTATTTCTTTCGGCGCACTGCCGCTTTTTCACCGACGGCAGGAAACCGTTACATTAGGGTCGATGTTTAATTGTTTTGCATCTGATTATTTTCGTTTTCTGCGTTTTGGGTTTCGATGTTTTCAGCCGACAAGCCGCCGTTTGCCGCTTCGTTTTTGCCGAATGCGACAAGCGTAAAAACCGCCCACACGGCGCACAAAGTACCGCACACCGCCGTTGCAATCCAGAACGGTACATCCCACACGTTGCCGCTGCCGAGAGTTGCAACCAGTTTGCCGCCGACGTCGAACAGGGCGTGCACAAGCACGCACCACCATATGTTGTTCGTGACAAGATACAACGTGCTTAGCATTGCGCCGATAAGAAACGAGTACCCTGCCTGCAGCAACGTCGCCGCAAAGCCCTGCCCGAAAAACAGATTGACCAGATGCCACAGCGCAAATACGGCAGAACACGCGACAACGCGCCACACAACGTGTTTGCCACGCATTTTTTCGTCTGCAAAACGCCACACGATAAGGCGAAAAAACAACTCCTCTATCACGCCGATAAGCAGACATTGTAGGCAAAAAAGCCATACGTATTGATTTTTTTGCACAGTTGCCCCTCCGCCGAGCAACGCGGAAAACGGAAAGTTCGCCAGCGCTACAAGCAAGCAAGGCACAAGCGCAAACAGCCTTACGGCAGGCGTCACTGTGAAGCGCAAGCCGCTTTTAAGGTTGGTTGTCAGGCACAAAACCAGCAGAAACAATGCAATAGGCACACGCTGTACTACGTCCTTTGCAAGTGCGTCGATTTGTCGGTCGGGGCTAAACGAAACGCCGCTTGCAAAGGTGAAAAACAGCACTGTGCCGACAGAGACAAGCCCGATTGTCAACAGTAAAAAATCACTCGCCAAGCGGGTTTTGTTGTGAGTCACAGACATTGCGTATCACCTTTTGCAGCCAATATTTGTACAGGAAAATCAAGCCCACGCCGACAAGCACAAGCACTATCGCCGTAAGTTGCGACGGGGTAAGCCAACTGATGCCGGAACTGCCGCGTTCGCCGTCGTCACGCACGTACTCGATGACAAAACGCCACACACCGTACCCGATAAGGTACACCGACGGCGTGTACAGGCTTTTTTTACCGACAAGCATGTACACCAATGCGACAAACAACAACGCAAGAAAAATCGCTTCGAACAGTTGCGTAGGGAGCCGCTTTTGCCACTCGCCGTGCACAAGCATTGTCACTCCAAGCCAACTGTCCGTCAACTTGCCGTAGCAGCACCCCGCAAACAGACACCCTATGCGCCCGAAAGAATGTGCCAGCACGATTGACGGAAAAGCGCATGCCGCCACTTTGTCCAATTCGGCAATGTGGCGTTTGTCTTTTTTGAACAGAAAATGTCCGATACCGAAGTACGCCGCAAGAAAAACCACCGCCGCGCCGATAAGACCGCCGTAAAAGGTTGCGCCTGCGTCCCACACCCACTTGCCTGTGTCCTTCCAATGGTAGTACGCCTGAAACAACACTGCCGAGCCGTAACCGACCACCACGCAACACACGGCAATGGCAAGCGCGAAGTTGAACACTTTTGCCGAAATGCCGACCTTGTCGCCCAGCAGGCGAAACGCCACCACCGCGGCGACCACGCCAAGTATTATCATCCATGTGTACAAATCGACCGACAGGAATGTTACATCGGGAAGCATTTTGACCTCTTTATTTGCGTTTATTGCCCTTTTTGGCGGCATTTTTGTCGCCTCGGCAACTTTTACCGATTAGATTGTAACACAAAACGCAGCACAATACAACCCAATAGCCGCCCAAATAATCAAAAATTAGTTTTGCGGCGCAAGAAGTACGGATTTTTCGTATACAGCAAAAAAATAGCGGTCTGCAAAAACTTACAGACCGCCGTGTGGCTAGGGTAGCAGGATTTGAACCTGCGAGTGACGGAGTCAGAATCCGTTGCCTTACCGCTTGGCGATACCCCAATAACGCATATATTATATACCCTTCGTTTGCAATTGTCAAACAAAATTTATATGGTAATTTTTAGGGTTAATTTTCCGCTAAATATTTTTCGCGCAGATATTGCAAACGGGCAGAATTTGTAATATAATAAGGATAGGGTTAATTTAGCCATCACTAATCAATTTTACAATAGTGTCGGCAAACAGAAACCGAAATCTCGCATTGGCACATTCATGTTGCCTTGCCGAGGAAGGAGAGAAATTTATGAAAAGCAAAAAACTACTTGCAGCCGTGCTTGCGACAATGATCGTGGTAACCGCAGTTTTGTTTGTCGCATGCAACAACACGGATGACATGTCCAAAAACATCTACGAAGGCAACTACACCACGCTTGCCGACGAAAAAGCTGTAGCGCAACTTCAGACCGACGTACAAAAACTTGCAACCGACAACACAACCACTGACGGCAAAACAGCCGCCCTCGGTTACCGCATGGCAGTAGTTGTAAAGGGCACGACGCAAATGCAGGGCGCAAAAGTCAACGTTGACGGTACAGCCGAAGGACTTGTAACGACGGACGGCAAAAACGCCTCAATGCAACTTACCGCAAAAGTAAACGTAACAATGCTCAACCCGGAAACCAACAAGGACGAAACGCTGTTTGACCTCAACGGTACCGCCTGGGCAGACACTGCAACAAACAAAGCATACGCTGACATCGCCATGGAATACGGCGGAACGAAAATGAGCGGCAAGTACTACGCAGACCTGTCCCAGCTGCAGGGCTCCGGATCTACCGACGTGTCGATTGACCTGAACGAAATCAATTTCGACGATCTCGTAAAAGAGTTGCAGACTGCGCTTGCCGACACCAACACCAAGGTGTACGTTGACGGCGACAACAAGTACAAAATAGAAGCGACCATAGACGGCACCTCGTTCACAGTGTATCTGTACAAAACAAACGACGGTAAACTTTGCTTCAAACTGGAAAGCACCATTGAAAAAACGCTGAACGTGTCGCTGGATCTCCGTCCCACACAGGACAAAGTCAAACTGCCCGAAAACACCGACGAATACAAGAAGTTTGACAGTTCCATGCTTGGCTGAAATACAAAAAATACGTAAGGCTCATTGACATCACAATCAATGTCCGGTATGTCCTTTCCCGCGGCGAAGCCGTAAGTACGGGCAAGCGACGCTAACCGCACAAGCCTCGCTCCGTGGGTACACTTTCGCTTGCCGACGCACCAAATAAGCGAAAAATCCGATTCCGGGGGCGAAGCATTTTGGGTGCCACGGCGTGCGCACCGCGATAAGAGTTACAGCCGCAGACTGCTTCTGACTGTAAAGCGGTAGCGGTCAAGCCTCGGCGTGTGACGATTGACGCAATTAAGTGCGACAACAGCAGATAACAAAAAAAACGCGAATTTCCGCATACGTATACGGATTTTCGCGTTTTTATTTCTATGTCAATTCAACACGTGAACAGCGCACTACTTGCCGAAATAATGAGTTTCAAGGAAGTTTTTCACCATGGTGGCAATACGGCGATAACCTTTGTCGTTGGGGTGCAGTCCGTCCACCGTGTAAGCGTCCTTGGACACTTCAATATCGGGGTAAATACCGGACTCGGCGTACAAATCCAACACGGGCAACGAATACTTGCGGGCGACTTTTTTGATGATGTCAACATAACCCGACAGCGGCAACATCGGCGGCTTGTAACCGTCGCCCGTCACTCTGTCCTCATTTGTGCGATGAATGGGCGTCATGACAAAAATGTACGCCTCGGGATAATTTTCGATAAGGTACCTGAACAGACAATTGAGCGCACCGTAAAATGTCCACTCGGTGTCGTCGTCGGCTGTACCGATCGGCGCAAAGCCGTGACCGTAGTCGTTTGTTCCGCCGAACACGCCAACAATATCCGCGTCCTTGTCCATATCTTTTGCACGCAAGTTGAAGTCAAGTTTCCACTCGGGCGCATAGCCTTCCTGTTCCTGTCGTGCAATTCTCGTGCCGCTAACGCCGTAACCGACGGTACTCATACCCGTCATTTCCGCAAGTTGCTTCCAGTAAACCTTGTCGATGCTGCTTGCGCCGACGCCTTCCGTAATGCTGTCGCCCAAAAATATTGCTTTCAATCCATCCAATTTCATTTTTTCTATCCTTTATTCGGGGTTTACCCATCACCGTTTTCGGCATTGTCAAAAGTTTTAGTATTTCAAACAGCACAGAACGTCAGTTTTTGTTGTTGTCAAACATATTTTCGCTACACGAAAAATACAGGCTGTACACGTCTTACTTCACGCATTTTCAAACTTAAACTCAAACGTCATTTCCAGCATGGCAAACAACTTTTTCATTACCGAGTTTGCCATATTCACAAAGTCGATGCCCGACAGCTTTGCAAAAATCGATTGTTGTGTCTCATGCGGCACGTGGTACATGTCCAGCGACATTTGCAGAAAACGCTCGATTTTTTTGCGCAAGGTAAAGTACTTGTCGCACGGGCGGGCCATATACGCGCGCATCATGCCTGCACTGCCGATTTCCGCTTCGTAAAAGTCGCTTTCCGACCAATCAGGGTTAAAATGTCCGAACAACACGGCAAGTTCCGTCGAAGTGCGCTGATAAATGTACTCGGCAAGGGTCGGTTGCGTGTACGCTTCTACATAAATTTCGCGCAGGTTTTCGTTAAGTTCCGTAATGGCAATCTGCAAGGCCGTTTCGACGGCATACACCACCACAGGGTTTACGTTTTCGCCGCTGCCGACAGTCGACCGCGCCATTGCAAATTGATTGTCGAACATAAACTTGACCAACTCGTACAGCACGCCGTCCTTGGTGCGAAAAATATTCTGAAACGTGCCCGACGAAACGTCCGCGGCATGAATAATGTCCATCATCGTGGTTGTCTTGAAACCGCGCTCGATAAACATCTGTACGCACACCATAAGAATACGTTTTTTAGGGTCTTTTACTTGCTGTCTGGTAATCATTTTTTTACACCGTTGTTGTTTTTTTGTTACAAAATCGTCCGTTAGTGTTTAATTATAAAAACCGTATTGTCAGGCTTTACGTTGTCATTGCCGACAACACTGCCGCAACAATTTTACCCTGCGACAAACACATGCCGCACCGCCGTTTAATTTTTGCCGACAACGCAGTTGGTAATATCGCTTCAAGCCCGCGCCAAACCGTCGCATATCGTCGTTTTCAATCGACCGGCGGTCGCGATTACGACGGCTTGCATCAAAGTACTTTAATTATAGCATGTACGGCAAAGTTTTTCAAGTGTTTTGCCTGCCGTCGTGCGTTTTTGTCGCAATCGGCAACAGTCTGATTTTTACGCGGAATGCTCGGAAAGCTAACACTATTCTGCCACAAAAGCAAATAATTTCAAAAACTTGTCGAAAATCCTTGCCCGAACAACAACTTTTTGATATAATCGACAAAAAAATCCGCGATGCGGCTGTAAGGAGGACAGAATGGATCACAGCGACAAAATCATCGCCGAAGGTCTTACCTTTGACGACGTGTTACTTATTCCGCAACACTCTGACGTACTTCCGACAAACGTCAGTCTGAAAACAAAACTTACCCCGACAATCACGCTTAACGTACCGATTGTTTCTGCGGCAATGGACACCGTAACCGAAGCGGAAATGGCAATCGCACTTGCACGACAGGGCGGCATCGGTTTCATTCACAAAAATATGTCCGTCGAATGTCAGGCCGCGCAGGTAGACAAGGTAAAACGCAACGAAAGCGGAATGATTTCCGACCCGATAACGCTGGATCCCAACGCCACAATAGCACATGCTGAAGAACTGCTGGCACGCTACAAGATAAGCGGCTTGCCCGTCGTTGACAAAAACGGCATACTTAAGGGTATAATCACCAACCGCGACCTGAAGTATCTTGTAGGGCAGGGCGACACCCTTGTAAAAGAAGTGATGACCAAGCGCAATCTTGTAACCGCGCCGCAGGGCACGTCGCTTGCCGAAGCCAAACGCATACTGTGGCAACACCGCATCGAAAAGTTGCCCATCGTGGACGAGCATGGACACCTCAAGGGACTGATTACAAGCAAAGACATCGACAACGCCGTCAACTACCCCAACGCATGCAAGGACGAGCAGGGTCGCCTGCGTGTCGGCGCGGCGGTAGGTGTGTCGGCAAACACGCCGGAACGCGTTGACGCGCTTGTGAAGGCCGGCGTTGACGTAATCGTCGTGGACAGCGCACACGGACACAGCCAAGGCATACTGAACACCGTTGCAAAAATCCGCGCGGCACACCCCGATTTACAGATAATCGCAGGCAACATCGTGACGGCGGAAGCGGCGAAAGACCTTATCAAGGCAGGTGCAAACACCGTCAAAGTAGGCGTAGGACCGGGCAGCATTTGCACCACGCGCGTGGTTGCAGGCGTAGGCGTACCTCAGATAACCGCCGTAATGGACTGCGCAGAGGTCGCCCACAAACTGGGCGCATGCGTGATTGCCGACGGCGGAATCAAGTTCAGCGGCGACATAGTAAAGGCACTTGCGGCAGGCGGCGACTGCGTAATGCTGGGCAGTTTGCTGGCAGGTTGCAAGGAAGCCCCCGGCGAGGAAGTGATTTACCAGGGACGCCGATTTAAGGTGTACGTAGGTATGGGCTCGCTTGCCGCAATGAACCGCGGCTCATCCGACCGCTACTTCCAGGGCGGCGTGACGGAAAACAAAAAACTCGTCCCCGAAGGAATAGAAGGACGCATTGCATACAAAGGCGAAGTTGCCGACACCGTCTACCAGTTGTGCGGCGGACTGCGCTCGGGCATGGGCTACTGC
>DPQS01000044.1:3065-23560 GCA_003537755.1 Clostridiales bacterium | reverse complement strand
GCGCTCGGGCATGGGCTACTGCGGTTGCGGCGACATCCCGACGTTGCAGAAAAACGGCAAGTTTGTACGCATTACCGGCGCGGGACTTGCGGAAAGCCATCCACACGACGTGGAAATCACCAAGGAAGCTCCCAACTACTCCAAATGACACTAACGCATGTACAATTGTACAACTGCGCATATTTAACGGCGTTAAATGCACACTTTGTGAAAAATACATAAAAAAAAACAAGGTACCCTTCCGAGGAATATTTCGACTACGCCTGCGACTATGCTCAACCTGACGTAAAAGAAAGTACTTATCCGATGTAATTCTGTAAAGGGTATTTGGCAATAGCACACAACCACAAAAACATTTCTGAATGCAAAAAGAGAGATACGAAAAACGTATCTCTTTTTCTTTTGCAAAACAAATTTACAAAAACACTACGCCTATGCAATAGCCTATGCAACAACCCGACATCTTCGCCAATTCAGGTACTTGTCGGTTTGTCGGGGTTTGCCGCCGCAAAGTCAACGATAAACGCCGCGCCGCCAAAATATGCCAAAATTGTCGCAAATTACCTCTTGAAAAGGCATTTTTGTTGTGTTATAATATAAAAACAAAACCAATACATCAGGAGAAAAAGTGATGACCGAAGCACAAAAAATACTGTACGCCAAAAACTACATCGACAAAATGGCTAACGGGCAAAACCCGCTTACCGACGAAGCGTTGCCCGACGACGATCTGCTGAACAATGTAAAAATTACGCGTTGTTTGTTTTTCGTGTCGTCGCTTTTGCAGGAACTTGTAGACCTTAAGAGTGGGCCTCAGACAACCGAACAGAAACACACCTACAACAAGCCGAAAACGACATTTGAAGCGACCAAAGAGATGATTGACGGTTTCCCGTATGACAACACACACGAAATGTACATCAAACAGGTTGTGGACTACTTCAACGCATTTGCCGAAGCAAACGGAATGCGTAAGGTGTATACCACAGCGGTGCTGGATTGGCTTACCAAAAACGAATACCTGCTGGACGTAACCACCGACGGCGAAAACCACAAGGCGGTAAGCGGACTGGGAAAACAATACGGCGTATTTTCACAATTGCGCAAGGACAGCGAAGGCAAGTGCTACAGCCTGATTACGCTTAACGAAAGCGCACAACGCCTTGTGGCGGAGCACATCAACGAAATCGCCGCCGAACAGAAATTTGACAAAAAATATCTCTCTTACGGCCACAGAACGCCTTACAACAGAACGCCTTACAAATACTAAACCGTTTCGGCAAGCGACCGCCGCCGAACAAGGAGAACACAATGATTGACTACAAATTGCTTGTAAAGGAAGCCTACGAAGCGCAAAAAATGGCATATGTGCCCTACTCTCACTGGAAAGTGGGCGCTGCACTGCTGACCGCCGAGGGCAAACTGTACAGGGGATGCAACATCGAGAGTTCCACGTTTACGCCCACCAGTTGCGCCGAACGCACGGCGTTTTTCAAGGCAGTAAGCGAGGGCGATCGCAACTTTGTTGCCATTGCCATCGTGGGCAACGACGAAAACACGCCGATAGGACAGGGCAACTTCTGTCCGCCGTGCGGTGTATGCCGCCAGGTAATGCTGGAATTTTGCGACCTCGACTTCAAAATAATACTGGCAAGAGATTACGACGATTACCACGTATACACTCTTGGCGAACTTATGCCGGAACCCAGCATGCCGCTGAAAAAATAACAGTATTATTTGTCGGAACAAAAAAATGTACAAAATAAGCCGTTAAACGCGACAGTTACGTCGGTTTAACGGCTTTTTCGCTCAAAACTATGTTTTATTTATCTTCGGCAGGTGCCTCTTTGCCATCGTCCGTAGCCGTCGCATTGGTTGCAGCTGTCGGGACATTGCCGATGCCCACCACGTCGTCAATAGGCAAAGCAAAGGCGATGCCGCCGCACTCGGAATTGACGCCGACGGTTTTGTACAGCGCGTGAAGCACGTTGTCTTTGATTGCTTTTTCAACAACAATCATAACTATTTCCTTTTCGGGTTGCACCACAATACCAAAGATTTTTGCCGCTTCGGGGTTGCTTGTGCCGCGTGCGTGTATCACGGTGCCACCCGTCGCGCCTGCCGCGCGTGCGCATTCCATTACCGTTTCGTGACTGCCTGCGTTTACTATGCTGAATATTACTTCGTATTTACCCATGATTTTTCCCTCGCTATTTGCATCTGTTGTCGTCAAAATTACTGTACGTTTGTCAAAAAACGATACACAGACACGCCGATTGTGCTTGTAAACGGCACTGTAAACGCAATGCCCTTGCCGCCCCTTATTGTTGCAAACTTTTCTTCAAGCGTTGCCAGTGCGGCTTTGACGTTGTCCTCACGTATCACGGTAAAAATTACCTGTTTTTCGGGGTCTGCGGACACCAACTGCATGTTTGCAGGTGCAGTGCCGAACGCCGAAACGTCCAGTTGCAGATTAACTTCGAATTGTTGCAACAAATCTACGTAAAACTCTGCCTTGGGGCGATTGACGACTGTGACAAGCAACACTAATTTGTTAGGCGCAACAGGCGGCTTGTTTACCCTGCGCTTGGGCGGCTTGATTACGGTCTTTATTAAGTCTTTACTTTTTACACTTGCCATAACTTATCTCCCGAAACATTAGTGGCGGCAGCTTTCGACAATTGCACATATGTGCAATTTCCATTGTTTGCAAAACTGCCGTACAATCCCGTTTACGAACATCTGCGCATATGCACATTTGTGCGTCTTTACGCATTTCGCGCAAAAATTCAGTATACGTATACATTTTTCAGTTACAAAACCCGACGTCAGCGGAAATAGATAATCTGTTCGTCGTCGGCGGACACGATACGTTTCTGTGCGTAGTTGTCGCGCATACGTTTTGCCACAACCGCGCGGAAACCGAGAAGTTGAATTGTGATAAGCGGCGTCATTGCCACCATTGCCACAATGCCGAACGCGTCGGTAAGCACGCGGCTTACGTCACCGCCGTTAAGCCCGACGCACGCGCCGATTGCCAAAGGCAAAATGAAACTGCTGGTCAGCGGACCGCTTGCGACGCCGCCACTGTCGAATGCGATTGCCGTGTACATGCCCGGCACAAAGAAACTGAGTCCGATTGAAATGATGTAACCGGGTATGAGATAATACAAAATGCTGAAGCCGAGTATCATGCGAAGCATTGACAGCCCGATACTCAATCCCACACCGACGGATAGCGCGATAAGCATACTGCGCTTACTTACCGTGCGGTTGGTCACTTCCTCAACCTGCTTGTTGAGTACGTGTATAGCAGGTTCGGCAAGCACTACCACCATGCCGATGACAAAGCCGACAAGCACTATCAACCAGTGTGACTCGGAAGAAAGTTCCTGTCCCAGTTTGTAACCGATCGGCATAAAGCCGACGGATACCGCCGTAAGAAAAATTACCAGTCCCAAAAATGTATACAGCAAACCCATTGCGATACGTTTGAGTTTGCGCGTAGGAATTTTGAGGTAAGTCACCTGTAAAACGGCAAAAAACACCACAATCAAGCCCAATGCGATTGCAACTTCCTTGACGACCTTCCACGACGTCGTACCCAGCGCAAGCCAGATGTTTTCCGCAACGGAATAGTCGGCAAGGGTGTAGTTGACGTCACCGGTGGACAGCAATCCGAGCAACATTACGGCAAGCACGGGGCCGATTGAACAAAGCGCAACCAGACCGAAACTGTTTTCGTCGGCATTTCTGCCACCGATTGTCTGCGAAATACCCACGCCGAATGCCATAATAAACGGCACCGTTATGGGACCCGTGGTTACGCCGCCACTGTCGAAACTCATTGCAAGGAAGTCGGCATTGCCAGTTTCCACAAGTACCGCCACAACGGAAAAAAGCACCATGTAAAAGAACGCCAACAGGTTTGACAGCGACTTTTTAGACACTATTTTGAGTACGGCAACAACCAAAAACAGCCCTACGCCCGCGCCTACGGTAACTATAAGCGCGGTGCGGTCGATTTTGCCGGCAACCTGTCCGGCAAGTACCGACAGGTCGGGTTCCGCAACGGTAATAAACACGCCCATTGCAAAACTCACGCCGAGAATCAACCACATCTTCTTTGACTTTGTAAGACCGCTGCCGATGTAGTCGCCGATCGGGGTCATAAACATATCCGCGCCGAGGCTGAACAATCCTATACCCAGCACCATAAGCGCCGCCGAGCCGCCGAAAACGCCCAACTCGCGCCCGGTAAAGTTTGCAAGCGGCGTTACGGCAAGCAAAAATACTATGGCGACAACGGGCATTACGGAAAACAACGCCTCTTTAATTTTGTCTTTAAGCAAATTCATTGTAACACTCTTTTCGTACTGTATTTGCGCACAAAAAAACAGCGCAAAAGATTGAAGATCGTCGGCGAAACAAAGCGTTTAGTCGATTGCAGCATCTTTTACGCCGACTAAGGGTCGATAACAGTATAATATTAACATATCGGGCGAAAAATTGCAACCATTGCAAAACGCCCGACACGCACTTTTGACGGTATTTTAACAATCTGCGAAAATTTGTTTACCGAGGCACTACGGCAGTGCAAACGCATAATAAATGCAACGTACGACACTGCGGTAACCGGACGCAAAACAACATGAAAGCATTTAATGTTTAATCAAAACAATGTATATCCGCAAAGACAAGTACTGCCGCGAGCAGAAACCCTAAACAAAAATAAGCCCGAAAATATCGGGCTCGGAGTAAAAACAACAGTTTTTTTTGCGCAGAAACCTAACGGAATTTCCGTTTCAAAGCGACAACTTTTCCCGATGTCGCATTCTCAACCATAAAGTTTGCCAACGATCCACAGCATGAAGCGCGTCGGCAACCATTTGACAAGCCAGCAAATCAACTTGTACTCGAAGCCGACTGCACAAAGCGCGGGCGGATTTTTACGGCAGGCAAGTTTGTACACCACCTTTGCCACACTCGACGGGTTGCGACCGCGTTTTTCGTCACGTTCCATACGCGAAACGGATTTACCGACCTTGCCGCCGTAGCCGCTCTCGTCGGTATTTTTCTTCCGCGCATCCGTAAAGCCTGTTTTCGTATCGCCGGGCATTACCGCGCAAACGCGCACGCCGCTACCATTTAGTTCCAGCCGAAGTGCTTCGGTAAACATATTTACCGCCGCTTTGCTGCAGGAGTACGCCGTCTGATACGGAATAGGCACCACCGCCGCAACGGAACTTATGTTTACGACCATGCCTTTGCTTTGCCTCAGGTACGGCAACGCCAACCGCGTGCATTCCGTAAGAGCAAGAGTGTTTAGCCTGTACAGGCTTTCCGTTTGTTGCGGATCGATGTGCTCCGCCGCGCCTGAAATGCCCATGCCTGCGTTGTTGACAAGTACGTCTATGCGTCCTTCGTCGGCGACAATCTGCGCAAAGCAGGCCGACACTGCTGAAAAATCCGTCACATCACAGGACACACCGACAAAACTGCCGTCGGAAGTGCCGCGCCGTGAAAGTCCGTACACTTTGTGTCCCTTTGCGGCAAAGTAAGTTGCCGTTGCCTGTCCGATGCCGCTGCTTGCGCCGGTTACTATTACTACTTTTTGCTTAGTCATATGTCAAATGTACACTCTGTTGTTAAACCAAAGGTAAACAAAACTTACAAAACCCACAGATGCGAAACCCGTGGGTAGTAAAATTACAATACGTATGTCAAAATCAACGACACGATTGCAGGGACAAGAAGTACAAGACCGATCCAAAGCAAGTACCTGAATTCCGGTCGGTTGGCGTCTTTTGCCTTTTTGTACTCGTACAAATCCTTGTACTTACGCTTTTCGGGAGAGCGAAACATAACGCCTATCGCCTCTCTTACGCCGTACGCGATTGTGTCGTATGCGCCGTGTCTGTCGCAAAACAGCAAACCCGACGCGCCCAGAAACAGTGCCGAATCGACAAAAAACACGTCGGCAAATTTACCTGCATACCAGGCGGCGACGTCCTTGGCAGCGACATCTTCACCCGGGCCGCTGAACAGTCCCAGCGCAAATGCAATCACCACGAAAAACACCACTGCAAAGGCAATGGAAAATGAGTAACGCTTTATCAAAGATGACCTGTCGGCGGTCTGTTTACGCAACGCCTCAACTTCCTGCGGCGTTGTCAATTCTTGCTCGTTTTGCTTTTCCGGCATAACACTTTACCTTGTTTAACCTACCTTAACGGCACGTAAGGCGTTGCCGATGTCCGACAACGCCGTTTTGAAAATTTTGTGCTACTCTGCTGTAGACGCTTTGACTTCGGCAAGGTATCTTTCAAATTCCTCGTCGTTGCAACTTACCAGATGCCCGGGTTCCACTTCTCTCAAAGTTGGTCCCTGCACGCTGTAATCGTGGTCTGCAAGCGGATTGTACACAACGCGCTTGCGGTTCTTTTCGTAGTGCGGATCGGGCAAAGGAATTGCCGACAGAAGCGACTTCGTGTACGGGTGCAAAGGATGAGCAAACAGCTCGTCGCTGGTTGCAAGTTCCACAATCTTGCCGAAATACATCACGGCAATGCGGTCGCTGAAATACTTGACGACGGACAGGTCGTGCGCGATAAACAAAATGGTAAGTCCCAGGTTGTTGCGCAGGTCGTTAAGCAGGTTGATTACCTGCGCCTGAATGGACACGTCCAACGCCGAAATAGGTTCATCGGCAATAATCAGTTCCGGATTAAGAACTACCGCTCGCGCAATGCCGATACGCTGACGTTGACCGCCGCTGAATTCGTGGGGGTAACGTCCTGCGTGTTCCGGCACCAGCCCGACAAGGTCAAGCACCTTGTACACCTGTTCGTCGATGTACTTTTTGTCCTTAACACCACGAATAATAAGTCCTTCGGCAATGATTTCCCGTACGGTCATACGCGGATTAAGCGAAGCGATGGGATCCTGGAAAATCATCTGCATCTTGTTCATGATGCGGTCGTGCTTCGCCAGACGAAGTTGTTCCTTGTACTCTTCGTTAAGCTTGGCAAGTTCCGCTTCGTCGGCGGTCTGCGCAAGCAGCGGTTCGTACTTTTCGCGAACCGCCTGCATTTCCTTTTGCGCGTACAACTTGTTGCAGTTTTTGTGGTCGTACTTCGCCTTGCGGATTTCTTCCTGCTGTTCGGCGACAAACTTTGCCAGTTGTTCCCTGACGGCGACGATTTCAGCGTCGCGTTGTTCGCTTTGCGGCTGCGCGTTAAGCTCGGCAAGTTTGACCTTGGCTTCCGTACGAGCCTTGGCAATGGCTTCCTTGTAACGGCGGACACCTGCGCAAATGCGCTGTCCCTTGAAGTACACGCTGCCGCCCGTAATGTTGTAAAGTCTTATTATGGAACGTCCCGTAGTCGTCTTTCCGCAACCGGATTCGCCTACCAAGCCAAGCACTTCGCCCTTGTACACGTCAAAACTGACGTCGTTGACGGCTTTCAGTTGCTTGTTGCCCATCTTAAAATACTGTTCGAGGTGCTGTACCGAGAGCAAAACTTCTCTTTCACTCATACTACTTTACCTCCTGTGACATTCTCTTTATGCGGTCCGCCACGATTTTGGGCGGCTCCACGTGCGGTGCGTCCGGGTGCAACAACCACGTTGCGGCATAGTGCGTTTCGCTGATTTGGAACATCGGCGGCTGCTCTTCGAAGTCGATTTGCATTGCGTACTTGTTGCGCGCGGCAAACGCATCGCCCTTTGGCGGATAAATCATGTTGGGCGGCGTGCCGGGGATTGCTTCCAATTTGTCCTTGGTGTCAAGGTCGGGCATACTGGACAACAGCGCCCATGTGTACGGGTGACGAGGATCGTAAAAAATGTCGTCGCTCGTGCCGTATTCCACAATCTTGCCTGCGTACATTACGGCAATTCTGTCCGCCATATTGGCGACAACGCCCAGGTCGTGCGTAATGAAGATTACCGACAGGTTACGTTCCGCCTTAATACGGTTGATAAGTTCCAGAATCTGCGACTGAATGGTAACGTCAAGTGCCGTCGTCGGCTCGTCACAGATAAGGATATCGGGGTTTGCCGCCAATGCGATTGCAATTACGATACGTTGGCGCATGCCGCCGCTGAACTCAAACGGGTACTGATTGTAGCGGATTTCCGGTTCCGGAATGCCCACTTCTTCAAGCAGTTTCAGCGCTTTTGCCTTTGCCATCTTGGGCGTAATGCGATAAACGAAGTCCGAAGCCTGCTCTTTGAGGTAGTCGATCAGCGCAACCATACTTTCTTCCGCATTGAATTCGTGTGCGATTTCGATGTCGTGACGGATACTTCTGCGCAAGCCGTGTATTACGCCGCGGATATTTTTCTTTGCCAGTTCCAGGTCGACTATTGCAGCAGGTACAACCTTCCAATCGGGCGTTTTGCCGCTTTCGATCAACTTGTTTCTGCGTGCCGTTTCTTTGTCGAAACGAGCCTGTTCGCGAGGATTTTTCACAACGCCGTCGAAGTATTTCTTCAAAGCGGCTTTAAGGCTGCTGCCGAATGTGTACTCTACGCTGTTTTTGATTACCTGCAATCTGTCGATGGCTTCTTCCACCGCTTTTTGCAGTTCGTTTGCCAGCTCATTAGCCTCTTTTTTGTCAAATTTTTCCGCGTGGAAAAATTCCAGTGCCTTGTCGGTCTTTTCCAGAAGTTGCTTTTTTGCTTCAAGACTTTTGTTTCTGCTGTGCAAAAGTGCCTTTGCGCCGATGTCGATGAAGTCCAGCATAAACTCGTCGTCAAGATACTTACGCGTCATTGCCGTCAACTCGTCGATGTCCATGTCGTCGACGTTGGCGTCGGGATTACGCATCATGTAGAATCCCAGCGTAAA
Organism: Clostridiales bacterium; assembly: GCA_003537755.1. Taxonomy (GTDB): domain Bacteria; phylum Bacillota; class Clostridia; order Christensenellales; family CAG-314; genus Fimimonas. The sequence continues at coordinate 14,706 of DPQS01000044.1, read as the reverse complement.
GTAGTTGGGCTTTTTGCGATGAAGGGCATGTTCAAGCACGCCGTCAAGGTCGTTGAGAGCGGCCACCGCTTCTTCGGACAAAGCGTGGACGTTGCCTTTCTTTGCCGAATGCAATTCCTGTTTGAGCACGGCGACGTCGCCGTTAACCCTGTCGTCCATCACCACGATGTCGACATGAACGGTTGTCGGCAACTTGGCAAGCACGTGATTGATTGTTTTGTTTACGTCGATTGACTGTTTTTTGGAAACGAGGAACAACGTATTTTCGATGTCAAGTTTCAGTTCTTCGGCGTTTTTGTGCAGTTCGTTGTAAGCACTTTCCAGTCTTGTAGTCAATGTGCAAAAGTCATCGAAAGTTTTGCACTTTGCGTTGTTTGATTTCTTTTCTTCTTCGGTCGAGGAAAGTTCGTCCATGTTTTCGTTCAACTTTTTCAAAGTCGAATTGAACAGATTCCTTGCCTTGAGTTGGTTGCTTTTACTTTTAAGCAACATTGCTTCGGTCATTTGCGTGCCGATTTTTACAATAGGGTTGAGGCTTGACAAAGGGTCCTGGAATATCATTCCGATTTTGTCGCCGCGAAGTTCCTGGAAGTCCTCTTCGGAAATTTGCAGCAAATCCTTGCCATCGTAGATAATCTCGCCGCCCTCTACAATTGCGTTGCCCGCCAGAATGCCCATTATCGCGCGGCTTGTGACGGACTTACCGCTGCCGCTTTCGCCCACTATTGCCAGCGTTTCGCCCTTGTACAGGTCAAAATTGATGTCGCGCACTGCCTGCACCTTGCCGCCTTGCGTGCGGAAGGAAATAATCAGATCTTTTACTTCGAGTTTCTTTTCCATGATTACTCCTCCGAGCCTCTCAGCGACGGGTTGAATGCGTCGCGCAGTCCGTTACCGAACAGGTTGAAACTGATCATCAGCAGCGCAATTACCACCGCGGGGAAAATCATCAGGTGCGGATAGTACGTCCACTTTGTGCTTGCGTCGGACAGCAACGTACCCAGCGACGTTCCGCCTGCGCCCTGCCAACTTACGATACCGAGGTAGGACAGCATGCTTTCGCTGAAAATTACGCTGGGGATTACCAGTACCGACGAGGTGATGATTGTACCGAGCGCGTTCGGGAAAATGTGTTTGAACATTATTCTGCCGTCGCCTGCGCCCAATGTGCGGGCAGCAAGCACGTATTCCTGATTTTTGAAACGGTAAAACTGCGTTCTTACTCTGGAAGCGGTGCCAATCCAACCCGTAATGACAAACGCCAGCAACAGGCTGGGTACGGATCCGACTTTCCGCGCGAAGTGCATCTGGAACAGCGTCGCGATGACGATAAACGGAACACCGCTAAGTATGTCGGACACACGTTCCAGCACCATGTCCACCGCACCGCCGTAGTAGCCTTCCACTGCGCCGTAAATTGTACCGATAAACAGGTTGATCGCCGACACACAGATGGCTACGAGAAGGCTCAGTTTGATGCCGCCGGCAAGGCGCAACGCCATGTCGTAACCGGACAAGTCCGTACCGAAGATGTACTCCGGCTCGAATCCGTTTTTGTAAATGTAGTAGTTGTAGTACAGCACGCGGACGTACTTTTCGGCGGAGCTGCCCTTGTTGACATAGTACTGAACGTTGCCGTCGGCGTCACGCAGGTAGTTGTCTTCAAGTCCTTGCGTAGCGACGTCTTTGATTACGGCAACCTTGCCGCCCTTGGTGCTGAGCGGCGCAAATGTGTTGAGTTTGCGACCGCCGCCGTTTGCGTAGGGCACGACATTGCCATCGGCGTCAAGCATTCTGTCAACCTTGCCGGAAGTCTTGTACCAGCAGTTGGCGTCGTCGCTTGTCGCGCAGTATTCGTTGTCGAAGTCAACCATCGGGTAAATTACTTTAAGTCCCGATTGTTTTTCCCACTCGAGGATTGCGTTGTATTCCTCGTCGGTCAGCTGGAAGTAATAAAATCCTTTTTCGTAGTAAGACTCTATTTCCAGCACCGTGTAGGTAGTGCTGCCTTGCTTGTAGGTGGATTTTTCACTGATGATGGGATTGTACTTACTTGCCAGTCCCTGGGCCAGCGTTACGCCCTCACCGAGCGGATCCTCCGCACCCATACCCAACGCCTGCATTTTGATGTAGCCGTAAGGGTTTACTGTGCGTTCCACCCCGGCGTTTGCAATGCCGATTTTGGCAAGGGTCAGGTTTCTCGGACCGAGGCTGCGGTAGTAGCCGTCGGAGAAAGACCCGTCGTAGCGGAAATTGAACAGCGGCGCAAGCACTGCAAACAGAACGATAAGGATAATTATCGCTGCGGCAACCACCGACGCTTTGTTTTTGGCAAAGCGGTTGAGCGCGTCGCGGAAGTAACCTACCGGTTTGGTGTCAAACTTTACATCGTGATTTACATTGCTTTTTACAAGCGTAAATTTTTCCGCCGGTATGGACGAATAAGCGTCAAATTGTTTGTTGTCAATCATCTTATTTTTCCCCCATACGAATACGCGGATCGATAAATCCGTAGCTGATGTCCACCACTATGCCTGCCAGCAAGCCGACAAAGGTGTAGAAGATACTGTCAATCATAAACACGTCATAGTCCAGTTGGTTGATTGACTTCATGTACAACTGTCCTACGCCCGGTATCGAGAAGATTTCCTCGATAATCATCGAGCCGCCGAGAACGCCGATAAATTCCCCTATCAGCATGGGCAAAATAGGTACCATGGCGTTTTTCATGGCGTGTCTTACGGTAGCCTGTCCGCGCGTAAGACCCTTTGCACGGGCAAGCAACATGTAGTCGCTTGTAAGCGTTTCGGTCAGTTCCGCACGGGTGAAACGCGCAAGTCCGGCAATTGTGCCGAAACTAAGTGCCATGATTGGCATAAGCATACTTACAAACATTTTCCCCGAGAAGTACGTGCCGCCCGTTTCGGACAAAGGAAGTATCGTCGGACGGTCGAACCAACCCAGTTTGAAGTAGAAAATGTACTGCACCAGGAATGCGTAAACGTAACTCGGCACGGAAACGAACACCATGACAAGGGTACTTATCGTGTGGTCCTGCCATTTGTTCTTTTTGATTGCGGCAAGTATACCAAGCCCAAGACCTATGGGAATGGAAATAAGCAGCGAGTAAACGTTGACAAGCACCGTCGGCAACAAACGCTCGGCGATTACGTTCCACGCCGGGGTGAAGTAATCTATCTTCCACGATGTACCGAAGTCCCATTTGGTGAAAACATTTTTAAGATAAATGCCCCATTGCACCATTATCGGTTTGTTGTAACCGAGAGCTTCTCTGCGTGCAAGCCAGGCTTGTTTTTCCGATTCTTTTTGCGGGGCCTGCGCCGTGTCGGGCAACAATCTTATCATCACAAAGCAAATAAACATGATGATAAAAAAGGTCAACAGCATCAGACCGACTCTTTTTAGTATGTATTTCCACATAACTATTTGCTCCTTTTTCAGGTAATGCGCACCGACCGAACGTCCGCAGAAAGAAAGACAAAGTACATTTCAAAGACTATCGGTGACTATCGGTGCCGGCTTAAACAGCCGTCAAACTTTTATTTGCAGTCAAAAATTTTCGTATGTGCCGTCGCACAAAAGACATTTTGTTTACAAAAGCCGTTTCCGTGCGGCAAACGCGACGCGAAAACCGACTTTTTTACGTAACTTACGAAAATTTTTCACTGCAAATATTTTTTCATAAAGACACCAACAAGTCAATGGGGGTTTTGCGCCCCCATTGACTTGTAATGTCAGTCATTCAGGTTTTCGGTTTTTCGGCTTATTCGTAGCTGAGGTTGCCGCCCTGAGCTTTCACGTAATCCGTCCAGGCACTGTCACTGTAGTTGTACTTCAACAGTCTCATTCCGCCGAAACCGTACATGATGTTGTAGGTGTCGGTTGCGTTTTCAACCTTGTAACCGGTCAGAGAAACGACGGTTGTTCCGCAAACGGGGATGCAGTAGTACTTGCCTACGTATGCTTCCTCAATCTTGGAAAGCAATGCCAGAAGCAGGTTAATATCTGCGCCTGCGGTATTCTGAGCCTTGAGGTACTGAGACCATTTTTCCCAGGTTTTGGTTGCTTTTGCAAACGTTTGCGTAGCACCCTTGCTGTCGGTGTAGGTAAACTCTTCGATGGTCATCGTTTCCGTCTTGGGGTCGAACGAACCGCTTTCGTGGATGTCGGTCGTATCCGGCTCGAGGTAGCATTCAAACATCTTGAAGGGGTAGAATGCAGCGCCGCCCCATGCGCCCCAACCGATTGCATACTTACCTGCCATTACGTCGTCGTATCTCGTCTGAAGGGTGTAAACGAACTTCAACGTAATCTTACCAAAGCCGGAGCCTTCGATTGCAGCGTTGAGGTATCCGTTGAGCAACTTTTCCTGAGCGGCGGAAGAGGAAGTACCTGCTGCTGCAGAGTAAGCAACCTGGATGGTGATTTCTTCGCCTGCCTTGTACTTGCCTGCGGCAACAAGGTCGTCGCATGCGCTCTTCATCAACTTCTTGGCAGCGGTAAGGTCGTAACCGTTTACGGAAGCATATGCTTCGTCAAGGGTCTTGTAAGTTTTTCCTTCGCCGTATTCCACGCCGTACAGGTCAACGATTGCCCTTTTGCCCCATTCGCTTGTGCGGTAAATGGAGGAAGGATCGTTTTCTGCGTCGTAGTAGTACAGGGTGTTGAGCAATGCAAACGCAGGTTTGTAACCGGACGTTGCCGTCGTGCAGAACTCGGCACGGTTGATTGCAAGGCTGAATGCGTGACGGAAGTCTTCACTTTGCAGTACAACGCTGTTTTTGTTTTCGTTACCTTCGTCAAGTTTCGTCGTGCAACTTGTGTTGAAGAAGAAACGCATTGTGTATGTTTCGTCAACCTTTGTCAGACGTTCGCTTGCGCTGTAGGTGGGTACGTCTTCCGAAGCAAGAGCGAGTTCGTCAAGGTCACCCTTGAGGAATGCTTGTTTGGCCGCTTCGTCCGTCATTACGTCAACAACGTACTTCGTGGTGACGAATTGACGTACTTTTTCGCCATTCAACGTCGTGTAGGAAATCAGCGAGCCTTTGTCGTCCTTCTTAACGTTGCCTTTATCGTCGCGTTCCCAGCCGTACCAGTTTTCGTTTTGTACGTACACGATTTGCTTATCCTTTTGAAGAGAAGCGATTTTGTAAGGACCGTATGCCACGCTGTTTTCTTTGCTTGTACCGTAACTACTCGTCTTTACGCCGCCCTTTTCGGTAATAAGGCTCTTGTAAAGTTCGGGTTCTACAATCCAGGACGCACCGTTGCACATAATAAGGAAGTCGAAACGGGTAGTATCGTTTTTGCAAACGTATACAATTTCGTATTCACCGGTCTTGTACAAACCGACGGTGTCGAAATTCACTTTGGGGTAGGTGTAGGAAGCAACCGTAAAGTAACCGATTTCGGCATCGGACCATCCCCAATATCCGCCGAGTTTACCATTTTCGCCGAACAAACCTGCAAGTTTGTCGTTGATTTCCTTGGTCATTGCAACGCGTTTGTCGCCTGCAAAGCCTACAAGATCGTCGTAAACGTTGTAGCCTTCTTCGCCGCCAACCTGGAAGTACTCTTTGAGGTCTCCGAGTTTGGTCATGTCGCTCGTTCCGAAGATATTGCCGAATGCGCTTACGTTGGTTGCGTCGAAGTACAGACCTTCGAGGCTGCTGAGGTTGTCGCCGTAGGTTTCAAGTTCAACTGCCGGGAAGTAACCGCTCTTGCCCTGATTGTAGTACGCTTTTGCACCGACAATTTCAAAGTCGTTTTCGGTGTAACTGTTTGCGCGATAGTTCTGCAATTCGGGGTCAAGTTGCAACTTCATCGATTCGACATAAGTATCGGCATTGATGACTTTACCGTTTTCGAATTTTGCATTGGGGTTGAGTGTGATTTTCCACATACGACCCGTAGCGCCTTCGCCGATGCCCCACTTTGCTTTGTCGGCGTCGGTTGCGGAAGCGGTAATATCCTGAATGTCCGTAGCCATTTCGTATTGCCACTTGAATTCGCCTTCTTTTGCCATTACGGTGTCAACCAAACCAATCGAGATTTGTTCCATGATGGATTGGTCGGCGTTCATCTCCCATGTGTGAGGGTTCCAGTTTGTACCGAGTGCGGTAGAATAGGCACGATAGGTGTAGCCGTCTTCTGCCGGCGCACAAGCAACCAACGTGAAGACTGCGGCAAAAACCATGCTCACAACAAGAAGAACACCAAGTAATCTTTTTGTTTTCATTGTTTTTCCTCCATAAAAATATCAATTGTATATTGATTCGCACAACCCGCATCGTTGTCGGGCCGCGCGGTCACAATCGTTTTACGATGCGGTCGGTATTATTTTTGACCTTAAAAAGGTTTGTTAGCCGCCTGTGATTATTTTTGCCGTTACAACGGCAACCAAGCACGCGAACGGCGACGTTTAAGACACCTTCAAAGTAAAAAAAAATCCCGAAACCGCAAAGAAGCACTACTACCCACTCAACGTGAAAATAGTATAATACTCGCCTCCAGCAATTCCGAGCTTACCAAAAAACCAAACATATTCAATTCATGGCTAATTGATGCAATCTAGAGGAACCTTCAGAGCCGTTAATTGGCGGCGAGTTAACTATTCCCTGTTGAATATGCAAGTATTTTACCATACACTTTTAACACAAGTCAACTGTTTTTTAAGCATTTTTCAAGGTTTTACGCGAATTTTGGCGAAAATATTTTTTTATTTAACAATTGTATTGACTTTTGGGCGAAAATATGCATGTCGGCGTTCAAGCCGATTGTCACAAAATAAATTGCGCTAATCATGGCAAATAAACTGTCGGAATACCTTTGAAAATAATGTTGTTTGCCTGTAAACCATACCGCTGCGACAAATAGTCCGAGTCGTAACGGGCGATTGATGTTTCGGCTGCGCGACCAACCTCAAGTCGCTTCGCTCAACATGACGTAACGGAACATTCCGTTTCGGTTACATTGAACAACAATGAATACAAAAAAAATTACTGCGCCACTTTAGTCGGAATTTAAGGAAAAATGCGTGCGCGTATATGCCTGCGCGTGCACATGCGCGCGAACAATAAAAAGGGACGTCCGAAACAAAAAAGGGACGTCCGAAACGGACATCCCTCGAAATACTGTTTACCTGTCATCTGCGCGGCTTTTTCGGCTTGCGGAACAGCGTTGAGATTATTATCATTGCCTGCAGAGGCAATCCGATGAAAAACAGCGGCCACATCATATAGTTGATGAATTGCAGAAACAATGCCGCAAGCAACGCCCACAAAAACAGCGACAACGTGAGGGCGTTGACCCACTTCACGTTGTAGTTGACGCGGTTGAAACGGTACGCGATGAGCGCGGACGGGCAAACCATCCACACAAACACCTGCCAGAAGTTGACGTTTTGAAACAACCACAGCGCCGTATATACAAAGCACGCGACAAGCACCACCGACATTACGCTGAGACACATCATTGCAATTTCGTTGGCACGGTTTGCACGTGCTTCGTCGCCGCTGATTCTGGCAAGATTTTCCACGGCATTTTCCTTGGTGAGGTCGTCTACGGTAAGCCCGAACACGTCGGCAAGAGCGCACAACGCGGTGATGTCGGGGACGGAAAGACCGTTTTCCCACTTACTGACCGTCTTGTCGCTGTAGGCAATCTTTTCGCCCAGTTCCGACTGCTTGAGCCCTGCCTGCAAGCGCAGTGCCTTGATGTTGTCGGCTACGTTTTTTTCGATGTTGTTTTCCATATAATTATGGTAACACACTTTCGTCACATTGTCAAGCGGCGTTTTTCTACCGTTCTACCGAGCGTAGAATGTGTGCTTTTCAACGGAAATTTTGACCGATTTTGTAAATAAAAAGTCGATACGTATTGAAATTTTCGGTATTTCGATACAAAAAAAACGAAGCGCAAACAAATGTGCTTCGTTTTCCGTATTCTGTTGTAGGAGCAATCCGAGTGTTGACAAATCGGATTGCCGTGCAGTATTTTCGCGATCGCCCTGTCGGCAATTTACTCCGCTTTTACACGCGACGAAACGACATTACTTTTTGTAAAGAGTGGCAACCTCGTCGAGATACGCCTTGCGTTTGGGGTAACTCCTGGCGGTTGAGTCGCGTTCAAAATCTTCCAGCGCTTTCTTTTGCGCCTTGGTAAGAGTCTTGGGCACTTCAACCTCTATTGTCGCGTACAGGTCGCCTGCGCTAAGCGTACCTCTGCGCCCCTTGACACCCTTTCCGCGGAAACGCAGCGTGTCGCCGTTGACCGTACCTTCGCCGAGTTTGTGGATAAACACGCCGTCGGGGGACGGAATTTCTATTTCGCCGCCGCATGCCGCCGTCTGGAACGTAACGGGAACAGTGACAAACAAGTCCACGCCGTCGCGCTTGAACAGCTTGCTCGGCTTTACGGAAACAACCAATAGCAGATTGCCGTTGACGGAATTTTTGCCACGCGCCGCATTGCCTTCGCCGGACAATTGCAGCACCGTGCCGTCCTCAACGCCTGCAGGAATTGTTACGTCGATTGTACGGCTGACGCTACTTACGCCCTTGCCGCCGCACGTCTTGCAGGTGTCGGTGACAATTGTACCCGTGCCGTGGCACTTGTCGCACTGACCGATTACCGTTTGCTGACCGAACACCGTCGTGTAAGTCTGGCGCACCTGTCCGCTGCCGTTGCACTTGTCGCAGGTCTTTACGCAACTGTCGTCCTTTGCGCCGGTACCGCCGCAGGTTTTGCATTTTTCCACGCGGCTGAACTTGATGGACTTTTTGCAACCGAGCACGGCTTCCATAAAGGTCAATTCCACGTTGACCGTCACGTCGCTGCCTGCCTGTTGCGCTTTACGTCCGCCGCGACTGCCGCCGCCGAAGCCGAAACCGCCTGTAAACATGTTGAACAAATCGTCAAAGCCCGACGCACTGAAACCGCCTTGTCCGCCAAACGGATTGAATCCCGAGCCGCCGCCGAACTGGTCGTCCATTTCGCCACGGTCGTACTTTGCGCGCTTGTCGGCGTCACCCACTACCGAGTACGCCTCGTTGATTTCCTTAAACTTTTCCGCCGCCGCTTCGTCACCCGGGTGAAGGTCGGGGTGATACTGCTTAGCCAACTTGCGGTAAGCCGATTTAATTTCGTCCTGCGAGGCAGATTTGTCCACGCCAAGCACTTTGTAATAATCTTTTACTGCCATTGTATTTCCTTTGCCTTTATGTACCAAATACGCGTTTTAATATGTGTAACTGTCACGCACAAACACGATAAATGTTGCACACAATTGCTTCAAATACCGATTGAAGCCTTGTCACGCAAGGCTTCAATCGGAAAAATCATAGATAATAGATGCAACTTGACAGACGGGGATTTGTTCGGCATCACGCCTGCCCCTCATCCGTCACTTCGCGACACCTTCTCCCGAGGGTGAAGGCTTACTGTAGTCAACTGCGCCACATTTTTAATTTAACGAACAGACTATTGCCATCGGTAATTACTTGTACTCAGCAACTACCTGATAGTACCAAGACGGATACTCGTTTTTCTACCACCGTCCGACGTCGCACAGGCACTTACTCGTAGTGGCGGCGTAGAGGTGGGTAGATAACGGCAACAGTTGACGAGGACGCGAGCGAGCGTACTAAGCGTACGTGACCGAGCGGCTACGGCAAGCGTAGCCGTCAGATGCCCTCGTATATGCCGTCACTACTTATTCTCGTCGTCGTGCACATCATAATGCACTTCGCTGCCATCTGCCTGTTCCGCAGTGTTACCGCCCTGGTTTGCGGCAGCCTGTTGATAGAACTTCTGGAAGATGCTTGCGCTGCTTTGAGCAATGCGGTCGGTTTCCGCTTTCAACTCTTCGGTTGTAGCGTCAGCCTTTTCAAGAACTTCCTTACCCTTCTTCACTTCTTCTTCAAGGTGTTCCTTGTCGGCAGCTTCCAGTTTGTCGCCGCTTTCGCGTACGAATTGCTCGATGGACAAAATCATCTGGTCAAGTCCGTTGTGCGCTTCGACTTGTTCGCGACGTTTTTTGTCCTCTTCGGCATACTTTTCGGCGTCCTTGACAGCCTTGTCGATGTCCGCTTCGGACAGGTTGGTGCTGCTTGTAATGGTGACGGATTGTTCCTTCTGAGTGCCAAGATCCTTAGCCGTTACGTGTACGATACCGTTTGCGTCGATGTCGAATTTAACTTCGATCTGAGGAATTCCGCGAGGTGCGGGAGCAATACCCGTCAGTTGGAAACGACCCAAGGTCTTGTTGTCGGCAGCCATTTCACGTTCGCCCTGCAACACGTGAATGTCAACGCTGGTCTGGTTGTCTGCAGCCGTGCTGAATATTTGCGATTTGCTGGTGGGGATTGTGGTGTTACGGTCAATAAGTTTTGCCATCACGCCGCCAAGCACTTCGATACCGAGGCTCAACGGTGTTACGTCAAGCAGCAACACGTCTTTCACTTCGCCGCCAAGCACGCCGCCCTGAATTGCCGCGCCGATTGCCACGCATTCGTCGGGGTTAATTCCTTTGTAAGGTTCCTTGCCGGTAAACTTCTTGACGGCTTCCACCACTGCCGGGATACGAGTAGAACCACCGACCAGAATTACGCGGTTGAGGTCGTTGTTGGTTACGCCTGCATCCGCCATAGCCTTCTTCATGGGTTCAAGCGTTTGCTTGATAATGCCGTCGATAAGGCTTTCAAACTTAGCACGAGTAATGCTGATTTCAAGGTGTTTGGGACCTGTAGCGTCTGCCGTAATGAAGGGCAGGTTGACGTCTGCTTTAAGCGAAGCGGACAGGTCGATCTTTGCCTTTTCCGCGGCTTCCTTAAGACGTTGCATTGCTTGTCTGTCGGTGGACAGATCGATACCCGTCTTGCCCTTGAAGTCGTCTACCATGTAGTCCATCAGGATCTTGTCGATGTCGTCGCCGCCCAGACGGTTGTTACCGTTGGTTGCAAGCACCTCAAACACGCCGTCGCCGATTTCCAGAATGGACACGTCGAATGTACCGCCGCCCAGGTCGTAAATCATTACTTTCTGGTTTTTGTTTTCGCCCTTGTCAAGGCCGTAAGCCAAAGCCGCAGCCGTGGGTTCGTTGATGATACGAAGCACTTCCAGACCTGCAATCTTACCTGCGTCCTTGGTTGCCTGACGCTGAGCGTCACTGAAGTAAGCAGGTACGGTAATTACCGCTTGCGTTACCTTTTCACCCAGGTATGCTTCCGCGTCGGATTTAAGTTTGCCAAGGATAATTGCGGAAATTTCTTGCGGGCTGTATTTCTTGCCGTCGATGTCAACGGTGTAGCTTGTACCCATTTCACGTTTGATGCTAAGCACCGTGCGATCGGGGTTTACGACTGCCTGACGCTTTGCAACCTGTCCCACAAGTCTTTCACCGTCTTTGGTGAATGCGACAACGGACGGCGTTGTACGATTGCCTTCCGCATTAGCGATTACGACGGGTTCGCCGCCTTCCAAAACTGCAACACAACTGTTAGTAGTACCAAGGTCGATACCGATAATTTTACTCATAATATTTACACTCCTTTAAGATAATTTTTTTTATTTGTTTATTTTTTTGGGGATACTTTGTGGGAAAACCCCTTTTTGTAAAAAG
>DPQS01000044.1:0-2878 GCA_003537755.1 Clostridiales bacterium | reverse complement strand
GTGGGTTTTCCCACACCCTTTCCCTAAAAACTTAGGTACGGGTGTGTTTTTCACAACCGATACTTTTGAAGAAATTTTAGCGCGTCCACGTCAGGTGGTTCCCCGCGCCCCTTTCCAAAAACTTGGACTAAGATACGGAACACTCTTTGTTCGTCCTTGTCTTTTACTCAATCACCTACACCGCTCTGCATAAGGGCGCAGATTGGTGCAGAGAAACACAACTGGCGATTGAGCGCGACACGAGCGTACCGAGCGTACGTGACTGAGCGCGATTGAGCACGTAGTGTTTCTATGTGCCGATATGCGCCCTTATGCACCGACGATGACTTCGGCATACCTGACCACCCTATCCCCAAACATGTAGCCCTTCTTGTACACTTCCACAACGAGGTCCTTGTTTTCCTCGCCGCGGTCAAGTTTACTCAAGGCGTTCATGCTGTTGTGGTCAAAGGGTTTGCCGAGTACGTCCGTTTCGACAACGCCTATTTCATGCAGAATGTCCACAAACTGTTTGTGAATCATTTCAAACGCTTTCAGGTTGTCGCCCTCGAGGTGCTTGCTTGCCAGTTCGAAGTTGTCCGCCACCGCAATCAGCTTTTGTGCAACGCTCAGCACACCGTCCTGCTTGGCTTGATCCGCGCTGAACTTCATGCGACGTTTGTAACTTTCAAAGTCGTTTTTCATTGCGACCAGTTGAGTCAGGTACGCGTCGGATTTGTCAGCCGAACTTTGCAGCCGTGCAACCGTTTCGGTCAACTTTTTGTTTTCCTCGGTTGCCTTGTCCAGTTCGGCAATCAAACTTTCGTTTTCCGCCGTCAACGCCTGCTCGACGGTCACTTCCGTCGGCACTTCCGTTTCGTTTGTTTCGGTGCTTTCGGTTGTTTTGTTCAAGTCTTTTTTACTCATTGTCCGTTTGGTTCTCCTAAAATTTCAGACAGTATTCCGCCGACGTGTTCCAGCACGCCGAGGACCTTTTTGTAGTCCATTCGCATGGGGCCAACCACCCCGATACTGCCGCTTACGTTGTTTCCCAGTGCCACTCTCGTGGTTACCACCGAACATCCGTCGATTGCATGATCCGTCGCGCCGATCTTCACCGTCACGCTTCCCAGGCGACCGCCGTCGTCGGTAAACAACTCTGCTATTTTTGTTTTCTGTTCCATTTCGCTCAAAAACTTTTGCGCGTTTTTGGAACTATCGGCATATTCCGTATGACGGAAGATGTTGTTTTCGCCACTCATGGTTACTTCCATGCCGTTTTGCAAACTGACCCGTTTAAGCACGTCGATGATTTTTTTGAACACCGCGTTGTACGGTTGAAAATCACCGGTTGCAAGTGCGTAGGGGTAATCGAAGTTTACGAAGTCCGACACGTGCTTGCCGACGAATATCCGATTGAGCCAGTGTTCGGCTTGCGCTATCATCGGCTCGGTGAAGTCCTCCGGAATGTCCACCATTCCGTCCTTCATCACTCTGCTGTCCGTCACGATTACCACCAGCATTTTGCCGTTGAGCAGGTTTACAAGTCGTATCGCCGTAATGGTGTCCGACATGTCCTCCTTGACGACAACCGCCGTGTAATCGGTCAGTTCCGCAATTACGTCCGCAAGGAAATCCACCATGTCTTCGCCTCTGCGACTTTTGACAGCCGCAAGTTTTGCCATGTCAGGCATCGGCAACGGCTCGTCGCACATCAGCCTGTTGACGTAGTAACGGAAGGCTTTTTCCGAAGGAATACGCCCCGCCGATACGTGTGGCTGAATGAGGTAACCCATACTTTCCAACGCCGACAATTCGTTGCGGATTGTAGCCGACGAACAATCGGTGAGGCAGGAATTCTGAATCTCCTTACTGCTGACGGGCGTGGCACTGTCGATGTAGCCTTCGACGACTGCGTAAAGTATTTTTCTTTTTCTGTCGGAAAGCATTTTTATCACCGTCCTGTCACAAAAAGGTTTTGAGTGTTAGCACTCTTAACGCCCGACTGCTAATTTCTGAGCATATGATACCACCAGTATACGCATAAGTCAAGTGTTTTACGCACTTTTTAGCAAAAATTTTCAAGATTTTTCAGCGAGTAAGGGAAAATAGGTTTCAAAAAAAATATCAATTAAACAAATATGCGACAACCGACAGTCGGGCAGCGATTGATTAAAGTACGGTTTGTTAAAAATAATAAAAAGAAACACTGAGACGACTATATAAAAATAGTAATCGCACCGAAAAAAATCCGCCGATGTAACAACATTAGCCCCATCACAAAACGTTGAAAAGTATACTAAAACAATGAAATGTCACATTATTACACCACGCCGGCACACAACATATGCAAATCGGCACAGTTATTCGCAAATATTTTTCATTTGCCGTCAGACAAACTTTATCCCACCATTCATTACCTTTTACTTACTGTTATCCTATTGCCTTTACTATAAATAAAGCCGCCTTTGACCATGAGGGGCGGGCGGTCGGGGTAGCGGCGCTGTGGGGGTATTTTTAAGTTTTGACGAATACAAAGACATTATATTTGTGGCTTACAATACAATCATTGTAACAATAGCATTTTTCAAAAGGAACCCTTCCGGGGGATTGCCACGGCGCGACAGGAACAGTCGCTTCTCGCAATGACATATTAAGACAAAAGGCATTTTACAAGGCACCTTTCCGGGGAATGTTTCGACTGCACTTCGTTCCGCTCAACATGACATTATTTGTATGCGACAACATAGAGTAACTTGCTATCGAACACGCTTATATGTTACTTACAATCATCTTTATATCGATATTGGAACTGCGTCCGCCGAAGTTCGTACACTTGAAGTACACAAGTCAATTGCAAACGGTTAATTGGCTTCATTCGGGGTGGCGAGGTGTTGCC
>DPQS01000026.1:44345-66766 GCA_003537755.1 Clostridiales bacterium | reverse complement strand
CCGATGCTCAACGCATCGACTTTCCCATTGGCAAAATAAAAATACTACTACTGAGAGAAAAACTAATTAAGTGGGTTGACCGTCTTATTTGTGGTCACAATACGGGCAACCGTCACAACTGCCGCCACAGCCTCCGCCGCAACCGCCGTTCTTTTTGCGCTTATGCTTGCGGACAACCGAGGTGACCACTACGCTTGAAACAATGGCTACGCACGCCACTATCAACAATATTTCTGTCCATCCCATAATACGCTCCTTTTACCGCGTACCGACTTTTTACAACTTGTAATTTTTGATTATTTGTTACAAAAAGTCGCATACGTATCGATTTTTTTGTTACCGAATGCTCACATTAAGCAAGCGTTGCGGTGCTGAGTTTCTTTGCCTTACGCTTGTTGTACAGGATTACACCGTAGGTTACGGCTGCAATTGCCGCTGCCCAGATGAAGCAAGTCCACCACCAACTGCCGATTGTGTAAACCATGCATGCAACTACATAGCTTGCGGAAATCCAGAAAAACAATGTCCACTTGTAACGACGGTTGTCCTGCAGTTCCGCCTTGGCAGTACCTACTGCGGCGAAGCAAGGAATTGTTGTCATGTTGAATGCGATGAATGAAATCAACGCCGGGATTGTGATACCGGTTGCTTTGATCATTGCAACAACGGCAGGGATACCGGTTTCGTCCGCAAGATCAAGTCCGCTGAAATCGAATGCGCCCGTACCTGCAAGGCATGCGCCCAATGTTGCGAATGTTGCAATTACGTTTTCCTTTGCGATAAGACCTGCGACTGCAGCAACGACAAACACCCAACCGTACTTACCGAGTTGGCTACCGAAGCCGACAGGCGTAAACAGAGGTTGTACAAGCATGCTGACCTGAGCCAGAATACTGTCGTTGATTTGTTCGTCCTCGAGGAACGTCCAGTTGAAGCTGAAGTGAGTAAGCACCCAAATCACGATTGTGGAAGCAACGATGATTGTAAATGCTTTCTTTACAAAGTGCTTGGTTTTGTCCCACAGGTGCAACATCAGGTTTTTGAACTGAGGTGCGTGGTATGCGGGCAATTCCATGATGAACGGAGGAGTTTCACCCTTAAGGCTGGTGTTACGCATAAGCAGTACGCTTACGATAGCCGTAACTACGCCAAGCAGGTACATTGAGTAAGTAATAAGGTCGGCGTTACCTACGCTGAAGTAACTTACGATTGCGCCTGCAACTGCCGTCAGAATGGGCAACTTTGCGCCGCAACTGAAGAACGGGATTACGCGGATTGTAGCCGTGCGTTCTTTTTCGTCTGCAAGTGTACGGGTGTTGATCATTGCGGGTACGCTGCAACCGAAGCCCATAATCATAGGCATGAATGCACGTCCGCTAAGACCGAATTTACGGAACATACGGTCAAGGATGAACGCAATACGCGCCATGTAGCCGCTGTCCTCAAGAATACTGAAGAACAGGAACAATACCAGGATCGGGGGCAGGAAGCTGAGCACCGCCGCAAGTCCTTCGATGATACCGTCGTTGATAAGACCTTTCGCCCAGTCTGCCATTCCGGTAGAGTCGATTCCGTTTTTGACAAGACCGAACAGATCGCCTACAATCATGTCGTTCCAGATGTTGTTGATTACTACGCCCGGGCTGTTGAGCGTTCCGTCGTAAATCGTAGCCAGCCAACGTGCGCCGTATGTGTAGGCGGCGTCGCCTGCGTCCTCTACTATTTCGCCGTCTTCGTTAAGCAGATTTCCGTTGGCGTCATGAACAAGGAACGCTTCGTTTTCCGACAGACTCGGCATCCAGTTTTGACTTTCGTTAAATCCGTTAAGGAAGAAAAGGTTTTCACTGAATGTCAAGTGGAAGATAAGAAACAGAATTACAAGGAAAATGGGGATACCCCAAATCTTGTGGGTCAGCACCTTGTCCACTTTGTCGGACTTGGTCATCTTGGTACGGTCATTGTTTTTGCGCTTGACCACTACCGAGAAGTGCTTGTTGATAAACTTGTAACGGCCGTCGGCAACCAACGCTTCGTAGTCGGTACCGAACACTTCGTCACTGTGGCTGGCTTTGAAATCGTCAATCATGCCAAGCGTTTCTTTGTGCATGGCAACTTCGATTTCGTCGCCTTCCACAAGTTTGACTGCATGGAACAGCGGATTTTCAACGCCTTGTCCCTTGAGGGCGATACGAACGTCGTCGACAAGGTGAGCAATGCTTGTTTCACTGAGCACCGTCGTGCCTTTGCGTTGTTTCTTGCACTCGTTGTACGCCTTGTCCATAAGTTCCTTAAGACCGGTTTCCTTAAGTGCGGAGATTTTGACAACAGGTACACCCAGACGGCGTTCCAGTTCCGCAGCGTTGATTTCGTCGCCTTGTTGTTCCACCGCGTCCATCATGTTGAGGGCGATTACCATCGGCACGTCTATTTCCATTACCTGCGTTGTGAGGTACAGGTTACGTTCCAGGTTGGTTGCGTCAACGATGTTGATTACGCAGTCGGGCTTTTCGTCAAGAATGTAGTTACGGGCAATGACTTCTTCCGGGGTGTAGGGGCTGAGCGAATAAATACCGGGCAAGTCGATGATGGCAATGGGTTCGGCACACTTCTTGTATGTACCTTCGCGCTTGTCCACCGTTACGCCGGGCCAGTTACCTACGTGCGCCGTGCTGCCGGTAAGGCTGTTGAACAATGTCGTCTTACCACAGTTGGGGTTACCTGCCAAAGCAAATCTTTTCATATTACTTGGTTACCTCCATCAGCACGCAAACGGCTTCCGTCTTACGCAAGGTAAGTTCGTATCCGCGCAACGTCACTTCGATTGGGTCGCCGAGAGGTGCGCGCTTACGCATGTAAATTTCCGCACCGGGCGTAATACCCATATCGAACAGACGGCGTTTGATTTTGCTTTCGCCGGTAACAGACTTAACAACGCCCGTTTCACCGATTTGAAAAGCGTCAAGTGTCTTTTCCATACAGTTTTTCTCCTTATTCTCTTTTCTTTGTATAGATATCGCAGCGTAATATCCGCGAAATCAATCGATTTAACAAAGGCTTTTTTTACAAACGCCTTAAGCCTCTTTCTGCCGCACTTTCCGTCACAAGTCCCTTAACGGGCGCAGATTGCGGTAGATTGGGGCAACAGGACGAGAAGCACGACGGGAGCGTACTGTGAGCGTACGTGACCAAGTGCTTACTCGTCACGTAGCCGCAAGATATCGCAATATGCGCCCGTTAAGCGGCTTTTACAAAAATCTTAGACGACAAATCACCATCCAATGCAATTCGTCCGTCCTTGATCTTTACCACTACACTGCCGCCGCTCGCACTGAGCACGACGATTTGTCCGTCAACAAGAATGCCGAGACTTTCAAGGTGCTTCTTCAGCTTGTCGTCAGCCAGTATCTTGATGATTGTCAGATTGGTGTTAGTAGGCGCAAATACCAATGGCATGTTTACCTCCCGAATGTTTCCCAAATGCCGCAGAAATGCGCATAAATGTGAAACTTCTTTCAAATTCAGGTTAATTTTACCACTACGGTACGCGGTTGTCAAACAAAATACGAATGTTTTTTCATATTTTTTCAAAATTTTTTGGCTCAAGTGTTGATTTTTATTTGTCATGTGGTATAATTGATATATGAAAAATGATATCAGGCAGCCTCAGCAAGAGCGCAGCATCGAAAAAAAGAACAGAATAATACAAGCCGGATACGAGTTGTTCAGCGAAATCGGCTACTACGGCACCAACACGGTGGAAATTGCCAAGCGAGCAGGCGTAAGTACAGGCATTGTGTACGGCTACTTCCGCGACAAGCATGACATACTGTTGTGCGTGCTGGAAATTTACATTCACGAAGTTACCGAGCCGATAATCGCGCTGTTCAGACAACTTGACAACAACTTCGACCTTTCCACCCTTGTTTCGCAGGTTCTGGACAAAACGATAGAGCTGCACGCAACGCATGCACAACTTCACAACACACTGCACAGCCTTGCATCCGGTGACGAAGAAGTCGACAAGCAGTTTCTTGCGCTTGAGGACAGCATAACGAAGGGGCTGACGGCACAGTTGCAGGAACTGGGCGTAAACGTTGCCAATGTAGCGGAACGCGTGCACCTCGCAATCAATCTGGTACAAAGTTTTGCGCACGAATACGTTTTTGACAAGCACAGCTACATCGACTACGACGCCATGCGCGACATTGTGTGCCGCACCATTGTAACCTTGTTTGAGTAAGGAAAAAAACAAGCATTTACCCACGGGAACAACCCCGAAAGGGTTTCATTCGTCTATATACAAAACGCGGGCGGTAGCAATCCACTACCGCCCGAAATTATTTTCAATTCCAATCACTTCTTCAATTCAAAAAATCTTGCCTGATTTTTTTGAGTGAAATGCACTGTCAATGTCCCGTCGAACAACTCAAAAGACAATTTGTTGTTTTGCGGATAGGCGCATATTGCCGAAGTATATTGCCTGCCCACTTCAATTTTTCTTTTCAAATCATTGTCGGACAAGTTCCATACAGCCAGATACAGTTTGTCCCCGACCGTAAAACCGCTTGCCACACAAGGTGCTTCAAATTGTGTAAAGCCATTCGGCAAACAGGGCAAAGCGGTTTTTTTTACAGCGGAAAGTGCGTCAAAATACTCTATTCCTTCTTTTACAAAAGCAAGTTGTCGCTCGGGCAACATTTCCAGATGGCTTGCAAGGTGCATACGTCCCAAAAATGAGTTTACCATGTTCATCACAACTTGTTCGTCACCGACATTGTCCGCTATCCACTGCTTGTCCGGAGTAAACACGCCGTTTATTACGTAGTCGCTGCCCACAGGATAACTCCACACCGCCGCTTGCTCGGGCAAAACAGACGAAAGCACGTTGCCTGCAATATACGGATACTTGTCATAATGCGTTTGATCCGAAGTCGACACCACCGAAAAATGCGCAAGCGTCCGGTAATCCATACGCATGCCGCCCGAACTACACGTTTCAAACAATGTCTGCGGAAAGCGCACACGCATCTCGTCCGTCCACGCAAGATAAGCGGCGGCACATTGTTCCAAGCCTTCGCCAAAGCTATCCGACATTACGTCCGTACCGATGCCGACATCCTCGTTGTAGTCCATTTTTATATAGTCCGCGCCATAATCTTCCACCATTCGGCGTATGGTATCGGACATATATTTGACGACTTTTGCATTGCGGAAGTCCAAAAAGTATCGTCCCATCACACAAACCTTTTTGCCGTTACGACGGATAAAGCACTCGTCTTCGTAATAGGACAACATTTCGGCGCAATCTTTGCCGACAATTTCAGGCTCGATCCAAAGTCCCGCACGCATACCAAGTGAGCGGATATAGTCCGTTGTCACCCTTACTCCGTGCGGAAAACGCGTCTTACTTTCCTTCCACTGACCGACATACGGATAAACCGTTTTGCCGTCTTCTTCGTTGTGCCAACCGCAGTCGATTACATAGTACTTAACACCGAGTTTTGCAACCGTCGGCGCAATTCTGCGAGTATTTTCTTCCGTAGGGCAATCCCACGAAAGATGCATGTATTCGTTAAAAATTGTCGGTAAATTCTCGTCGGGGGCACACCTGTCAGCTATCGTACGACGGTATTTCGTCATTTCGCCAAGCACATCGTCAAGGCTATTGCCGAAACACACTGCCACTTTGTCGGTAACATATGTTTGCTCGGGCGCAAGATGTTTTTGCCACCCGTTAAACGCAAGGTTTTTACCACCCAAATACAAATAGAACTTGCCGTCAAAGTCGCTTATTTCGTAATACCAACTGTTGTTGGACTCTATCTGAAACATCAGCCATTTGCCGTTTGCGTCGATAATACCCTGTGGCAACTGCTCTTTCGTCGACCAGCTGCCTACATTTGCAAACGCTACGCGATGTTGACTGTCAGGAGAATCATCGGTAAAGCCGAGCGCGGCAAGAGTATTTGCAACGGGTTGACACTCATGGTGATGGCTTTGGTTAAAGGTGTACAACGTCGTTTTTTCACTGTTACGCACAGCAGCGAAACCGCCAAAAACAAACGCCGACGCTTCTTCCAAAGTAAGCGTTTCATTGCCGATATTGGTGTATGCGGTTTGCACTGCATAACCATCGTACGCCCCGAAAGTAAATGTTGTCACCGCCTGCAAATTGTCGGAACGCTGTGTGACGACAAGTTTATCTCCGTCAAGCCGATGCGACACATAGCGGAGCTTTGCGCCTTGCGACGAACAAATCATTTTTGCGCCAAGGTGACTATCCTTGTTTTCTCCGCTTACTTGTGCCTCGACAAACGGAAAGCCGTTTATTGCGGCTTTTCCGCCCGCATCGATGCTAATGTTCAGATTCTTTACCTTTATATCCATATATTTTAATACCTGACGTAAAGTTTTTTACATTTATACTTCGTCAAATCAAGCCGACACTTCGTTGAAAAGTCCAAAATATGATTCCGTTGTCTACTTTCTGATGTTTCTGTACATCGGGCCGTAGGCGTTGCAGGCGCGGTAGTCTTGTCCTTCCTTGTCCATGCCGAAAGCGTTCCATGCGGCGGGGCGGTAGATTTCGGATTCGTCCACGTTGTGCATGCACACGGGAATACGCAACATACTGCACATGGTGATGAGGTCCGCACCGATGTGGCCGTAGCTGATTGCGCCGTGGTTTGCGCCCCAATTGTTCATTACGTCATATGCCGACTTAAACGCGCCTTTGCCGGTTGTGCGCGGAGTAAACCATGTGCAAGGCCATGTGTAGTCGGTGCGTTTCCACAGTTTGTCCGTCACTTCGTCGGGCAGAGCAACCGTCCAACCTTCCACGATTTGCATTACGGGTCCGAGTCCTTTGACAAGATTAAGTCGTATCATTGTGGCAGGCATTTCGGCGCGGGTAACAAAGCGACTGGAATATCCGCCGCCGCGGAAGTAACCAAGGTCGGCATACGGCCACGTTGTATGAGCCATCATCGTGTCGATGTCCTGTTCGGTGACGTTCCACCACTGTTTCATGGTCGGTTTGCCTTGTTCGTCCCTGACTTCGCCGCAAGCGTCAACGCAACATGCGCCGCTGTTTATCAGGTGAATAAACCCGTCGGCTTCCTTTGCCTTGCCCGTGATGTCGTAACCGGTAACGCGTTTTACAGCGTCGCCGCTCCAATAAGTGCGGACGTCGGCAAACATTTGTGCGCGACCGGTGAGCAACTTCATAAACAGCATGCTTACGCCGTTAAGAGTGTCGTTTTCGGTGGCAAGCACGTAGGGTTCGCGTGCGCCGTTCCAGTCAAATGACGAGTTGAGGATACTTTCGGGGAAGTCGCAGTTGGGGTAGAAGTCCGTCCACTGACGTTGACCCTGGAAGCCGCCGACGATTGCGTTGTGACCGACCATTTCTTCCTCGTAACCCTTGGGCAAACGTTTGTTGCCGTTGTACAAGTCCTTAATTATACAAGCCATTTTGGCGGTAAACTCCCAGTCCTTTTGCTTTTGGGCGGGTGTTTTTTGCAAGTCTTCGGGATTTTTGTCGAAGTCCTCGCGGCACTTTTCCTTTATCCAAGCAAGAGCCTTTTTGTATTCCGTTTTGTCGTAAATGCCCAGTGTCATGCGGCGGATAATTTCCACTTCGTCAACCGACTCCACACGCATGCCGAGATATTCTTCAAAAAATTCGGGGCTTATTATACTGCCGCCGATACCCATTGTTACGCTACCGATTTGCAGATAGCTCTTTCCGCGCATTGTGGCAACGGCAACTGCCGCGCGGGCAAAACGCAGGATTTTGTCTTGCACGTCTTGCGGAATGGTCGCGTCGTCGGCATCCTGCACTTCGTGTCCGTAAATGCCGAACGCGGGCAAACCTTTTTGCGCATGCGTTGCAAGTACACTGGCAAGGTACACCGCACCCGGACGTTCCGTGCCGTTGAATCCCCACACCGCCTTGATTGTCATTGGGTCCATGTCCATGGTTTCCGCGCCGTAGCACCAACAAGGCGTGACGGTAAGCGTGATGTCCACGTTGTTTTTGCGGAATTTGTCCGCACACGCCGCCGCTTCGGCAACACGCCCGATTGTTGTGTCGGCAATGATTACCTTGACCGGTTCGCCGTTACTGTAACGCACGTTGTTGCGGATAAGTTCCGCCGCCGCACGAGCCATGTTCATGGTCTGGTCTTCTAAGCTTTCACGCACCTTGATTTTGCCGCGACGTCCGTCGATTGTGGGACGAATACCTATTACGGGATAGTCACCTATAAGTCTGCTTTTTGCCATTTTTTACGCTCCTTTTGTTGAAATTTTCCGTTTGCAGCCGCCTGTAGTGACGGCGAAAATTCAAAAATTGTTTATTTTTGTTGTATTATTTGCTCGTTTGCGGCGGTCGAAACACAGTAAATTGTTGCCGAATTTCGCATACGTATGCAAAAATTTGTTACCTGCGGATTGTTTGGCAAATTGTTGCCGTACCGTTTCCAAGCGGGACTGCGCCGCCGTCTTCGTCGAAGAATACGCAGTTAAACCCTTCTACGGTGATTACTATCTGCAACATTTTTTCGTTACGTTTCCAGGACACTGCCACGCTTTTGCCGTTGCGGGAATAGGTCATACTTGCGCTGTTTACGCCGTCAATAACGGTTGGCGTAATCTCGATCGTATCACTGTCAACGACGTCTATCCAACCTATGTATTTGTAGAACCATGTCAGCACGCCGCCCCAGAAGTGGTGATTGAACGACGGCAAACGGGGTATACCGTCCTTGCGCATAAGTTTGCCTTGTTCATCGCGGTAGTATTCTTCAAAGCTTTCCCACAGCGTAGTTGCGCCTTGTTCCACCCAGTAGCCGTATGACGGAAAACTCTTTTGCGTAATAAGATTAAAGCACAGGTCTTGATCGCCGTGAGCGACAAGGGTTTCAAACAAGTACTTGTACCCGACAACGCCGACGCGGAAGTGGTCACTTTGTTCGTGAATCAGTTTCAACAAATCGTCGTACACAAGTGCGTCTTCTTCGGGAGAAAGCACTCCCGTTTGCAATGCCATTGCCAGTGCGGTTTGCGTTTTTGTCGTCATTTTTCCGTCACGTATGTATTTTTTGCGGAAATTTAGCGTAAGTTTTTCGGCAAAATCCACGATACTTTCAGTAGGCAAGCCCACTGCACCAAACATCGTAATCGCCTTGGCGGCAAGGTCGAGCATTGTAAGGCTGTCGGTAATTTCCACAGGCGTTTCAAAGTCGCCCTCCCACTTGGTGTAAGTTTGCACCCAGTCGCCAAGTCCGATGTTGACAAGTCCGTCGTCATTCAGACGAGTGGCAATGTAGGCAAAGTACTTGCTTATCGCCTCAGCGTTGTCGAACACAATCTTTTCGTCACCGTAAAAACGGTATAACTCAAACGGCAATTCCACAAGCACACTGTCCCACGCAGGACCGTTACCCCACTCGAAGCCCCAACCTGCCGTCGGGATAATGCCCGGTAGCACGCCGCCCGACGTTTGTGCGTTACGTATTTGCAGCAGCCACTGCTGCAAACTTTGCTTGGCGTCAAAGCTGTACAGCATTTGCTCGGCTGACAGTGCCGCATCGGCGGTCCAACCGTTCTTTTCGCGGTGCGGACAGTCGTAAGGATAGTACACAAAGTTGCTTTTGTCGCTTTGCAGTGTCAGTTCCACAAGTTTGTTTACCGTGTCGTTGTCGCACGTAAACTTGCATGTTTGCGGCAGGTCGGTACGCGTGGAAACAAACGTTACGGCATCGGCAGTTGCTTGTTCGTCGGTAAGTCCGCGCACTTCGCAGTAGCGGAAGCCGTGCCAGGTAAAACTCGGCATATATGTTTGCGCACCTCTTTTACAAACATACACGTCGTGTTGGTTGTACTCCGGGTTTGTCTGTGCAAATGATATATTGCGGTAGTCGATGCAGTTGTCGCCATCAAGCACTTCGCCGAAGTACATGTCCACTTGTTGTCCACTTTCGACAGTTAAAAGGCTCAACTTGCACACTCCGACATCGTTTACGCCGAAGTCGTACAAGTACCCCGTTTTTGTTTTGACGATGTTTGCCGCCTTTTTCGGTTCGCCCGCAACAATCGGTTGAGTGTTGTTTGGCACAACTTTGCCATTGGGCGGCTCTACAACGGTTACAGGTTCAAAGCCTTCGGTGTTTGCGCTTGTAAGCACGTCGACGGCAACCAGACGAGCGTCGTAGCGTTCGCCGCAACGGAAGTCGTCGAAGGTGATTGCACTGCCCGTCACAACAAACTTTTCGTCCGTTTCCACCACCGTTTTGCCGTCGACTTGCAACGCAAGCGCAAACTTTGGCGCGGCGCGGTATGGCGCAGTGTCGTTGCCCCAGATGTCGTAGTCATTGCAGTTAGCAAACCCGTTGCCGAGCAACACGCACAGCACATTGTTTGTTTTGTTTAGTTTGCCCGACAAGTCGTAAGTGTCGGCAAACACAACTTGGTTGGGGTTGCTAAGCGTGGGCGCAAACAAACTTTTGTTTAGTTCCTTGCCATTCAAAAACAGCCTATACAATCCTACCGCAGTAATTGTTAGCGTTGCGTTTGTACCGCCGTCGCAGTCAAACACACGCTTGAACAGCGGCGCATTGACGTGGTTTTCTATTGTGTTAAATTTCGTTCCGTGAGATATGTATTTCATAGTCGTTCCATATTCTGTCAGAGTCAACCTGACCATCACTAATAATTTTTACGTACGTAGTCTGCAATCAACGCTGCAAGTAATTCGTGTCCCTTATTTGTTGGGTGTAAACCGTCTTGAAAATACTCCGTAGGCGTGTTTGTAACGGGCAGTGGAAAGGCGTTGCGAAAATCCAGATAACGCACATCCATATCGTCAAGCACGGTAATTTCCGCTTTGACATACTCTTTCAGAGACGGGCGCAGTTTTGTCTGCGAGCCAAATTCTCCGCGCGGATTATCTTCGTCATAGCGATGCAACGGCAAAATAAAACAAACATTCCGCTTGCCGTAATGGTTGCAAAGATAGTTTGCCAAATTACGCACCGCACCGCAAAAAGTATGACTGTCGCTGCTTGTCAATTCGCCAATTTCGCTGTCACCGTGACCGTAGTCGTTTGTTCCGCCAAACACAAAAACCAAGTCGGCGCTGCCCATTTCCTTGGCACGAGTAAGAAAATCCTTGTCAAAAACGGGATTTGCCGACGGTATGGTTTGCATTGCTATCCGTGTACCGCTGATGCCGTAGTTGTTTGTTTTACAGCCGAGTTTTTCACCGACTCGTGACACATAGTTGTACTTCGGCTCGGTAGCCCAAGCACCTTCAGTAATACTGTCCCCGAGAAAATTTATTGTAAGTTTTGTCAAGTCTTTCATACGTCAGTTCAATTTGAAGCGAACAACACGTGCGTACATACTGTTGCCGTAAGCAAACGGAGTAAGGTCAAATTCGTTGTTTGTCACAATCACCTTTTCGCCATTGTCCAGCACGCTTGCGTTTGTCACCTTTTTGTCCGTATGCACCGCGATATGCTTACGTTCGACAGCCCTTGCCACGTTGATGTCACAACTCATCGCAACGTCATGCACAACAGCGTAATACCACTTTCCGTCAAAAAGCACCACCGCATTGTCGGCAGTAACGTCGCATTTTTGCGCATTGTACACCACGGCTTTGTTAAGCCTTACCCACTTTCCGAGGTAACCAAGCATTTCGCGTTCGACAGGCGTAATTGTTCCGTCGCCGCGAAGCCCTGTGTTAAGCAGCAAGTTACAGTTGTTTTCTCGACAAACGAGCAATGTATCGATCAAGCGTTCAATGGGTTTGTAGCGAAAATCATTTGCGGCATATCCCCAGTGGTCGTTCATGCCTTCGCACGTTTCGCCTGCACGCGGTCGGTCACTGTTGTCCACGAAACACGGTTTTCCACGCTCGAAAGTAACGCTGTCTATTTCCTTGTGCGACACTTGCCCGAGTGCGTTAAGCCCGGTGTTGTTGATTATCATTGCCGTAGGCTGATACTTGCGGATCGTGCCGTACAATCGGTCAAACTGCCAGTAGTCACAGTCGGGCTTATCCCAAAATCCGTCAAACCAAAAGCCGCCGACTTTGCCGTAATGTGTACACAAGATTTCGATACTTTTGTTGAGATAATCGAGATACGCGGGAAAATCCGTTTTGTAAGTCTGTTCGTGCCAGTCGATCAGCGTATGATAGAAAAACGGCAAAATGTCCGCTTTGTGACATTCGTCCACAAGTTCGGCAATCAAATCACGTCCGCACGCGCTGTGCGGCGCATCGAAATCGGACAATCCGCGAGTATCGTACAAACTAAACCCGTCGTGATGCCGCGTAGTGATGTTTACGTACTTTGCGCCTGCGCGTTTCGCCGCTGTAACCAGTTGCTTTGCCCAGTTCTTTTTGACAGTGAATTTGCTCGGCAAAGCGTTGTACATATCCCAATCGGCATCGGGACAGTTTTTGAGATACCACTCTCCGCGTCCGACCATACTGTACAATCCGAAGTGCACAAACAAGCCCATTCCAAGCCTTTCAAAATCCCTAATGTATGTGTAATCTGTCATAAAAATCCTTATACGTTGTGATTTTTTATCAGTTTGCAACTGTTTCACCGAGTGCAACTACGCCCAACGAACGAGCAAAAGCCTTGAACGAATCTATACTTTTGTCGTATCTTGTGTAGCCGTGCACTGAAACGAGAATATAGCGGAAAGTCAAACTTTCGATGTCAATACGAGCAAGTAACCTGTCGCGTTCGGCAACGGTAATATTGCCGTTTGCACAGGCGGCTTGAACCTTCGCTTTTGCATTGTCTATCCTCTTCATATATCCGTTTACCGTAGCAAGCGGAAAACATTTTTTGTTGAATAGCAGTTCCGATCCGTTGATAAGTCCGTACCAATCGGCGTTACCGCTTGCATTACGATTTTTGTACAAATCAGTGCGCTCGGTCGCCAGCAATTGTTTCATTTCGCCTGCAGCCACACCGAAATAAGCATTGCAAAAGTCGTCAATCAGTCCGTCCACGCTTGCGTCTGCGTTTTTGGCAAGTTTACTTGCGACGTACAGTTTAAGCCGTTGCCAGTCACTTCCTACGGTAGTGCCGCCGTATGTCTGCAATTGGTAAAACAACAACTCGTTGCCGGCAGACCGTGCCAATCGGACGTTCGCCTGCATTGCCGAAAGCGTGTCAAACGGCATCATATAATTGAAGTAATCCGTGCCGTACAACCAACTAAGTACAGTCGCGCCGGGCAATGCCGACCACTCGTTTAGTCGCTCGGCAATCGTTTCGTTGTCAAACTCACCCGTAGAAGTGTTCTTTTGTTTGTTGTCGGAACTGTCGTATGCCTTATTGTGCTTTCCGCCGACGGGAGCAAACATTACCGCTGCTTTGGCATTTGTCCCGACAAAAAAACTACCGTTTTGCGGCGGAACAAAAGTTCCGTTGTAAGCAAGCATCGCCACAATAATTTGTCTGTTCGGTTCGTTGGTTTGCAAATACACGTCGACATCGGCTGTTACCGCATTGACAAACGCAAGGTAGTCGGCAACGTTCGGTCCGTACTGCGTGTCGGCTTGTCCGAATACGAATATTTCCTGTCTCGGTTTAGCTGCCAACACTTGTTTGAGCGAGTTTACCACAGCTCCGACCATTACGCTGTCCGTGGCGTCAGGATTCAACACATACGTACCTGCGTCGGACTTGTATGTGTACCATTGCGGATGCGCCGTTCCGTATGTTTCATACGGCAAAATGTCAAGATAGTTGTGGACATTCGAGCTTACGTTTACACCTGCCCCGCTGAATGCAAGCCAATCGGAAATCATACCGAGACGATAGGCATACAGTTTGTTGTAGGCCGCTTCCGCGGTGCCCGCCACGGAGTAGTTGAAGTCAAAATTTGCCGCCAATTCGTAGTCCGACATGACAGTAAGCGTACTTGAATTGTCGAAAGTGTACGTATCGGCTGCAAAAAACTCAAAGTCGGCAAGTTGAGCCAGCAACCCGTAAACGCCTTTTATCGTGCCGTAAGATGTTGGCGAGTAAACGTACAAATTTGTGTGTTTTTGCTTGATATTGTAGCCGTTTGTCTGAGTCAGTCCAAAGTTTTGCAGTCCGTTTCGCTTGGCAAGATTACCGCCCAATACGATGTAGTGCGAGTCCGGTTTCACCACCGAGCCGTCATAAGTACCGAATACATTATAAAACAAACCGCTTACTTCTTCAAGCAAATTTGCCAAATCGCTTGCTACAATATTCATATCGTCGTCGGCATAGTCGTACACCACCGAATAACTTGCCAAATTGCCGGATGTTGATTGTCCGAGTTGCAATTGTTGACTTGCCGCTTCTTCTGCCGAAATATTCATACCCACCATGGATGACAAATACATCGACGTATATTGAATACCTTGCACATACAATGTAACGCCGTTTGCTCCGCAAATTATATTGCCGTCAGTCAATTCCACGGTTTGCAACGTTTCGCCGCCAGCGTTCGACAATGCAGCGACAACTTTTGTGCCGTCGGAAAGCAATGTAAGTATTGTGCCGTTTGCCGCAACATAGCCCCCG
Organism: Clostridiales bacterium; assembly: GCA_003537755.1. Lineage (GTDB taxonomy): Bacteria > Bacillota > Clostridia > Christensenellales > CAG-314 > Fimimonas. The sequence continues at coordinate 52,175 of DPQS01000026.1, read as the reverse complement.
TCAAACAACGATACGCCTTGCGCATTGTTTGTAGACAACGTTGTCCTCACGACAATGTTTGTACGGAAGTCTATCCGAGGCAAAGCGATTGCATATACACCGCTACCGCCCGACATAGGCTGCGTTTGAACTTCGAGGGTACCCGAATAACTTCCGCTTGTTACAACGCGTACAAATAGGTTTCGGGCAGGGTTTGCAATGTCGTAGCCTTGGGTGTCGTAGGTTGACAGAGAAAAATTCCTTATAATATCGTCATATGTCGGCGTAATCCTCGGCGAAACAATACTTGGCAATTCCGCACCGTTGCCGTCAAAATGCTTTTTACAGCGGTTGCAATCCTTGTGCGCAACAATTCCGTCGGAAAAAATCGTCGCAGAAACCTCATTAACCCAAACGCCGAAATCGTGAGCATTCGGGTTCATCGGAATTGCAATATCTGCAATTTCATTATCTTCGGCATCGAAGTGTTTACCACACGACAGGCAATCTTTGTGAGCAACCGTTCCCAAACTTGTACACGTCGGTGCAACTTCTGCTTGCCAGCTGCCGAAATTGTGTTCGTGCGGTTGCGGATCAGGCGTCGGATCGGGGTTTGGGTCGGGATCAGGTTCAACTTCCTCGGCAACGGAAAAGACTACGTTTGCAACATAATACTTACCGTCGGTAAGCGGATACTTTGCGGAAAAACAATGTTCTCCGACAGTCAATGGTTGTCCGTTGTACAATTCGTTGTCCAACTCGAACACGCACTTGTCGGCAACCTCGGCATAACGCCCGTCGGTATAAGTCAAATGCACGGACACTTTGTCCATGTCGATACTGTCACCCTGTTTCAGACCCGAAAACATTGACCGTTCCACAATTAACTCTTTCACTTCCGCAGTACCGCCGGTGTGCACGCAGGCGCACAACGTCAGACACACAGCGAAAATCACCGCCAATAAAAATAGGTAACGAGTTTTCTTCATAGCAGTATCTTTCCTTAATGTAATTTGTCAACAAAAAGTTGATACGATTGTAAAATTTGCGTCGTTTGCGGTATTTACCCACGCCCGACGATATGTGCGGAACGGCAGAAAACCATTCCGCGTTTTGCGCGTTTAAGACAAGCGCACCTTAATTTGTTTACGGCAGCCGAACGCTCGACTGCCGTAAAAATACTGCATTACAGAACAATTGTCAATGCCGAAATTTTGAGAGATACATACTGATTCCAAACATGAGCGACATGCGCCAATACCGAGATTGCTTCAGTACCGTTAGCCTGAGCTTCCGTCAAAGTGTACACACTGTTATCACCAACGTATATTTTTACAGTGCCATTTTCATTACGGAATTCCAATTCAAAAGTATCGTTGGTCGCACTCGAAGGACTTATTGTTGTGCCACCGATAGAAAGCGTACCGCCCTCACCATTTATATTGTTGTAGTACACGCTTGTAGTAACTTTGCTTACGCTTGTAAAATCAAACTTCGGCATAGTAATCGTGTAATTCTGGCTGTTAAGTGTATCGCCCGTTTTGTCTTGGCACTCGACGATGAATGTTCCGTCTTCGACTCTCGCATTTTTGCAATTGTCGGACATTTTCAGTTTGTTTTTATCAGTCCAATTTACCCTTGTCGTGTATTCATGATGGACAGACTTAACAGCAATGTCAAACCATGTATTTGCAGCCCAGTTCAATGCATTCATCACATTTAAGCCCTTTGTTCCGTTGATAACATCGGCATCCTCCACAACCGTGCTGTGACGATAGTTATTAGGACCTGTAACCACTACGATAAGTTTTGTACCATTAACAATCACTTCAACATTTCCGGCAATATCATCGCCCTGAGTCCAGCAATTATCGTTATAACCATGAGTGTTAAGAATCACATAGCTACGAGTTCTCCAAGTGAAGTTTACCGCTTTGTACATTGTGTAATCTATTTTGGGGAATACGAGTTCGTACACTGCGTCCTTCGTAGGCAACCAATAACGCAAGCCGTTACTATCAGCAGCGTTAGTCATATCCAACGAACCTTGTTCTGCGCCATCGGTCGTGGTTGTTGCGGCTGCACCGTCGCTATTTTTCTTAAAGTCGTAACCTTCTTCAAAAATTGCCTCGAGCGTCGTGTCGGATTCGTATGTTTCGGGCAATGCACCCTCTGCTCCGTTCACCTTCCAGCCCTTGAATACGTATCCTTTCTTTGCAGGTTCTTCGATTGTTGTCGTCGTACCCTTGGCAATGCGGATGTCCGCACGGTCGATACCGACAAACTTGATCGTAACCGCTTCCAACTTCGGAATAGTCACATCTGCAATCTCTTTGCCGTCATTGTCGAAATGTTTTTTGCAAACATTGCAGTCTTTGTACTCCACGTTGCCCGCTTCGTCGATGGTAGCGTCCTTGGCAGGTACGATGTTGCCGTAAACGTGGTCTGCCAACGTGCCGTATTCGGCGTTGCATTTGCCGCACTTGGCAAGTTTTTGGCAAGTTGCGGTGCCGCCCGTGTGCGCTTCGGTCGCACTGTGATGTTCGCCGTTAAGTTTGCATTGTTGATAGTGACCTTCCGCACCGCCGTCAATATACGGTTGACCTGCAAAGTCGTGCGCGTTGGAGTCAATTGCAATTGTAAGGTCGGTTGTTTCCACGTAGTTGTCGCCGTCCTTGACAAACTTTTTACCGCAAGCGCACTCGTAGTAATCTTTTGTACCTGCCGTTGTGCAGGTTGCGGGCGTACCCTTGTGCACTTCGCCATAGTTGTGTACGTGACTCACGGTGATTTTTGCTTCCGCTGTAAGAGGATCGGCGTTTTCCGCAGGAACATAACTAACCTTGACAGTATGTTCGCCTTCGGTCAACGGTTCCTTGTTGTACGCTTTGCCGTCAAGGGTCAGCGTGACATCGCCGGCGGCAATATCCTTTTGCGTTTTGTCGGAGTAGCTGACGGTAATCTTGAGTTTGCTTACGTCAAGCGTAGCCCCTTCCTGCAATGTACCGAGCTTGCCGACATCCAACGTTATGCCCGTTGCCTTTGCCTGTTCTTCCACTGTACAAGCGACAACTGCACAAACGCACAACATCATGACAAGCGCGAGTAGCACTACCAAAAATTTGCGTTGTTTCATTTTTTTTGTTCTCCTTATATTTTTTTTACCACAAACAGCGTGGTTACTAACTTGATTTGCGGTTACTTGCCGATTGACAAACCATCATTACATTTCCGCAGTGAAGTTGCTTATCGTCAGTTTACGATACAATGCCGCATCGTACAGCAGTTGCATCTGAGCCGTGCCGTTTGCCACGTTTTGCGACAATACAATGCTTACTTCCGCACCCAGGTTGTTGTCATGCAACACTGCCGTAGCAACGCCGTCGGTTACGGTTATCGTAATTGTCCCTTGCAAAATACCGCTGTCGTTAGCCAGCAACTTGCCTTGCTCGAAACCGATACCGCTGTAACTGTCGGAAGTCTTGTACGTAAAGCTGACAGACTTGAACAACAGATAGTTTACCTTTGGCAAATACACTGTGTACAATCCGTTTGTTCCACTCGGGTCGATTTCCAACTCGCCGGACTTGCAAGCAACAGAGTAAATAGTCGTACCATCGGCTTTGCTTGCCGTCACCCCGTGCTTGTCGCCTGTAAAGTCGACCAGAGTAAACTTGCCTGATAACAATTGCTTTGCATGCGCCACACCTTCGGGAACAGCCATGTGTCGTTGTTCGTAAGGCGTAGCAACCGCAAGCGAATCGTAGTAACTTACGTAGTAGCCGAAATACTCGTTTTTGTCACTATCGACCGTCATTTTTGCAAGCAAGTCCGCCTTGTCCGACAACAATGCCTTGTAGTCATAGGTGCGCAGTGCCATCGGACTTACCACACATTGTGCATAGGTACTGCCTGACGGGCGAACAAATCCGAAGGTAATGCCTTCTGTCCCGTTTGCCTGCGCTTGTGTAAGTTGCACCGTGACGTTGCCGTTTGTCAGTTTTGCGCCACCGTCCGACGTTGCGTATACCACAAAGTCGTACACGCTGTGGCCGTCGGCATTTGTGGAAGTTACAACGAGTTGCGTATCGCCAAGCGTAACCGTCCACGGCGAATAGTTAAGTGCAAGACTGAACTGTGTTACGCCCTGACAAGCAAAGTTAAACAACGGGATTGTGACGGAGTAGTTGTACACGCCGTCCTTTTGCATGTTTACCTTAAACGAGCCGTCGTCCATTACCTGTTCGCCGCTACCGTCGTGCACAAAACCGATATTGTCAAGGTACTTGTGCAATATGGTTGCCGTGACGTACTCACCGCTGTTGTTTGTTGTAACCTTGTACCAGCTTGCCTCGACGACTATATCGTCGTCGACAACGCTGTCTGCAGAAAATGCTTTGCCGTTCAACGTCCACTCTTTGAATACATAACCGTCCAATAACGGCTTTTTAACGTCAGTATTTGTACACTTTGAGTTGAGTACTTGCTCGGTTGCGACAACGTTACCTTCCACAGTGTATTCCACCGTGCAATAACGCAACACGTCAAGTTGCACCGACGCAGACATTTGCCCGAGTCCCGTCGTGGTAGTTGCAGTCAGCGTAACTTTGCCCGGCGCAACGCCCGTAAGCATGTTGCCGCTGACGGTCGCGACGTCGCTGTCAACGGTGTAAGTAACATTGGAGTTGTCCACCATGGTTGCTTTGCCGTCCTTGACCAGATACACGTTCAGTTCCGTCGTTTCGTCCTTGACGATATAGTCGTTTTTCAAATCAAACGAAAGCGTTTGTTGCTTTGGGGAAACGACAACGGCAACTTCCGCAGTGTACTTTACTCCGCCGTAGGTACAGTCGGCATTGACCGTTGCATTTCCTTGCGCAACACCCGTAATTACGCCGTTTGCCGCAGTGCAAATCTTTGTATCTCTCGACGTCCAGGTAACGTCTGTCACACGCTCGCCGCCAAACTGCAAGTAAGCATTCACAGTGTAACTTTCGCCGGCAAATATTGCCACATTTCTGTCTGACACAATCATTTGCCCGACGGCTTCTGCACCCTTTTCGGCAACGGTCACCCGGCAAAGTGCGCTTTGCGTTTGTTCCCCGACGGTGACGGTCAGTTTGATTACCGCACTGCCGATTGCTACCGCAGTAACATTGCCTTTGTCGTCCACCGTTGCTACTGCCTCGTTGCGACTTGTCCACTTGACGTCGGAGTAATCCTTGGGAAAGGTCGGCACGAGTTGCACCGTTTGTCCAAGGTTGAGAGTAATTTTGTTTGTTTCAAATTTCAGTTGAGTTTCCTTTTCGCCCTTGTTGCATCCGACCAAACAAACTACCAAAACAACAAAACAGGCAATCAACACAATGATTTTTCGTTTAGTCATCAGTCAAATAGTCCCTCCAAACTGTCGTTTTCCGCGTAGTTGGTAATCTGGAAATACGTTGTGTAATACTTGAAGTTTGCCTTCATCTCGGTAATTTGTGCGGAAGTGTAACTTGCCTGATAGTAGCTGAGTTTCAAAAAGATTACCGACAGGTACTCTTTCATGATTCTGTCATGCAGTTTGGCGTACAATTCGTTGTCTGTCGTTTTGTACTTTTCCACTGCCGAAAGCGCGTCATCGAGAGCGTCACCGAGAGCGTTTACAAGGTTTTCCGTCCAGATGTCGCTGTCGCCGATAGAGTCGTAAATTCCACCGCCCAGACTTGTGTCGTCTACGGCGTAGTAACGCGCGTAACGATTGCGGATAAGTTCGTAAAACTTTCTTACAGCAGGCGCGGCGTCACGATAGTAGGCTTGCATAAACTCGTTGACAAGGTTGTCATAGCTTTGGCCGATGTCCCACATCAGTTGCGACTCGACAAACACGCGCATTTCCTGGAAGCACGGTACGCAAGTATCGATAGGCCCCTGCGAATACATGTAGTACACTCCGTTGTCGAGGTAGTCGCGATACATGCCCTCCACCGTGCCGAAGTTGTTGAAGTTGATAAAGTAGTTGTGAAAATTGATGTCGTAGATGTACACCATTATTCTGCCGCTCGCAAGAGCGTTCCAGCCGTTTAACGCTTCCATAACCGACAAGTTGCGCTGGTTGGACAGGTCCACTGCAAAGTCCGTTTCGATGGGCGTAAAATAGATGTACAATTTGTCGTGCGGCTTTACCTGATCGTTTATTGCAACCAAATTGCCGTTACCGTCCTTTTTGACAGGCGGTTGCAACGTGCCGTTGTAAGCAAACGTAACGTATTTGACGTCTTGTTCGGAACGATTCTCCGCGCGCCATTGTTCGGCAATTTTGATTACGTTGTTCAAAAGCAAAATCTGCATACCGGCAGGATTGATGCCCAGTTCCGTCATTTTTGCCTTACATCTGTCGCAACTGCAGTAGTCGGTGTTGTCCATTTGCCCGAGCATGATATACTCGCCTTGAGGATAGTTTTCGATGTACCAAATCAATTTTTCGGCGGCAACTCGTTCCATTTCCGCACCTGCGCTCCAACAAAGCTGACCGCCGTCAAACCAATCGGGATGCGCTTGCCCGTAAGTCATACCTTCGTGTTCGGGGTGTAAGGTGTCGCTGAAGTCAGGATTGACAAAGTGACTTGCTTGCGTGTGCCCGTGCAACGTCCAGCGGACATCGGTGTCGTGCCACACGAGGCGCATACGTTTTTTGTACGTTTCGTCGTTGGCAATGGACGCGTAACCGAGTTCCCTTTGATCAAACGTCGGCTTGTACACCTTGTCGTAATTGTACAGCGGGATTGTGTCGCTGTTCGTATCGTAGCCGATTTCGTCTGCGGCATACACGCGGAAGTTTACCGCGTCCTGCAAAATTTGATAAACGCCGTAAAGGCACGCTTCGCCGTCGCCGTTTTTGTCGGCAGTAACATACAGACTGTTACCGACGGTTTTCAATACAAACGACGATGTAGCAAGATTTTGCCCCGACACCGCATTTGCCGCTTGCGCCTGCCTGGTGTTGCCGATAGCAATTATCGCATCGGACGACGGGTATTCCTCGTCGGTTACGATTTCCAATTCCGCGCCCGTTGCAAGGTTAAGGAAGTTTGCCAGTTCGTTGGCGGCAAACAGTTCGTTGGCGGTTGCCGTAGCCGACAGTACGATTTTGTACTCGCTCACCCCGTCTTGCACAAGATTGTAAGCCGTTTTGTCGGGTTTGTTGTCCGTCGGGGTGTCGTTTTTGTTGCATGCGGCAAGCGCAAACAGCATGACAGCACACAGCAGCAAAGAGATGACTTTCGTTAAGTTTTTCATATGCCACCTCACTCCACAACAATTGTTACGTCTACCGTAACGCAATTGTAAAACTCATCATAGGCGAAAAACCGCAATGTGTACACGCCGGACTTGTTAAGTCTGAAAGTTTTTTTGTCAACAAGCAATCCGCTTGGCAACTTGGCATTTTCCGCATTTAAGCAAGACGTAATCTCGCCGCTGTTGTCGTTTAACAGATACACAATGTAGTTGTCGGGGCAAATCAGCATTACGTCGAGATTGTAACCGCCGCTGTTATCCGACACCGTGTAAGACGGAATTTCGATTTTGTCGCCGACTTTGTAGGTTTTTCCGATTGCCTTAGTGTTTACTTCAAGCCTTGGGTTTTCCGTTTCCTTGACGGAAATTGTTTTGTAATACGGCGCGCGCTTGCCAAAGTTGTCCGTTGCAGTGTAAGTCACCGCGTATGTGCCGTATTGTTCCAACTTGATCGGGTGTTCCTTTGTGCCGTCGGCATTGTTCAGCACGCGAGTGCCGTCGGGAGCAACCACCGTAACCTTGATCGACTGAATCGGGTTAAGCACGTCAAAGGCTTTTACGGCGGGGATT
>DPQS01000026.1:0-44160 GCA_003537755.1 Clostridiales bacterium | reverse complement strand
CCGATATTATAGTTATTGTCCGCGTCGTCATCGACAACGATTTGCGGAGCGATAAGGTCGGTCGAACCGATTACACCCACCGAAGAACGGTGTCCCAATGTTTGGTTGACAATGTTTGTAAAGTTGATCGTCGCGCCGCTTTGCGTGTTGCATGCCACGCCGATGTACACAGCGTCACCGAAACCTTCAAACGCATTGCCGTTGTCGTAATAGGCAATTTTTCCGCAAACGGCATTGTCAACCCCGACAACAGAGTAATTGCCGTTGTTGTACGACACGCCGATACTTTTACCCTTCTGACCGAGATTGTACAAGTTGCCGTCATGCGGCAAAGTCACGAAATACTTGCCGTCCGCATAGGTGATTGTAATGGTAACTACTTTGTTTACGTCGGTACTGTCGGACAATACCACTTGCACACTGTCGAATGTTTTGTCGGCGCACACGAAAGTTAAGCCTGCCGCGCGTGCGTTAAGTTTGTTTGCAAAAACAAACTTGCCGCCTACGCCAAATACAACGGAAACAAAGTCCTTTTCCATTGTCGCCGTTACGTTGCTTGTAACAAAGTACGCCGATTGGTCGATGTAAGTCGCTTCACCTTGCGTTACTACGGGAGCAACCACCTTTACCACGGTTTGGTATTCGGCTGTTCCGCTTGTACCTTGCGCAACATACCTGACGGCAACTTGCCCGTTTGTCACCTGGGCTTCGCCCGGCGTAAACGCGCCGTTTAGCTCGACATTGTCTACGTAGATTTTTGCCGGAATCGCAGTACCTTTGCCCTCGTATGCAAGAGCTACGGGCAAATCGTAATTAAAACCGTAAATAAACGCCACGGGCAAGTAGGGTTTTGCTACAAACACGGGCTTTGTAAGTGGTTCTACAGTAATAGTAAACTGCCTTGTGTAGGCATTGCCTACGTAATCCGTTGCAGTATACGTAAGCATGTATTTGCCCGTTTGGTCGGGGATAAAGGTATTGTCCTCTATCTGTACTTGTTTGCCGTCGGGCGCAACAAGCCGTGCCGATACGTTAAATACGCCTTCGCCGTTGACCTTGACGGACTTTGCGTCGGCGACGGACACTTGCTCAAACAATCCGCACGTAACGTCGGTTTGCGCCACATCGATTGTAACGTCCGGTTTTACAACGTCGCAGTACACATCAACTTGTTTGTCTGACGTGTTGCCGCTGCGGTCGGTCGCAATGTAAGTTATCGTATATTTGCCTTGATAATTGGTTGTAAACTTACCGTCAACGACGTTCACATTGTATTCCGTACCGCCGTAAACGTATTTTACCGTTGTTTGCACGGCGATGTTATCATCGAGGTCGTCCGCGGCAACTGCGTCGAATACTTTGTACGTTGCGCCTACCACCGAACGGGGAGGATTATCAGCATTGCCGTCAAGCACAATTTGCGGAGCCGTAGTGTCTTCGTACATTTCCGCAGACAAGTCGAAACCGCACACATTACCGACAAGCACCTTTGCGCTTGCCGAGGTCAAACCGCTGACGGAAAAACTAACTTTCATTTTTCCGCTTGTAAAACCGCGCCAAACGTCCGAGCCGTACAAAGCCACATCATCGAGGTCACACACCTTGACGGTGTAATCGTGTCCCCAGTAACGTGAAACGTAAAACGCTTTGTCGGCGTAGTCGAGTCCGAGATTCATCGAATAGTAACCGTCGTTGTCGCTGTCCTTGATTCCGCGAAAGCTCATCCATGTAGGCGTGCCGAACTTAAAGAAAGTGTTGAATTTTGTTTCACCGGGAATATTGTTTACCCAATCCCAAAAATACTCGTAACCACCAATGGTCTGGTTGTTTGCGCCGATTTTAAGGTAACTTCCGCGCCCGTTAAGGTTTTCCGCACCGCCGTCTTTGACGGAAATTTTAACTACGTTAGCGGAATTTTCCGCATCGGTCAGAGTGATTACCAGCTCTGCAAAGTCGTTTTTACCTTCCGCAGAGGGCACAACCATAAAGTCGAGAAACTCGTCCGCCCGCGTAAAGTCGGTTACGTCTATTACTTTGTCAAATGTAACTTCGGCGTTGTTTTTCATTGTAAGCAGCACACCGTTGTAGCGGAACTCGCCTGCCGTAAAGTTTCCTGTTTCCGCAGTTGCGTACTTGTTTGCGACAAACATATCTTTGGGACGGCGCAACGCCACAAACGACGCCTGTTCCGTCACAAATTGTCCGCCGATTGTCGCACTGTACGTAACGTTGTATTTGCCTGCCAGGCTTGCCATGATTCTGTTACCGCCAAACAGGCCGCCGTCGGGCATAGTTACGGTCACCGTTGCCGCTTTACTTTCACCGTTCAGGCTAAGCGTTTTGTCGGGAATAGTTACCGAGTCGCCTACAAACACCTTTTCGGGCAAAGTCGAGTCGTTTGCGGCAAAGGCAAACAAGCACAGTACCGTTGCCGAAACAAGCATTGCCGCAGCAAGCGTAAGGGCGATTATTTTTGTTTTCTTTGTCATAGTTGTCTCCGTTGTCAGCCCTTGATTCCGCCGACGGACAGGTTGACCATCAGCTTTTTGTTGAATACGGCAAACATAATTATTATGGGTATTGCCATAAGCAAAATTCCCGCAAGTTTGACGGGTACAGACTGTATTGCCGTTTCGGTACTTTGGTAGAAACTGAACATACCGTACGCAAGCACGGGGTAGTCCTTGATGTAAATCATCGGGATTTGGTAGTCATTCCAATAGGTGATGAAGTTGAGCAGCAGTACAGCCGAAATCGTACTCCACGCAAGCGGCATGATTACGTTGGTCATGATGGCGAAATTGCTTGCGCCGTCGATTTGCGCCGCTTCGGTGTAGTCCATAGGTATTGCCTTAAACTGCGCATGGAACACAAGGAAGTACACTCCGAGGAAGTTCATCTTCATTATCCACTGTCCCCAGATATGCCCGTACAGCCCCGTTGCCTTTGCCATCTGAATTTCGCTTGGCAAACTGCCGACAATTGGCAAAGCCATTGCAATGATTACGATTGTGTAAATCACTTTGCCAAACTTGTTGTGCAGTCTTGCAACGGCATACGCCACAATGCACGGCGTAAGCGTAGCCGCAATTGCGCAACCGCCGGCATACAACAGCGAGTACAAAAATTGTTCCGGCATAAACACTTGCCTGCCGTCCGTTTCGGTGCGCACGTTGAAGTACTTGTATGCAGCAACGTAGTTGTCGAAACTGAACTCATTGGGGAAGCCGAAGTAGTTATTGTCCCAGTCCCACTCGTCCACCGACTTAAAGGACGACATAATTGTCCACGCGGCAGGTACAAGCAAAAGTACTGCGTACAACACCAACACACAAAGGATTACTATGTGCACCCAATTGGTGGATTTTAGTTGTTTACCGAGTTTGTTCATAAACCTAATCCCCCACCAATTTGTCAAGACCTTTCTTTGCAAGCAAAGTCAAAGGCAATGCCACAAGCGTACAGCACAAACCGAGCGCGGCGGCATAAGGATAGTAGTAGTTTCCGAGATTGGGAATGTTTACCAGACGGAACAGATAGTAGCCTATTGTGGTAAAACGAGCGTCGCTGACGCCCACGCCGTAAAACTCGTAGATGTGCGCCTGATTGGTAAATATCGTTGCAATGCCGGCAATAAGAAACGTCGAAATAGTGCCCAGTATCTGAGGGACGACTATCTTGGTAAACTCCACTATCGGCGGAGCGCCGTCTATCTTTGCCGCTTCCAGCATGGATGGATCTATTTGCTCCATCGAGCCGCTGTACAGCAACACTTGCGTTCCCAGCCCGATAAACAACGTGTACAACATTACCGCCGGCATACGAGTAGCGTCGCTGTACAACAATGCGCTTTCCTCACCGGTAAACAGTTTTGCAACAGGCGGCCAGGCTACTTGTGCAAAAAATACAAACACCGTTGTCAGCAATACGGCAGGCAATACCGTCGGCAAAAACAACATAAACTTAAAGGTTTTGTGCGCAAAGCGTTTTTTGAAAATGTAGTAACTGAACACTACCGCTATCACCGTGCCGAGCACCGTTGTGAGTAGCCACACCAGCACCGAATTACCCAGCCTTATCAGCAACGTGCCGTCCGCAAGTTCTTTCCAGACGGAAACAAAGTTGTCAAACCACACCCACGTTTGCGTACCGTCGGTGGCGTTGTAACTTTTGAACGCAAGCAGAATACTGTTGAAATTGACGCCGATGTAGAACACCGCAAATTGCAACAGCGGCAATGCTACAAGCAGCCAAAAGAACAATTTCTCGCTTCTGTTCCGTTTGGATTTTTTCTTTTTAGAAGTCATATCCATACGCTTCCTTTGTTGTGTTTACATTGCGCCGTACAATGCGCAAAGCCGTTACCTCTGCCGACAATTACAATCACCTTGTCGGCATCGATGCGCTGACTTTTGTTTACTTTCCTTTCCAGCCGTTTGCACTGAAGTAAGTGGACAAGCCGTTGAAGTATTGTTGTGCCGTTTCGCCATTGGCGAAGCGAGAAAGCACTTCGGTACTTTGCGTAGTACCGTTTTTGCTCATCCAGCACCAACTTGTTTCAAAGTCGAAGTAGCCGATGTTGTTGATTACAAATTCAACCGACGATACGGGATAGTAGATGTCTGTGTTCTTCTTCATACGGTAGATGCTTTGTCCGTAGTAGGAACATTTGGCAAGTTGCGTTTTGTCCATTGTGTAATTCAAAGAGCGCGTTACCGAAGTACCTGTCGTAAAGTTGGCAAGTTGTTTGTCGGTATGCACAAATTGCAGGAAGAGCTTGGCAACGTCAAGATGTTCGCTGTTGGCATTGACAAAGCAATAACTGTTGTTTTGCGACACAAGCGTTTGCTTGGTGTAGGTTTGGTTGTCGGTCGCTTTGGGTACGGGCATAAAACCGAACTTACGAGTAGCTTTGGTTTGGTCGGGATTGCGCTTGGCAACAAGGTCAAAGTCGGTTGTGGCTTCGTTTTCCCACCACACGCCGTCCACAAGCATAGCGTATACCGTAGAGCCATTCTTGTACTTGCCCGTCACAAAGTTTGTCTGAGCTTGACGGAAGCCGTTGCCGTTGACAATGCTGCCGCTGTAGTTGTCGGTACTGCCAAGCATTACGTTTTGCAAGAAGTCCAACGCGTAGTATTTGCCCGCTTGTTTTTGCAACAAGTAACCGTTTGTGCCGTTAATTGCGGTAGCCTCGACGACGGGTTTGCCCTCACCGTCAAAAGACTTGACAATGCTGTTTGCCGTACCGCTGAATGTGTTGTTGAGCAGCATCTGGTCGAGTCCTTCGTAGTTGGACCACAAGTTGGCAAGCATACGTTGCACGTACTCTACTCCGCCCGCATACGAAAACGGAACCGTACCGGTACTTGCTATACCGTACAACATTTCGTTGAACTGCGCATATGTCGTGGGCAATCCGTCATCGTCCGTATTCGGAATTCCGTCCAGACCCACACTTTTTTCTCCCGCGCCACCGAATACGCCCGTCTTGTTGAAATACCAATTGTTTTCTTCAAACAGGTCAACGTCGTAAAAAATGCCGTATATTCCGTCATAAAAGGGGATGCCGTAGTATTTGCCGTCTTTTGCGGTAAGATATTGCTGCCAGGACGGTTGAAGTTTGCTTTCGATAGTACCTTCGTCGGCTCCCGCTCCGAACTCCGTCGGATACGCACCCTTGACAATGTCGGAAATGTCGGCAAGTTTGCCTTTGTTGACAAACGAATAGTAGTTGACCATTTCGGTAAAGTACACGTCGTACTTCAGCGAATCGTTTTCGATCGTATTACCGCCCATTTGCTTGTTGCCGACGGTATTGACGTACACGCCCGTTTTGTCACCGAACTTGGTGTTTGCATACAATGCTTCGAACTCCGTCTTGGATTGCTTGATCCAGTCAGTACCGATGCCGCCGTCATAGGTAGCAACGTTAAGTATCAATTTGCCGCTTTTTATAGCGTCGTCCAGGTCCTTATCTCCGCTACCGCCGTCACATGCGACAAACACAGTCGTCAATGTCGCAAACAGCAACACAGTAAGCAAAACAAGTGCGATTCTTTTTGTTTTCATTTTGATGCCTCCGTTACAATGCTTAAACAGTCTTCTAAGCCGAGTGTGTGTAGTAATTGTTTTTGTTTGTTTACAACCTTCGAGCGTTTCTGTACAAAATCTGTCTACTTTGTCGCTTTGGCAAAGTCATCGACAATCACGTCGTTTACGTCAAACGGCTCGTCGCTTGTCACGTGTATTACTTTTGTTTCCCCTGCCTGTACGTCTACATAGTTGTCGTCGTAACGATACTTGTAGTTGTCGACAAAATGTACAAATACGCCTTTTGCAAATTTTTTTGCGGTTATCGATATCGACCCATGCGTGTCGTCGAGTTGTTGCGTTGCAACCGTGTAATCGCTGTCAAACAAGTAACCGCTCCACATACTTGGCGAATAAACGTTTGTGTAAGTTTGCCCGTCGATTACGTAATCGACATACAGGTATTCATTTACCTTACAAGTTAAATCGGTAACGAATTTCTGCATACGGTTGCACAATTTGCTTACGTTTGCCGTTTTTGCACGCAACGTTTTTCCGCTCAACGTACGTACGCCGTATGTAATGTCAACGTCCACGGGAGTAAGTCCGTCGTTGACTACCGCAAGTTCCGTTTGTCCGGCTGCATTTTGCGTAAACGTAACAAGCACGGTTTGGTAACTACGCTTCATCTGGTAGTACACTTGCTTGGGTTCGCAGTAGTAGTCTACCGTCGCCCAGGTACCTTGCGGCCAGATGTCGCTGTACATCCAGTTCATAAATCCCGACGAAATGCCTTTGTTGCTACGAGTGAACTCCGCTTCGGCACGCATACCTTCCGCATGCGCAGTCATGCCTTTGAACGTAAAGTCGGCAAGACTTTTTACTTTGCCGTACAGTGTTTCGGCGTAGTACAATTCTCTGTCGGCAAATGTCATGGGCGAAGGGCTGTACGGGTTTTTCATCAGACGATCGTCCCATATTTCATTCATCGGCCACAATTTATCCGACGGATAAATTTTAGTGGTCGTTTCCACGCTGTTGGGGCCCATCAATGCCGCTTCGGAAACAAACGGAACAATGTTTTGCGCAATAAGGCTGCGGTACTTGTCCATACCTTCCGACAAGGCGCGTTCAAATGAATTGTGATGCGTTTCACCACTGTTTACATCGTTGCCGAGGTCCGTCCAACTGCACGGAGATTGTTTGGCAAACGGACGCGTACGGTCGAGATTTGTAACAAACCCTCGCATGGTAACGTCGGTAAAAAACTCACCCTTTGTAATGCACAAACCGTAGCAACCGGTTTTTTCGTTGCCGCCACACCAATATACAAGAGACGGGTGATTGCGTAAACGCCTTACCTGATAGTCTACTTCGGCAAGCATATTGTTTACCCAATCGGCATTGTCCTCGGGGATTTCGGCACAGGCAAGCATCATGTCTTGCCACACCATAAGCCCCAGTTCGTCGCACAAGTCGTAAAAGATGTCCTTTTCGTAAATGCCGCCGCCCCACACGCGCAACATATTGAAGTTGCCGTCTTTGGCAAGCGATGTAAGTCTGCGGTATTTGTCATCGGTAACAACTCCCGTAAAACACTCTATGGGGATCCAGTTACTACCCTTTACAAACACGTCGACGCCGTTTATTTGCAACTGGTAGCCGTACAATGTGTCGCCCTTTGGCTCTTCCACAAGGCTTACGGTACGGTACGCAAAGCGTCCGCTTTTTACGGAGATTATTTTGCCGTCGCGCTCCAACTCGACGCGGTAATTGTACAAAGGTTGTTCACCGTATCCGACAGGCCACCACAACTTTGCCGATTGGTTGACAAAACAAGCAAAATTCTTTTTGCCGACAACTTCCACCGTTTTTTGCGTGTCGGCTTCGGCGAAAGGCTCGTCCGATACGTAAAAATGCAATTTATCGTCAAGCTTTTCTTCGTAACTACCCTTTACCATTACACCGAGCGTGTCGTAAGTGCTGTTGATATTGTAGTTTAATTCCACAAAAAACGCAGCGTTGCCTTTGTCATCGGCAACCACATATACGTCGTTTATTTTTTGTTTACAGCCACACTCCACGTAGACATCGTTCCAAATGCCGTAAGCACATATTTTCGGCGCCCAGTCCCAACCGAAATGACATTGAGCCTTGCGCACGAACATACGTTTTTCGTTAAAGATTGCGTAGTATCCGGTCGTGTCTATCTTGTCCATTGCGTTCAGCGTGCTGTGCATTTCCACTGTCAACGTATTGTTGCCTTCGTGTAACAAATTGCGTATTTCGTAGCGGTACTGCAAAAACATATTTTTAATCGCACCCAAATGCGTACCGTTGAGGTACACGTCGGCAAAGACGTCGATGCCGTCGAACACCACCGTCACCGATTGGTTGTTCAGCAACTCTTTGTCTGCGCAAATTGTAGTCCGATATGTAAAATCACGACGCGCAACCCACTCTATATCTTTGTAGTCCAACCCGAAGTAAGGATTCTTCACCAATCCCGCGCGATACAAATCCACCGTAATATCCCCGGGGACTTGTGCGGAAATTGTTTTGTTGTCAAAAGTCAATGTCCAATTGTTTAACTTGGCGTACATCTTTTCTCTTACTCCATGCAAAGCTGTTACATTCTACAAGCATATTCTGCTCACTTTATCGGGCAAAAATCCACGCTTCTCGATTGTCTGAAATCATTATACCATTTGCAAACGGCCCATTCAATATTGATTTGTTTCATTTTTATATGGTTTTGTTTCATTTTCTCGTAATTTCGGTTGACTTCATGCGTTTTTCGTTGCATAATCGTTACGTAAGACTTTTGCGTATCGACAATCGGAACAAGATCCTCCATCACCCTGTCGGCAACCATCCGCACTCAAAACAAACAAAAATTTTACGACGGATAAAACATGATAAAAAAATACTTCATCGAAAATCTGAATCCCTACCAAAAAGAAAACGGTAACGTAACAAGTCAGTTTTGTATAAACACCGGCGACTACACATTGTTGCACAGCCACGTGGACTACTGGGAGTTTTACGTAGTGACCGACGGTATTATGGAAAACCACGTCAATGGCGAAGTGCGCACATACGCTTCCGGCACCATGTTCTACTGCACGACTAAGGACGTACACTACCTGACCACGCGCGGAAAAAACTCTGCACGATACATCAACTTTACGGTAGCGGAACAAACCCTGTTGCAAATGCTTACGCCGCTTTCGGACAGCGTACTTGAAAGACTGTACAAAAACGACCGCAGTTACACTCTTAGCGCAGAGACAATCTCGGAAATAGAAACGACATTACACCTTCTAAACATGCTACCGCCCGACGAATGTGAAAAAACCAACGATATGTTGCTTACCAAAATAATGTTTTTTGTACAGGTTGCGGCAAGCAATATACAAAAAGACGAACCCGAGGATGACCCCTTGTGGGTACAAACATTAAACGAGCTGAAACTCTCTGAAGAATTTTTGACATACACAGTACAAGACTTGTGCCGCAAGTTAAACTACTCCCGCGTACAACTAAACAGATTGTTTAACGCAAGATACGGCATGTCACCGCACGAATATTTGCTTTCCAACAGATTGCTCTATGCGCAAAACTTACTGAACAACACCGATATGAACACCACCGAAATTGCAAACGTGGTCGGGTACTCCAACCTGGCTCAATTCAACGTGGTATTCAAAAACAAGTTCGGCGTAACACCGGGGCAATACAGGAAGTAAGCCATACCACAAAGCCCTCGTCATTGAATATTAACCGGAAAACGCACCGTAGCGACAAACTCTACGATGCGTTTTATTTTTACTTAAGTGCAAAACTTTTGAATACGTATCAACTTTTCAACAACATAAACATATTTATTTACAACCGCCAAATGCCCTTGTCGACTATTTCGGGATAGGCTTGTTTGTTGATGAATTTGTCGAAATACGAGTAACTGACAAGTTGCCACAACATTACAAAAGCAGGCAACAACACAACAATAAACACCGCAAGAAATATACAGCGCAGCGCAACAAATCCTATCAAGCCCGGCATTGCCACACTTGCAAACAGAGCAACAAACAGCCAGGTGACAAACGGCGTTTTTATGTACAGCACAAAAGAATTTGTGATGTTTTTTCCTATCCCGATATTGTATACGGATGACGCAGCCATCATCCATAGTGCCGTAGGCAACACAACGATTGCCACCACTCCGAGTGGCAAATAAGCCGGCAATCCACCACCGGAAGACTCGGCAAATGCAAGATAAACATTAAGCAAACTTACCAAAAATCCGCACAGGCAAAAGGTAAGCCAATTTTGTTTGATTCCGTCAGCGAAGTCATTGGCGAAAAATAGCGGCTCAGCCCAGACCATTTGTCGTGTAACACGCACCGTGCCGGACAACCCGACGCAAACAATTACGTAGCACGGTATATCGATCAACGCTTCGGCAAACCTTAACCATGCCGCTTGTCCGTTGTATGTTACCTTGTCGATTACACCGTCCTCCAGCTGTCGCGAAAGTCCTTGCTGCACCGTATCGCACACGGCTGACACCGTAAGTAAAGGCACGGCACAGGCAAGCATTATCAAACCAAGCAAAAGCAATTTTTGCCAATACAGTTTTACGCAATCAAAAAACACTTCCTTTCTGTTGTGCGGAAGATTTTGTTCGGAAAAGTCCGTTTTTGCGACCTTTTGTTTCATCACTTCACCAATTCTTTCAACAGTTTAATTGCAATTTCGTCTGTCGATTTTTCGTTAAATCTGCCTGCGTGAACAGAGTTTTTGCACAGAAAAACGTAATACGTATCGCTTTTTTCGTTACCGGACATTGCTTGCGACAACGCAATACCGCAACTCACCCCGCCCGACTCGAAATATGTTGTCGCGGCAACATCAACGGAAGAAAGGTCACAAAAATTGTTACCGAATGCAGAGATAACCATTTGCGCCTGCTCCGCCGTAAGTATGCACAAGTCACAGGCATTGCGTCCGAAAGCATCATAATAAGTGACAAGATAGTTTTCGTCGGGCAGGTTTTGCACATCCACCTTACGAATGTCGGCAGACACCGCTTGCGAAACGACATCTTTTATGCTGCTTACACTATCGGTCCAACCGACAAACACGGAAACGGTTTCTTTTTCAGTCGGTGCAACGACAGCCGACACCGCCCACACCCACACAAAAACCGCAGCGGCCGCCCACGCAAGATATATATACCATTTGTCAAAAGTGTGAATAAATTTATTGTTCATTCTGCACCTCGACTTTGCATACGAACCCGTCAACAACGTACAATACTACCGATGTACCTTCGGACAAACAATAATCGCCTACAAAATAGTATTTGTGCGAGTTGCCAACAAGCGTAAGCACATCGGCAACAATATTTTTGCGTACGGTAACGTTTTTTTGTACACTTTTCACCATGCCGTCAACCACAGTCGATGGTTTTGCAAGCAGTCGGGAGAACAAATTGACATGCGCATTCAGCACAAGTACATCGGCAAGCAACTTGTATATTACAAACCATCCGCCGCCCACGCTCAGCACGCTGTTAACTGCAATAATCCATACGTAGTTTTGCGGAGTTGCGGCAAGGCACAAACATATACAAATCGCCACGGTAACAACGGCTACGACAGCTATCACAATTATTTGATTTTTCAACCTGCGCACGACGGCGTCAAGTTTTGTGCGGTCAATCAATGTCGTAGTCATTTGCGCTCCTTGCAGATGTTATCAACGGGTGTTCGCTTACGGCAACTTCATCCGGCGTGCCGGACAGAACCATTTTGCCGTTGTCCAACACAAAAATTTTGTCGGCAATGGCAAACGCTTCGGAAATGTCATGAGTAACGTACACCACCGTACATCCCACCGGGCGTAACGTATCGACAATCAACTTACGTACTTCGGGACATTTTTGCGCGTCAACATTACTCAAAGGCTCGTCAAGCAAGCATACCGAAGGATTTTTTACAATTGCTCTCGCCAGCGCAACCAACTGCTGTTGACCGCCCGACAATTCTTTGGGACGACGCACCAAGTAGTTACCAAGTCCCAGTTTTACGCAAACATCCTTCACGCGAGCCGTAATTTCGTCGCGCCGAGCGCCCATTGCTTTCAACGGAAACGCGATATTGTCAAATACCGACAGATGCGGATACAACAAATACTTTTGCGACACAAGCGAGATGTTTTTGTCGGCTACGGACAAATCCACGGAGTCTACACCGTCAAACAAAATGTCGCCGTCGTAGTCGACTGCATCGCAAATTGCCGAAAGCAATGTGGTTTTTCCGCTACCGGAAGCTCCGACCACGACATTGAACGTTCCTGTATCGAACTGAACGGAAACGTCGTCAAGTGCAACGGTCGTTTGCTTTTTGCCGACATACTCTACCGTAAGATTTTTTATACTTATAGTTCCCATTTGCTGTATTCCTTGCGTCTTTTGCGATTCGGACGTAACACTTCAGATGCAAACAGATTTGACGTGTTTGTCAGTATCGCTAATGTGATTATACCAAATATGCGGATTTTTTTCAACTAAACACCAAACGGGACTATCGTTTTTTGCGACAGCCCCGTTTTTACTACTCCTGAAATATTTATTTTAATCTCAAATTGAAACTTTTACTCGGATTAAATTGCCCTGCCGGTTTTGCGAAACGTCCGCAGTACAACAAAAAATCGTGTCAAATCAACACCGCTGCTGTGTTATCCGACAAATTGGCTTATTTTGTTTGCAATCGGCAATACGCCCATGGCAAGCAGCCGTCGCTTTGCCGTTGCCGCGCTACTGCAAACTACTTTTCAACGCAGGTGGCAATGTATTCGCCGTTGCCGCTTACGCTGACTTTCTCTCCCGCAGTGGCAAAAACCGTGTCGCCTTTTTGCAAATCAAGAGTGCCGTTTACCGTAATGTTGCCTTCAACCACCGTCAGCGACAGGAAACTGTCCGCAAGGCAAAAATCCTGCGCGCCCGTGTAGCGATACGCCGCAAAGTACTTGCATTTGCCCAGCAACTCGTCGCGCGCGGGGTCGGGTACAATGTATTTGTTCAGGTTGGCAACCTTTTTCGCCTTTTCCACGTGCAGTTCGCGCGGGTTGCCGTTGGCGTCGCGGCGGTCGTAGTCGTACACGCGGTAGGTAAGCGAACTGTTTTGCTGCGTTTCAAACAGCGTAATACCGCCACCGATTGCGTGCAGTGTGCCGCTTGGGATAAAATAAGTTTCGCCGGGGTGCACCTCTACGGCGTTGAGACAGTCGCAAATGGTTTTGTCGTCGATGGCCTTGGCAAATTGTGCCGCCGTCATGTCGCGGTTAAGTCCCAGGTACAGTTTTGCACCGGGCTCGGCGGCAAGTATGTGCCACATTTCCGTCTTGCCGTACTGCCCTTCGTGGGCGAGCGCATACTCGTCGTCGGGGTGTACCTGCACCGAAAGGTCGCTTTTTGCGTCGATAATTTTGTTGAGCACGGGGAAAAACTCAAAATCCGCACAGTTTTCGCCCCACTCACTTTGCTTGACGACGTCCGCAAGCACCTTGCCGTCGTCCGCGCCGCCAACTATCGTGCAGGGACCAACGGGGTGGAAGGACAACTCCCAACTTTCCGCAATTGTCGGCTCGTCGGACACCTTGTGCCATTCTGTCTTGAGATTTGTGCCGCCCCAGATGTAACTTTTAAGCGCAGATTTAAGTTTGTAAATCATTTTTTCCTCCGTTTAATGCTTTTTTGTCGCGTTGCTACGCTCCGTGTTAACATCAGCCCGACGGACAGTTCAAACAAAACCGACAAAAAAAGCGTTTTCTCTTGCACAGTATTATGCGACGAAACGCGCCAAAAGTCAACCGAAACAGCACCGCCACCGCGACTTGTCCACCGACAAACAAAATTTGACAAAAAAAACTCTCGACCACACTTGCAGCCGAGAGTTAGAAATTTTTAATATACGTCTAACGGTAGGCGAAATACTTACTTTACCACCATTATTTATAGTCAAGTAACTACCATTTGTTTCCTTCTGGCAACTATCTATTCAGACTGTTCCTTATATTTAGCAGAAAACTCGATTTTTGCATCTACGCTTTCCTGCGAAAGTTTCTTGTACGTGATATATAAAGTTTCGTTTTCCTTAAGCGTAACAGTATATGTTCTATAACCTGTGCTAATAGTCTTCGTAATCCCAACATCTTTACCCTTAAGCTTCGAATCAAGGAAATCAAGCTCAAGCGTAATGTTTGAATCCAAATAATTCAAACTAAACATGTATTCACCTGCTTTTGAACCTTTATATTGCAAAATTCCACCGCATGCAGTTGCCGAAACAGTAAAAATATCTCCGTTAGAAACAGAAATTTTTTCATTTTCGACTACATTAACAGACCTTTCTTCTTCCGACTTATTTTGAAGCACTATGTACATCACGTCGGTTTCTTTGGTCAGTATGAAATCGGGCAGAAAAGATATATTGCCCCCGTGAGTAAAATTGTTGGTGTAAATTTCCCAAACCCGAACATCTGCATTCTGCGTAGAAAACGAACGCACGCCTGCAGCACCGCTTAATTTATACAAATACTTTCCGTCTGCGACAAGTGTATGTTCTCCGACAAGTTCACCGCAACAATCAATTTCAATCTGCCCGTACAACCGTTTTTGCGTAGCATTGTTCAATCTTATGTCCAAGTCAGAACCTTTAATATAATCAAAAACAATTATGCCGTTGTTTGGGGTTTGTTTTTGATCGTTTACATATACTTCAAGCAGTTCGTCACTAATTTGCAAACTATACTTACCTGAATACTCCGATTCAAATGGCAAATAGCATTTCGAATCGGGCAACAAGTAGTAATTTTTTATTCCAATGTATCCGAAGTTGCTATCTTCCCCACATGATGACGAAACTTCATATCGCTTTGAACGAATGGAACTATCTGCTACCAATTTATTGTAAACATCCTCCTTAAAATAGTGCGATTCAACCATAATATCATACGCAGAGTTTTTGCCCATAACGGTAAAACTCATATTAAAAGAAAAATGAATCAACCCGTTGTAATCATTTTGTCCGATACTACCGTCTCTGTAAAAATTAAATTTGAATATTTCGTTGATATTTTCACCCATAGTCTGAACTTTGCGGACAGAAACAGGTTTGAAATCATACTCTCTTTCGAGCCACCACGTTTTGTCTATATCAAATGTATTTTTGCCGAAAACAATTTTTTTATTTTTGACCTTGCATGTATCACCAAACAGTGAAACGAAATACTTCACTTTGGCAAAAATGGCTTCGTCGATATTGCTTTCAGGTATTTTTTCGCTGGTAAATGCGTCGATAAAGTCCAGCGTCCATTCGCCATCGTTATTTATAACATAGGCTTTAATAATAGGCTGTTTGGAGTATGCCATGGAAATGTCAAAAGACACCATATTGTTGCAATAAGGCGTTTGCGCGGCGTTTATGTAATCGCCGACAAAATTACTTAGTTCAAATTGTTCGTAATCGCTCTTTTCGTTGCAGCCACTAAGACATAAAGTGCAAACAGCAGCAAGCAGGCAAACGAACAACACTACTATTGTTTTTCTTTTAATTGATTTTGTCATTTTTACAACTCCCTTTGTATTTTTTGTTTTACACACCATAATGATTTTAGCATAAATTGTTGCGACTTACAATATCAAAAAAAATATTGCAAGCAATTTCATTCTTTTGTTATCCTGTCAAGGCCTTGTCCTCCGTAAAGTTGTCTTTATTCACGCTTGCGCAAGCGACGGCAAAACGTTGAACACAGTAGAATTGCGCCGAAAAAAACTTTCCTTTCTGCTCTTCCTACTTAATAGACACTTTCCAAAGGCGTTTTTGTGACAAGAAATTTCAATAAAAATATTTTTGTTTGTTTTGTTCGCTCAAAATGGCTTTTATTGCCAAAACAACGCAGAACAAACTTTTAGTACAGTAAAAAACAACACAAACAATTTACAGGCTATCGCAAACAGGCAACAAAACCGCTTTTCACATCGGCATTGTGTTCAGTCCACTGCCGTTACGCATTGCCAAATCAACTTTCAAAAGCATTATACCATATTTCTTAGTTCAATTGTACAAAAATAAAAAACGCCCTTTGCATTTTGCGTTTGTTACAAAGAGCGTTGTTTATATTAAGCATACGGCACAGCCGAAAACGCGTCGCCAAACTTACCACTGCGCAAGATATTCTTCAACCCGGCGTTCGGTAAAATCAACATTCGGGTTAAACTTTATGCTTTCGACAAGGTTGCATTTGTAAACCAGTTTCATTGTCGTACTATCGTAAATGCCGACGGACATTTTGTAAACCGCATAGCCTGCCACTCTGCCGCCATTCCAAAAGACAAACTTGAGGTACTACGATTTACGAGTGTCCGCCGGAGAAAGCATAAAAAATCTATTAGTTTCCACAACAAAAAATCAACGATGCAAACAAAACTGTTCTTCGTTCTTTTTGCAAGATAATTGTACAGAAAAATTTGCCGAATGTCAATAGTGTTTTTTCGCACTATTTTGCGCACAAAAGTCGATTTACGTTACAAAAAAAAGCTACCGTATACGAAATTTCGTTACAGTAGCCCAATAATCATTAAATTGTAACCGCCTTGTAAATGCGCCCTGTCGTGTTACGCCATGTACTGCGAAGCAAGCACGTTGTGGTCGACAAGCACAAGACCGTGTTCTCGCGCGTAATCGACGGCGGAACTGTCGTAATAGGAATTGGTAAGCACCATTGCGTTGTTGGCAGGATAATGTCTGCGCCCTTCGCACACGCACGCAACGTCGTTTTTGCCAAGAAGTCCGGTCGACTGCACCACGCTGACGGCGGTAATAGTGCCTTGCTTTTCCACAAGCATGTCTATGCAGTAGTTGTCGGCAACGGGTGTAAGTTTGACGGCGTACCCCTTGCGGCTGAACAGCCTTGCCACGTACACTACAAACTGCGTTTTGTCCATGCGTGCAATCTGCGCAAACTTTTCGTCGATGGGTTGCTTGTCGCCGATTACCACAACCTGCGGTGCTTCCATTGCAGGCACATACATGATGGGACCGTAATCGGAAGCCGTCAGTTGCTCGATGGGTTGCACTGCCCGAACATCCGCTTCGGCGGCGGTTTCGGCGTTTTTCGCATCGGCGGCGGCTTTTTCTTCCGCTTTGATTTGCTTTTCAACCTTGCTCAGCTTGACCGCGCAAACAATGATCGCCACAAAACCGAGCACTGCACACAATGCGCCGATTTCCAGCGAAACACGCGACAGTGTTGTCGCAAGGTCCTCTTCCATGCCTGCGGCGATACCGAATAATTTGTAACGTATCAAAAAATAACATGCAATGCCTGCCAGCCCGAGCAAAAACAAAACTATGCTAAGAAAGGCTTTGAAACGAAGTGCCGCTTGAGTCTTTTTCATAGACGTTCCCCTCATAAAATTTTTCGTCCCCGACGGACGTCGCTTTTTGTTTAGGACAGTATAACACATTTTTTGTGTTGTGTAAATACTTTGGTAAATTTTTACGTTACGTTGCCGCCTGCCGACGTACTGTTTTCGTCGCAAAAAGTCGCAAAACTTTTGTGCAGACGTTGTCGCAGTTCAGAACAATACCGCCGTCTGCTTCGCGCCTGACGGGCAAACATTAACCAAGCGTATCAGACAACAGTTGATACAGTTGCACGTCAAACGCGCCGTACAACCCTGCATTGTGCAAAATGTCCGCGTAAGTTGCATCCACGATGATGTCGCCTTTGTCGTCCTTGTGCGCAAGCGAAGCGTTGTCGCTGAAGGTAAACAGTTTGAGATAAGCCGTCTTTGCGCTGTCGAAGCCGTCCTTTTGCGCCTTGGCGTAGATGCCGAGCGAAGGCAGCGCGCTCATTGCGTAACTGATGTAGTAGCATGGCGAATCCACCGCCACGTAACGCCAGTAGTCGGTGTTAAACAATTCGGCAATGCCGTAACCTTTCATAATGCTGACAAAAAGTTGTTGCAGGTCGGCATTTTTGAGGGTGGTTTCGTCCATGGCGTACACGGTTTGTTCAAACTCGTCCACCGCCGTTGACATAAGCACGGTCGAGGCGATGTTGAACAGTTGGTTTGCCTCAACCGCGTCGAACACCTTGCCGAGATTGTTTTGCGACAGATTGTTTTGCAAGTAGGCAAGGAACATCATTTCGTCGCCCTGTGACTGCGTTTCGTCGTGGTCCATGCTGAGATTTACACCGCCGTTGTAGATTGTGTTGTAGTAGTGGCCAAACTCGTGTACGAAGGTAAACGCACCGCTGTAACTGTCCGGTCCGAAGTACAGAATGGTTGCCTTTTGCGCAGGAATGTAGTAACTGAACGCGCCTTCGTACTCGCCCGTGTAGTAGTTGCCGTTTCTAAGCAGGTCGTTTGCCGTGGAATAGAAGTTGATTTCCTTGCTGCCGAGAGTTGCGGTTTTCATTTCGGCAAAATACTTGCCAACGTAGTCAAGCGTGAGGTCGTTGTCAAAAATCGAATCTTCGCACAACGCCTTGTACACCTTGGAAGCGTTGCCCACAAAAGATTTGCTGCTTGAAAAATAGTACTTGCGAAGCAACTTGTTGAACACGGGCACAAAGTAATTTTTGACGTAGTTGCGCATTTCGGCAACGTCGCTTGGGGTGTAACTGCGTTCATACACGTTGGCGTAGGCGTATTCGACGTAGTTTGCGTACTTGTTGCCGTTGTCGCTTGCCAGCGCGGCAAGTGCGTTTTGCTCCGTCACAAACTGTTTGTACAGGTTGCACATAGCCTCGCCTGCCAGTTCGCTGTCGGAAAAATCACGATACGTAGTAGAAAGTTTGTCGATTTTGTTGTTGATTGCAACGTATCTGTCGTCTCCGTAGCTGGCGGACATGTTGAGCGCGACAGTAATGTCGTCGGCAGTCCAGCCGTCCTCTTCGCTGAAGAAATACTCGCGATATTGCGTGTCGTAGATTGACGCAAACAACTTGTAGTAGTCGGCAATCACCTCGTTGCGCACCTCGGAAATGGTTTCGTAGTCCGCCTTGGTGCCGTTGCCGCCGTCGTACTTGCAGTAAAATACGTAAGCGTACTGGTACTGCTCGGTGACGTATTCCACCATGTCGGAAAACGGATTGTAGTACTTTTCCTCAAAGTTTTTGTTTGCCTTGTAGTAGTCGCTGTCGGCTGCAAACGCGTGCTTTGCCCCGTCGTAAGGCTCGGCCTGTGCAAGGGCATTTTCGACGGCATTGAAGGAAGCGACGACTTCGGCATGCTTTGCCTCGGTGAAGTCGTATACGAATTTGTTGTCATAAATGCGTTCCGAGGCAGGACGTTTGCTTGCGCCGCACCCCTTTGCGCAGTACACGTTGAGGTAGTCGCACTTACTGAAATCGTGGTCGCAAAACAACTGCTGCACACCGCCGGTGCAAGCTACGCTAAGCACCGCCACCGCGACAAGAACAACGACAAGAATCAGAGAATTTAATTTTTTCATAGCAACTCCAAAGTAATGAAGATTGTGTAATGAGCGTTTACAGGATACCGTCCCTAATCAAACGATATTTTTTCAATGTACCCTTTCGGGGGACGCGCCGCCGCGCGACAAAGACAGTCGCTTCTCGCAATGACATATTGTACAACCAACGGCACTTAACATGCCTTACTGTCACTTATTACGACTTTTAGTTGATACAATTATATTTTACTCGGTCACTATTCCTACACCACGCCCGTTTTGACGGCGCAGATTGGCGCGAAGGGCGGCAAGCACCTGACGTGAACGTACTAAATTATGCCACGAAGCACGGGCGTGTACCGGGCTGAGTGCCCTTGCGGGGGATGCCGGGGAATGCGACACCCCACACAAATAACCTTTCGTCTATTCATTAGAAGAACAGTTTTTATTCTTCCATCAAGTCCGTTTTGACGGCGCAGATTGGTGCGAAGGGCGGCAAGTACCTGACGTGAACGTACTAAATTATGCCGTTCGGTCACTACCACACTATCCCGTATTCCTACACCACGCCCGTTTTGACGGCGCAGATTGGTGCGGAGGGCGACAACAGGGTGGTAGTTGCGACAGGAACGTACTGAGCGTACGTGACTTAGCAACTGCCGCCACGTAGCCGTCATACGTGCCAATATGCGCCGTCAAAACCCGTTAAAACCAAGTTGATGGCGAAAAAGTGAGTAATATCGGGTAAATTTCCAATCTTCCGATCAGCATCGCAAATGTAAGAACCAACTTGCTGAAGTCGGAATACATGTAGTAACCGCCCGCAACCGCTCCGTAGGCAGGTCCGACGTTGTTCATGCAGGACACAGTCGCCGAGAAGTTGGCTTCCACGCCTAGCGACGACGGGTCGAAACTGATTACGACAAACACGACGGCAAGTATCGCCATGTACAACGCAAAGTAGTTTGTCACGCCTGCCATTGTTTCGGCGGTAAGCACCTTGCCTTCGTACTTGACGGCGTTTGCCGAGCGCGGATGCGTAACCTTGCTCAATTCCTTGCGGATTACCTTGCACATGATTGCCACACGCGACACCTTAAGTCCGCCTGCCGTACTGCCTGCGCAGCCGCCGATAAACATAAGCACCAGCAGCACCGCCTTGGAATAGGACGGAAATGCGTTGATGTCGTAGCCCGACGGAATGGTACTGCTGCCCGTCGTGGTGATAAACGCGGCAACCTGGTAGACGGAGTGACGAAGCGCGTCGGGGAAACTCATAGTAAATGACAGTTTGCCGAACACGTCTATGCACACCGTTGTCGAAGCAAAGATTACAATGCCGAGATACAGCCACAATTCTCGACTGGAGAACGCCGTGCGGAACTTCCGCACCAGCATAAGGAAGTACAGGTTGAAGTTTACGCCGTACAACAGCATAAACACTGCCACCACCCACTGACAAAATGCGTTGTAACTTGCAACGCTGTCGCTGCGATTGGCGAAGCCGCCTGTGCCTGCCGAGGAAAATGACGTAACGAGTGCGTCGAACAACGGCATACCGCCGCAAACAAGAAAAATTATTTGCAGCAGAGTCATGCCCATGTAAATAAGATACAGTATTTTTGCCGTAGTAGAAGCGCGCGGCACTATTTTGTCTACGCTGGGTCCGGGCATTTCCGCACGCAGGATGTGCATACTTCTGTCCGCCGCACCGCCGACGATTGCCATGACAAACACGATTATGCCCATGCCGCCGATCCAGTGAGTGAACGCACGCCACAGGTGCAGACTGCGCATGGTCGCGTTGATTGCGTCTATTCTGTCGGCGGAAAGTATCGTAGCACCGGTCGTGGTAAAACCGCTGACCATTTCAAACAGTGCGTCCACAAAGGACGGAATTGCGCCGCTGAGCATAAGCGGAACAGTACTTATTACGGAAGCGTAAATCCAGGCAAGGGACACCACCACAAGACCTTCGCGCGAGTAAATCGCCTTGTTGTCAGGCTTGACAAACAGCGTAACGGGCAAACCAACCGCCAACGCAATGCCTGAGGTTGCAAGGTACGTCCACCAGATTGCCTCGCCGTAGATAAGTGCGGCAACAAGCGGCAACACCATAAGCGCGGCGAGAATGACTGAAACCTTGCCCAGCAGATTGAGGATAACTTTGTAGTTCATGCTTTACCTCACGATGTCGGACAGGTCCAGTACACGCAAACCTGCGGACACAACGACAACGCGGTCACCCTCGCGGATGCAGTCGTCGCCGCCCGGGAGGAAGGTTTCCTTGTCACGGATAATGCCTGCCACAATGCAGTTGGGTTTCAGACGCAAATCCTTGAAGGGAACACCCTTAAACGAGCAGTCGCCCAGCACCTGAAATTCCAATGCTTCGGCATTGCCGTCCATGATGCGGTACATCGTTTCCACCTTGCTTTGCATGCTGTCGTTAAGTGCGCGTGCGTAACGCGTAAGAACTTCGGCAACGATTTTTGTAGGGGAAATCAGACAGTCCAACCCCAACTTTTCCGCAAGCACGTTAAGCGCGCCGTGACTTACCTTGGACACGACCTTGCGCACCTTGCGACTTTGCGCATAAAAGCCGATAAGGATGTTTTCCTCGTCCTTGCCCGTCAGCGCGACAAAGGCGTCGGCACCGTTGATACCTTCCTCGTCAAGCAAATCCTGATTGCTGCCGTCGCCCAGTATCATATTTGCGCCGCTTGGCAACTTTGCCGCCATTTCGGCACAGCGGACGGGGTCTTTTTCGATGATTTTTACGCTGTAGCCACTTGCGCACAGCAATTTTGTAAGGTAGTATGCCGTTTCGCTTGCTCCAAGCAGCATTACGAAACGTCCGGTACGTTGCGCCATACCGATTGTTTTCAAAAAGCGATAGGCATCTTCGCTTTTAACCATTACGGCAACCTTGTCCCCCTCGAGGAAGGCAAATTCGCCGCGCGGAACAAGCACTTCGTTGTTACGCAACACGCAGCACGCCAAAAATTGCACGGGGGACTTCTTTCTGAGGTCGGCAAGCGTTCCTTCCAGCAAACCGCTGTCGGCGCGGACAATCATCTCCAGCATCTGTATTTTTTTGCCCGCAAACGGTTCAACCACCACAGCCGACGGCAAACGCAAGGTGTTGAAAATGCTTTCCGCCGTCATAAATTCGGGGTTGACGGACATGGAAAGGTCCAGTTGCTTCTGCAAAAAGTCCAGTCCGTCCTCGTTGTAGTCGCTTGTACGGATACGTGCGACGGTGTATTTTGCGCCAAGGCGTCTGGCAAGGAAGCATGCCAGCATGTTAACTTCATCGCTTGTTGTGACTGCGACAAACAAATCGGCATTTGCAACGCCTGCCTGCACAAGCAGTTCGCGGCTGGTGGCGTTACCGCACACCGCCATTACGTCAAAGGTGTTGGTAATGTCGGAAATCACTTCGGGATCGTTGTCGATTGCCATGACGTTGTGATTGTCGCCGACCATGCTGTCGATGACTGCACGACCCGCCTTGCCGCAACCTACGATAATTACGTTCATTTTTCCTCTCTTTCGGCAATAACGCCGTATCGGAGTACAACTTTACCGCACGATTGCGACCGAATATTGTCGCCGCGCCAAAAATACGCAAAGTTGTACTGATATATTATACCACAAGTATTGCCCGTAAGCAACGGTTTGACAAAAAAGTACCTTTTGCCCACAACAACGGTTTTGTCGTGTGTTTCAAGCCTGCTTTTGCATAGATTTTCTTGCGGTACACTGCCAGAACGTCCCCTCGAAAGAACGGAAAAGGACATCCCCAAGGTTGTTAGTAATGACGAAATTAACCATACGTATCGATTTTTTGCCGACAAAAACAAGAAAAGCTGCGACTCGTGTAAAATCGAGCCACAGCCTTTTGTTGCAACAATTCCGTCAGCGCAGTACAGTTGTCGCAACCGCTTATTTCATTTTGTAGTAGTTTGTGTAAATTCCGTTATGTGATGAGTCCGCGCTTTCAACAAACAGTTTGAATTTGTATCCGTCGGAAGCGGTATCGAATTCATAGCGAATTTCAAAAATCCAGACCGAGCCTTTTGCAAAATAGCCGTTGTCCAAAGTGTTATTCCTTATGTAATAGAACGTGTACAGTTTGCTCGGATTATCATCGAAGTAGTCGGACAAATCATTCTTTTGTTCTATGATATACCAATTTTCGTTTGTATCCATGCTGTATTTTTCGTTTCTCGGTTTGCCGAACGCACCGTCATAATGTGTTTTCAAATACGAAAAATATGTTTCCGCATTCGTCCTGAACGTTTCTTCGTCCGGGCAAGCCTGCGAAAACGAATATCCGTCGTTAAACCATGCGTCGCTTGAGTTCATCTCTCCGGACAACCCCGTCGGAGCAGTCAATCCCGCAAGTCCTTTTGCCGACAGTTCTTCTTCTGTAAACCATTTCGTGCTGTCGTGGAGTGTCTTTTTGTTATCTTCGTCATCCCCGCCACTTCCGCATGCGACAAATCCGACGCAAGTTATCGCTAACAATACCGCGCAAACAATCGTGAAGAATTTTTTACCGAACATATTATTTTTACCTCTCTTTTAAATTTTTGTTATTTATTCAACGGCTTTCAGACTCTCGTTCATCTTAGTTTTTACTATCTTGGGTCTGAGCATAAGCGTTACAAGCACAGTGACCCCAAAAACGACAACGGGAATCAACAGCCACATAAACCAACTGACGTTTTCCACCGCTCCGAATCCTATCGTCCTGAACACAAGCGTTGCAAGTCCTGTTCCGACAGGATAGCCCAGCAGAATACCAAAGAATGTACTGATGTATATTTCACGATAGATATACCCGCATATTTCCGCGTCGTGGTAGCCGAGAACCATAAGAGTCGCTATTTCTCTTTCTCTTTCGCTGATATTTATCGTCGTAAGCGTATTTATTACAACCGCAGTCAAAAGCCCCGCGAAAACAACGACAACCACCGCTATCCCGACAATCGCAGGTGAGCCGAAGTCACCGAACAGGCACATATCGAGAAGAGCAAGCCCTGCAAGTACGAGTCCCGTTGAAACGGCTACCGATACAAGCATCATGAAAAACCGCGTTTTATATCTGAAAACGTTTCTCATTGAAGATTTATACTTAAACGAAAGACGTTTCCAAATAAAAGGAATTCGCTCGAGCAGTATTCTCTTACCGCTTTTCGGCGGCTTCGGGCGTAAAAGGGTGGCGGGAGCGTTGTTCGCAAGTCGCATGCCGACGAAAAATACCGCAATCAGCGTAACCGCTACAATTGAGCCGAGCGATACAAAGTAATAACTCGGATTGACCACCACGGATATGGGCGGCATAACATGTCCGTAGCCGAAAACGACACATATCAGCCACGAAACGCCGTAGCCGACAAAAAATCCGACGCCTCCGCCGACGGCAAGCGCGACGAGCGCGAATAAAACATATCTCAGCACGATACTTGTCGAACCGTATCCGAGCGTTTTCAGACAGGCGATTTGCGAACGCTCTTCATCCATAAGCCTCATCATGGACGACAACACGACAAGTAGCGTTACGGCAATAAAAATAACCATTAAAATGTTGCCTATTCCTCTGACCTTGTCTGCACTTGCGACAATCGATTTGAAGCTGTAATTGTCGTAAAGCGTGATTATGCGTATGTCTTCGCCCAAAAGTTTCGTAAGTTCGGTTTTTTCTTCGTCAACATATTTTTCGTAATCGGCAGAAAAAGAATTAAACAACTCCCTGTCCCCTGCTTTTATATACAAATCGCCTTTCGGCATGATTGCGCATACGTCCGTCGGACAGTATAAAATATTTTCGAGCAGGTCAAGTTTGTTTATGTCGGACACGTTGTCGGGAATTTCGGTATCTTCAGGGTTATTAAAACTCGGTTCTCCGTCCTTGCCGAACGTAAGAGGACTTCTTACTATTCCCTTAATCGTAACGTTGATTTTGTCAAACGGTAAGTTCAGTGCGGAAATATCAATTTCGACTTTTTCGCCGACGGAATATCCTTTTATTACATTGTCTTTTTCTTCGGCATAAACGCAATTTTCGTCTTCGCTCGTTATTTCTTCGCCCTCAACAAGTTCAAACTTGTTGATTTTTGTTTTTTCAAGGTCAAGAAAGTACAGTCGCAGGGATCTTTTTTCACCCGTCCGAACATCGATCGACATTCCCTGCTCGACATTGTTTTCACCGTAACGGTTTTTTACTGCGGAAATCTGTTCGTCGGTAATGCACCCGGTTTTGCTCTTCACGATAAAATCGCTTACATTCTGCTTTTTATAATAATTTTCTATACCGTCCTTAATCATATCTGTCGGCGAGCCGATTCCCGATATGAAACCTACGGATATAAGAACGATACCGATAAGAGAAAATAACCGCATAAGATGTTTTTTGAACATTCGGCGGACTGTTTTCAGATACGTTTTCACCATTCTATCTCCTCGATCGCCTTAGGATTGTCGTTCGTTTCGATACTTTCTATTCTTCCGCTCTTTATCCTGATTACTTTATCTGCCATATCTTTAAGCGCAGCATTGTGCGTCACGACAATAACGAGTTTCTGTCGTTCGCGTGACAAATCCTGTAAAATCTTCAATATTTTTTTGCCTGTAATGTAATCCAGTGCGCCCGTGGGCTCGTCGCACAATATCAACTTCGGATTTTTTGCAATCGCTCGTGCTATGGAAACTCTTTGTTGTTCTCCTCCCGAAAGTTCTGCGGGAAAGTTATTTAATCTATCCGAAAGCCCTACCGATTCCAGCACCGTTTTGGGATCGAGGTGGTTGTTGCATATTTCAACGGCAATCTCTACATTTTCAAGCGCGGTAAGGTTGGGCATAAGATTGTAAAACTGAAACACAAACCCCACGTCGTGACGACGATAGTCCGTCAGTTGTTTTTTGTTGAATGCGGCTATATTTTCCCCGTCAAGATCAATCTCCCCGCTCGTCGCCGTGTCCATTCCGCCCAAAAGATTCAGCAGAGTAGTTTTCCCCGCACCGGACTCACCGAGAATTACAACCAATTCGCCTTCGTTCAAATCGAAGGAGACATCCTCTACGGCAGGAACTGTCAAAGAGCCTGTATGATATTCTTTTCTTACGTTTTTCAGTGATAATATACTCATAACTCGCTCCTTATTTTTACAATTGTCGGGATTTATTAAAGGAATTTCTTCCACTGTACCGACAAAGACGGCTTGAATGTTTTTTGTCCGGATGATTCCGGCAGAAGTTTTAATGATATTCCAATAAAAATACAGCCTTAGGGTTAATTTGTTTTTACCATTTTCTTTCCGCTTTGTCAATACTTTTGTCGTCTTTTTTACTTGTCTAAATATAACCTGAAAGTGTAACATCTGAGGAATCACACCGCTATTTCAACACTTTTTTTTCGATTTTCGACCGCTTTCAGAAAAGTAAAAAAACAGCCGGACTCAAGCGCGAATGGCTGTTTTATTTGGTTCCTGAAAAATATTGACGTGCAGGCAAAAAACAGAGCAAAAACAGTCATCCGGGATGTCCGGGATGACCGACAAAAAGTAAATATGCAAATTATAATATTGCAGTGCGAAAATTTGCACTCCGTTCCCAAGGCACGTAGTGTTTTTGGCACCCGAGCGTGCACGATTATAGTTACAGCCGTAAACTATTTTTTGGCTGTAAACTAATAGTGGGCAAGCCTCGGCTTGTGACGGCGAGATAATTACAGGCAAACGACCGAAACTGTACTTGACGTACAGTGAGCGTCGTTTAACGCATAATTAGCCGCCGACACACTCGCAAA
Source organism: Clostridiales bacterium (assembly GCA_003537755.1). Classification (GTDB taxonomy): domain Bacteria; phylum Bacillota; class Clostridia; order Christensenellales; family CAG-314; genus Fimimonas. The sequence continues at coordinate 16,818 of DPQS01000026.1, read as the reverse complement.
AATTATTAGTGATGGCTGAATTAACCCTAAAATAATCGTCAATAGAATTTTTCCATGATAACGGGAACCAATTCTTCGGTTAATCCCAAATCATGAACAAGAGTCAAAATCGTGTACCTATCTCGCACGGTGTATGCTTTGTTTAGCATTTCTATCATAGTTTCTTCTCTGACGCCTATCTCCGAAAATCTCACCGGGCATCCGATTTGTTTCAATCTCTGCATCAAAACATCACTCTTCGGCAAAAATTCACATAGCTTGTACACTTCATTAGCATGTTCAAAACAAATACGATGCTCTTTGATATAATTATAAATTTCAATTGAAATCAGCGTTCCGATGGCAACCTTGACACCGTGAGGCGGAACTTTCTCTCCGCGAGAAATAAAATCCATTTCTAAAAAATGGGACATATGATGTTCTCCACCGCTTGCCGGGCGGGAATTACCGCAAATTGCCATAGACAAACCTGCTACGACCAATGCATTCATCAATTTTTCTATTGCGACTTTATCGTATGATAAAAGCTCTTCAAAGCTATTCCAACAATCGTCTCGTGCTTTTTCCATCAATTCAAACGCTTCGGCGTTTATTGTTTCGCCATTGATTATGTGCGACAATCTCCAATCGTTTAAGCAGGTATATTTCCCCATAATATCGCCAAAACCGGCTGCCGTCATTATTTTGGGGGCGGTAACTAAGATATTCGGATTTATTAAGACGTCGGAAGGAGTGTGAACCGATTCGGTAACTTTAAACTTGTTTTTTATCAGCGCAGAGCCTTTTGAAACATATCCGTCCATTGAACATGCCGTTGCCAACACTCCGCAAGGAATATCCAATTTCGTAGAAACGTATTTGCAAATATCATTTATCGAACCGCTTCCGACAGCGAGAATATAGTTTGCGTTATTACTTCTTGCAACTTTTTCCACTTCGCCATAAGCATGTTCGTCCGGAATCAATTCTTCTTCATCAAAATTAGCGTGAAAAACCACACCACCGTTTTCTTCTATCTTTTTTGCTATATCAAAAGCAAAAACTATTGTGTTTCTATCGGACACAATACATATTCGTTTATCTTTTATTTTTCCCAAAAAAACAGGATAGTTTTTGTTTTCATCAACATATTCGATGTTTATATTTAATCTGTCGGCTACTACACTCAAATCGTTCATAATATTTCCTCTGTGGCATTTTTATTGCGACTAATTATATCTTATCACTTTCCCGCCATCTTGTCCAATATCGTTTTGCATCTGATTATTTGTTTTTTTCTTAAAAAAACGGACACATTCGTTTTTACTCGCTTTCGTCGTTTGAAAAATGCTTTTCGCAAATGCACACTTCATTTCCTTTGGCGTTAACAAACGGTGTCCCGACAATTTCAAAACCGAGCGACCTATGCAAGGCAATGCTTGCTACGTTGTCCGTTCTGATTTGCTGAGAAATCGTACAAAAGCCCATTTTTTTTGCCACATCGAAAGCCATAGTCATTGCGGCTTTTGCAAAACCCTTTTTTCTGAACTCGGGGAAAATCACCGGACCTATATGCAACGTTTTTTCTTTGATTTTGTAGAGCGACAGCATTCCGACGATTACGCCGCTCGTCACTACTGCAAACATATCGAAGTATTTGCCGTCGTATTGCTTTGTATTCCACTGGCGAATCATGTTCTCAATTTGCTCGACGGACAAATTACCGTACATTTTGTCTGCCAGAATCGAAACGTCCTGTTTTTCAAAGTTTCTCAATTGCATAATAATATTTTCCCTTGTGCGGTTCGCGGATATTGTATAAAATTGCCAGATTAAATTCTATTTCCAACCAACATATCTATTATTTTTGATTCAGTAACAAATATTGAGGTGCAGGTAAAAAATAGAGCAAGTACATTCTCCATGATGTATAATTAGTTTGCAGAAAAATCACAAAAGGAGAAGATCTTGCTCTATGTCTTATTCTATCACGGATTTCCTCGGTTTGAAAAACGTTTTATGCACATTTGTTGAAGAAAATTCTTTGAGAAGAATTGTTAAGATTGAAACGCAACCTCATGAGGTTGTGTGCCCGTGTTGCGACAGGAAAACCAAGCGTATACACGACTACCTTTGGCAAATAGTTAAGCTATCACCAAAGCGCAATCCTGAAAACCGCACTTTTGATTATCCTTATCTCACTATGAATTCTTCATTCTTTTCTTGCGTTTCGTTACGACTATAATAGTCACGACTATTCCCGCAAGAACAACTACCGCTCCTGCAAGAATCAACGCATAACCCCACATCGGCATACGAAACGCCACGCCCGGAATACAGACGATAAACGTTCCCGTTTTATCCGTTTCGGTAGCGACGTATCTTCCGTATCCGCTTGCGGAAAGTCTTGTAAGTTCGCCGTTTTCATCCATATAGTAAACTTCGGCTTTCGTGCGATCAAAATAATCGTCCGCACGGAACAACAGCTCAACTTTACCGCTCAAGGTTATGACCTCGCCGTCTTCACTCAGAAATTCAGCCGAATAGACCTCAAAATTATCGGCAATCTTTTTCATTGCGGAAGCCGCCTTTTCGTATACGCCGGATCCTTCGGTAACTTTTCCCGCAAGAATTCCTGCTTTTTCAGGCAACACCTGATTGGTATCTCTGAATTTAACAATGTCGTTCTCGCCCGTGACAGCGTGGACGGTTACAACATACTCCGAAAACGAATCGTTTCCGAGAGAAGTTTTATACCGTGAGTTCGTTGCTTTGTAGATTATTTTATACTCACCGACATTACCGAGCGTAAGTTTTCCGTCCGAAACATCTATGGGCTCATTTCCGAAAACAGCCGTAATCACAACAGGGCTGTCCTCGTTACCCAAGTTTGCCGTCGCTTCGGGAATCGGAAAAACCGTGCCGACTTTCAAAGAATATTCCGCCGCCGCTTTCGTAGAAATCACGGGAACAAATTCCGCAGGACGTTCGCCTAAATCGCGAACAGTATCGGAAGTTTTTTCCGACGAAGATAAATTTACCGTTGCGGAAAAATTCATTTCACGCGACATCGCGTTGATGTACGCCGAAAACGAAAGCTTGCTTTTCAGATTGTTTTCGGAAAGCGTATAGGTAACATACGTCCAACCGTCTTTCTTTTCGCTTGTTTTACCGACTTCCTTTCCGTCAGGCTTTAGGTTCAGATAGCCTATCGACGAAGAGAACCCGAACGTAATATAATACTTACCGCCGAATTTCTCCACGGTAACAGGGTTTGTAAAATTATCCGCACCCATTTCAAATCAAGATTTACGGGTACGGTATACGTTCCGTCACCGCCGCTTATTACCTGCTCGCTTGCAGCATAGCTAATTGAAACCGATTGAAACAATCCGCAAAGGATAAGTGGAAATATCGCTACCACTGCAGCAAAGTTTTTTTTGAATTTTACCATACTTCATTTCCCTCGCTGCCTGTAAACACCGCGACAAGAACGGTATCTTTCGTGAACTTATAGGTCGATAAATCGATTACAGTTCTGCTTTCATCGCCCTGAACAAACCAACCCTTAAACGTATAACCCGTTTTTGCAACGACCGTTCTGTTCGATTCAAGACCATTCCCTTCTATTACGGATTCGTTTCTTATAACCGAAGCTGAATATGCAGTGTTGATTGAATATTTTACGGTAAGTAATTTTTTATACACTGCATTAATCGTAAAATAATCGCTATCGTCAGATACTTCGTTCAGATAAATTTTCCCGTTTTTAACGCCATCGCCCAATAAACCGCCCGTCCATCCGGCGAGAACAGATCCCGCAGGCGCATAAACTTTGTACACGGACAAATCGATAACATAATAGCCGCTTGAAGAATCCCTGAAATAATGTTTTACTCTATCGTCGTTTCCTTCCGATTTTGCGGTAACGGAAATACCTCCGTCCCATATTGCATACAACGTTACGTTCTGTGAATTATACCTGCTTATAAAATTGTCTATGCCGTTTTTAACGACGTCTTTGGACGTTGCGTTTCTGCCGATATATTGCGTCCAACCGAACAGAATATCGTTTCCCGCAAATTCCTTTTCGTTAAGCACGTTGATGTTGTTGCTTAGATTGTATGTTACCGTCCGCTCTAAAAGCCCGTCGGAGAAAGGATGATCATTATCCGTAACAAACGTGATTGTAACGTCGCAGTTATCCGATAAAACGTTGACGACCTGTCCGAACGAATAAGACGTGCCGTTTATCGAAAAACCGAAACCGACGTAAAACTCACCCGCCTCGTTAAACTTCAAAGAATATTCGTATTCGCCTTTATTAAGCGTATAAGTTCTGTTTGCGTAAAAACTGTTGTCGGTTTTACCGCCGATTCTGTGTTTAACGCTTACGTACGACTTTGCGATTTCATTGCCGTCGTCGCTGTAAAGGCGCGGAATGTTCATCGTATACAAAGTGTTTGCAAAATACGAATTATATTTCAGCATATCCGTAGTTTTTTCACCGGAAAATCCTACGCCGTAAATATAATTACTGTTGAATTTATTTCCGAAATACGAATTAGATGATTGTAAAGATATTTGATAGTCAAATTTTCATTGACCATATCAAAAACATATAGCTTTTGTTCATTCGTGATAAGGTATATTATTTCAAATTTTTTGCCCAGATTATTAATTTCTTTTAATATCCCTATCACTGCCATAATCTGCTCATTAGGAATAAGTATTGTTGAATTAACAAAAAGCTCATAATGCGCGATTTCCGCATATTCCGCTGTTTTACTGTTTAATCTTTCCACTTTTTGCTTGACTGCATCAAAAAATTCTTTTATCGGCCCTTGCTTAATGTTTTCGTCATAGCAACCCTGATCCCAAACAAACAATTGAGAATCGTATTCTATGCCTAACTGATACAAACGTTCAATATCTTTTTCGCAGTTTTTTGATTTTCCGTTGTATAACCTATGCCATACGTTAACGGCTTCCGCTTCCTTTTTTGGCATACTGTATGTTACCTCTATCCCCGTACCAGAAACAAAATGGCGAAGATCAGGCTTGTCCGATATTTCTAAAATGTCAAACTTTTGTGGAAAACAACTTTCTAAAACAACCTTTGCAAAATACTCGTTAAAGTGCTTTTTCATTTAATCAACTAGCCATCTTAAAATTTTTAATATAATAAATAACAGCAAAACAAAATGGTAAAAATAAGCCGTCAAATCTTTGTGATAACTTGTGCACCTCTTTATTCCATTCAACATCACTTAACTGTTGTTCTATGTACGGTTCTATTGCAGCTCTTCGCTGATTGACTAACGTTACACAATCCAAGCCCAATATCTCTATTGCCTCGCATGCAGCATCAGTTGCGCCATAAATGTGTCCCTCTTCATCATACATAAACAATTCTTCACAATCGGAACATAAAGGAGTAACCTTTAATACTCGATTATTCTTTTTATTATCACAATATGAAGGAAATTTAAGTTTTTCGGCTTTTGATTTCCCTGTACGATCACTTACGCCTCCATCACAAGAACATAACAAATTAGTATATTCTAATTGCAAATGAACATATTGCTTCAATCCACGAGGATATAAATGTTCTATGACAGAAGTATAATTATCACTAATCCTTTTACCACAATAACAGCAAATTCCTCCCTGCTCATCAAATAGACTATGGCGAAGCTCATCTTTTACAATTTTAGGCAGTTCATCAAAACAAGCCCCTATTTCTTTTTTGTAATTCTCCAAGGAAGTTGGAGAAGATTGTTTTATAATATATTTCATTTGATTCACCTAAAATGCGCCATCATATGCTCTATAGTAACCCAAAATGGATCATCTTTATTTAACAATCTTTTTAAATTCTCTATAGCTTTATTTGCTTCGTCTTTTTGATTATGCATTACTGCATTTCTAAAATGTTTTATTGCATCTTCTACTTCCTTAGGTCGTTTAGGAACTTCCATAATTTCTTCTAGTATTTGAACAACATCTCTATTAAAAGAATCTACTGTCAGCGAATATATTTCGCCATCTTTTAATATTCGGATATTTTCTTTATTAATTTTATTAAGAGTAAGAGGTGAATGAGTTGTTAAAAGTACTTGTCCTCGAATATTAATTTCTGAAATTAGTTTAATAAACTCACGTTGCCAGTTTGGGTGTAAATATGCATCAAACTCATCTAATAAAAACAACGCTTTAAACTCTTTTGTAAGGTCCATAAGCATTAACAAATTTGCCAATTGCTTTTCGCCCTCACTAAAAAGTTCTATAGGGAACATCTCCCCATCTTTTCTAACGAATATACGAATCGTTTCCAAAAAACCGCTGTCTAGCATAGCTTTTAACTTTGTATAGAGTTCTAACGGCGTTTCTGCCAAATTTCGGAACAAATCCGAATGCCCTATTGCTAACGTTATATGGTCTTCCCCCGAATCAAATTCAATAAATGGACCTACGCCATACTCTTCATCTTCTTCCAATAATTTATCAAAGAAAAACTTATTAAAACCCCTTGCTCCCCATACGTTTTCACCAGAACCGTCTGCAGAGGACCAATACGGCTTCTTGAAGTGCATTAAAATACGATGTTCTTCTATACTAGAAAAACCTAAAAGATTTTTAATTTTATCTAATACAGCCGTTTGGAATACATAATTAGCAAAAAAAGCAATCGGAAAATCTTTTAAGGAAAAAGATGTCACAAACTTTAAGTCAATATTATCATCGCGTTTTAACTTCAAATACTCATCATAGCTTTTTTGAAAATATTCGCTATACGAATTAAGTCTACCCGTTTCACCTGCATAATAAGTAAAAATAACCTTTGGCAAGCCATTTCCTATATTTTTAATATCTCTAGCATTGTTCTTATAATACAAAAAACGAACCCCGTCATCTTCTATTCTATATTCATTGCTATCAATTTGGTAGATATAATCAAAAATATAATCAATATCATTTCTATTGTTAAAATCTTTAGCAACGGAAAACGTATGAGCTATATTCTCTAAAATATTAGACTTGCCCGAACCGTTGTTGCCGATAAAGGCAATGATATTTGAGTCAGGAAAGTTTATTTCCACGTCTTTTAAGTTTTTATAATTTTTAATTATTACTTTTTTTAGTTTCATTTTCCTTTTCCTCTTTGACTTTAACCCTATAGTAATTCTTTTTTAATAAAGCAATTATGTACCCACCTAATGGGATTATTGCAGACATCATAGAAACAAAACCAAGTTCAAAAGTTCCTGTTATTACAATCACGAGAATAGTACAAATTATAATGCTTAATCCCCAAGCGATCCAATTTACGTACTTAATACGTCGTTTTCCCCACGTAAAAATTAGCCACGATAATGTGTATGATAAAACAATATCTAAGGTCCAAACAAAAAGTTGAATTACTAGTTCTTGTTCTTTCGCATCATATCCTGTAATGCCTGAAAAGAGCGCACCGAAAATGACCATAAATACTGCCGCAGATATGGCCAAAAATAGAACCTTTATATTTAATTTCTTTTTAGTTTTTCCCAAAGAATTTACCTACCGCTTCTTTAAATTTTTCCCAAAGGCTCTTAGTTTTTTCCGCCTTTTTAGGTTTATCATAAGAATCCAAGGCAAGATTTAAATTTGCCATATTATTCATCAAATTTTGAACCTTTTGCTTGTCTTGAGTGCTATAATTATCATAATTGTCAAAAATATCCTCAAGCAAATCTTCAGCCGTTTTAATTAATTCTTTCTTTGTGTTTGCCATATTTTCTCCTTAATTGCTTTGTTCTAGAATTTTTCTTAAAAGGTCGGTGGCGGGTTCGTCGGTGGGATTGAATGTGCCGAGTTGGCCGCGGAAGGCGCGGGCGAGAATGGATTTTTTCATTTCGTCGATTTTATCAAGCATATCCAAAAGCTCTTTTGACTTATCTTCCTTTTCAAAAATCGAATCCAAAATCCGTACAATTTCTTCTTGTTCTTTTATGCTAGGAACTTTTACTTCTACATTAAAGAAATTATTTCTATTTAATGTAGGCACAGCAGTACTTGAACTATATTGCTTAAAATTGAACGAACTTAAGTAATAGTAAATATATTTTGCATTATTTCCACAACAATCTTTTGAATATAAAGCAGTATTCAATGGCCAATAATCTTCTTTAATATAAAAAACTTTACCTATTGTTCCGCTTCGACCAGTAACCACCCCTGGCCCTATTACATTTGCTCTATCGACATAATCAATAATACCATTTGATGCAACCAACGGAACTTTCCCTTTAACTCTGTTTTGAATAGGTAAATCAAACCCTCTGTTTAAATAACAAAATTCCTTAAATGGCACAGTTTTCCATTCATCTGAAACTCTATTTTCTACTCTCCATTTTTCGGTTAATTCACCTGTAACGGCTTTATGGAGTATAGCGGATTTGCGGTCGGCAAAAGAATCCAAAGACTTTTGGATTAAATCACGAGCTTCGTCCAACTTTGCGAACTGTTTTTCAATTATTTCTACAATGCGTTTTTGTTCTTCTAACGGTGCAAGCGGAATTTCAAATTCTTCAAAATTCGCCATTCTAACATAAGGAATAGCCGTCCCAAATTGCTTATAGGTATTTTTTTCTCTCCATTTATAATAAAAGTAATAATAGAGATATTTGGTTTGCCCTTTAAACCCATTTATTACATACGTTCTTTGATATGCTTCAAATTTACCGTCGTAATAAAAAACCAAACCTATATCACCATTTCCTGGAACAATGATAGACTCTCCCTCAAAAGCATATGTGTCCGCCATTGAATACTCCGCCGAACAAGTATAGAAACGATATTGACCGTCCTCTTTAGCGTGATTTGCATCTCTTTTCCCCGTCTTTATTTGTGTTATATACGGTAATTTCGTCCAACACCAACTTGACGGCAATTCATAAGGCGTTTTTTCGTAGAGAACAAGGGTTTCTTCTAAACGCTGTTCTATGGATTTTTCTTGTTTTTTTGCTTTAGCCATTATTTATTCTCCAACGCTTTAAGTTCTTTAATAACGCTCTTAATCAAGTCGATTGCTTCTTCCAAATTGGCAACCACTTCTTCTCCGCTTTCTACGGGGTTGGCTAAATCTTCATAATCTTTAACGCTTTCGTCACGAATCAAGCCCAAATCCAAACTGTCGTTATATTCCGTTTCAATTTGTTCACGAGTGAAAGACGACCAACGTTCGCCTGTGCGCTTGGATTTATCGTTATATCCTTTAACAAATTCATCAAAATCGTCAAAACGAAGCGTTCTCGTCTTACCAAAGCTATCCATATTGGTACGCATATCGTAGAAAGCAACTTCTTTGGTATTTCCCTTTTCACTAACGCCACGGGTAAAGAACAACACATTTGTTTTTACGCCTTGTGCATAGAAGATACCCGTAGGAAGCCTTAAAATGGTATGCAAATTACAGAAGTTCATCAATTCTCTTCTAACACTTACACCGTCACCGCCCGCAAAAAGCACATTGTCGGGCAATACAACAGCGCAACGAGCCTTGCCGTCCGCTTTTAAGCTACGATAGATAACCTGCAAGAAGTTGAGTTGTTTATTCGACGTTTGGAAAGAGATATCATCACGAGTAGCACGTTCACCACCCTTCTTTGTTCCAAAAGGTGGATTTGTTAAAATAACGTCAAAACCGTTTAATCCTTTTGCGCTTTGAGAAAGTGAATCACCCAGCACAATATTTGCATTAACATTATGCAGGTATGCGTTCATTAACGCAAGACGGTGGGTTTCGTGGACAAGTTCTACACCATTAAACGCTTTATTTCTTTGAAAGTCTGCCTGTCTATCAGTAAGCGTGTAAAAATCCACGTTTTTATTTACGAAAGCGTTTGCAGCAATCATAAAACCAAACGTACCGCAAGCAGGGTCAAAGCATTTTTCACCGAGCTGAGGCGCAATAAGTTTGGTCATTACGTCAATCAAAACTCTGGGCGTAAAATACTGCCCTGCTCCTGACTTCTTTTCGCTTGCATTCTTTTCAAGCAAGCCTTCATACAAATCGCCAAGCCCTTCTTCCTTTGCTTCGTACCAGTCAAGTCTATCAATTTCCTTGATAATCTTTTCAAGGTTTTTCGGCTCTTCTATGCTGGAAGATGCATTTGCATAAATTTGAGCAACCCTGCCGACCGATTCTTCGCCAAGTTTAGTAAGCAAAGTGTAATAATGCTTTTTAAGTTCTAAGCCAGATTTGTTTGAAAGCGAATCCCAACGGTATTCTTCGGGAATTTCAGTTTCAGCACCCGTTTCTTTTGCCATTTTTAAGAAAAGAATATAGGTAAGCTCGGTTACGTATTGATGATACGTAATACCGTCATCTCTTAATACGTTACAAAGATTCCAAAGTTTTTGTACAATGTCTTGCGTGCTCATTATGCTACTCCTTGTTCATAAATATAGGTGTTGATTTCTCTGATAATTTCTAAAAGTTTTCCTTCAAATTTCACGTTGAAGCGATTAAATCCGCCGTCCATCTTAAAGGCAGGCGCTTCAAAGGTTTCGATATTTAACAGACTTTCGTGAAGCATATAGGTTTTAATCTTTTCAAGAAGGTCTATTTGAATTTTATTGAAGGAATGTGCCTTTATAAGCTTTTCAAAAGCGATTTTGATTTTGTCTTCCCTATTATAAACAGGGATATCCAAAACTGCGTTTCTTACGTAAGAAATTATATCTGCGACGATATCCGCATTTTTTATTGCGCTGGTTGCTTCGTTAAGCGAATTTTCGTTGTAGCCTTCTTTATCAAGCGCAAGTTTAAGTTCACGAAGTTGTGCTCTTGTTAAATCAGAAGGTTTGGTGCAGACGATTTTAATCGCTTCAATTTTATCTTTATTTTCGTTTATAAACTTTGTAAATGATTCTAAATAATCTTCTGGTTTATCAGTTTTACCATAGCCACGTGTTGTTTCTTGCAAGGTGTCTTTTCGTTCCGAATAGTACTGCCCTTTCTTTGGTGGCTTGATACTTTCTATATAAACCAAAGTTTCAGCATCATTTATAAGTTTATCTACCGCCTGCTGAACGGATAAAACTTTAATACTTGCTACATATTGCGGTATAGATTTGCCTATATTCTCACTCACTTCGTAGCGTTGTTCTTCTGAAAGCGCGTTGTTTTTACGTTGCAACTTTGCCAAAATTCTATCAATCGTTTGTTGTTTGCTATTTTCCGACGGACGAGATAATTCATCTATGAGCTCCGTCATTGTTTTATTCACAGAAACGGATTTCATTGAACTTACCGAACCTAAATCGTCGTAAACATGCGCTGGGTCAAAAATATTGAAATGCGTTTTGTTGATTTCTTTGCAAAGACGAGTAGCACGCCCTAACATTTGCTCGTATAAAATACGGCTGTTGATTTTGCGCATAAACACAAGATTGCAAATAGACGGAACGTCTATACCAGTTGTCAACAAATCTACCGTTACTGCAATATTAGGATATTGGTTGTTCTTATACTGTTTGATAACCTGTTCAATCTTCTTTTTGTTACCGCTTGCCGTTTTACCAGTAATTTTTACAATAGCATCGTTTGAAACGCCCCACTCTTTATATATTTCTCGCAATGTGGTTACAATGTTATCTGCGTGATTATCGTTTACTGCAAAAATTAGAGTTTTTTCACGACTTTCTGGGTTAATATATTTAGAAACTTCTTGCAAAACTTTTCTCGTGTGGTCGGGAAGAACAATCGTTCTATTAAAATCCGCCACGTCAAAATCTAATTCGTCTTGTAAGGTTTCACCATTGATAAGTTCACCCGTATTAGGGTCAAACATTCCAAGTTGCTCGCCCTTTTTAAACGTTACAGTGCTTGTATTAAAATCGGTATTTATTATATACGGCGGATCGTGATCAACTAACCAGCCGTCAATTACCGCTTCACGATAACTATACGTAAACACAGGCGAACCGAAAATTTGCGTGGTGTGCAAGGCAGGCGTTGCGGTTAAACCAACTTTTACCGCATCGAAATATTCGATAACCTGTTTATATTTACTCAAATAATCATCTTGTGAATCGTAAAGCAATTCATCCTCGGTCATTTCTTTATCAAGAATATAACCGCGGTGCGCTTCATCAACGATAATCAAGTCAAACGCGCCCGAAGTGAGTTCAGGTTTTTCCGCTAAAATCGTGCGCTTTAATAATCCTTGAACGGTTGAAACGCTTACTTTCGTTTCAATGTCTACAGTTCTATCCTCAATATCTTTTACATCGTAAATCTGACAAAGCGTTTGGAGTTCTTTAAGCTTCACGTCCTTAAAGGTATCCATGGCTTGTCCGCCAAGTGCAGTTCTATCCACAAGGAATAAAATGCGCTTAAAACGCTTGCTTTCAAGCATTTTATAGATAAGCCCAAGGACGGTTCTCGTTTTACCAGTACCCGTTGCCATCGCAATCAATACATTTTGCTGACCGTCAATGATTGCCTGCGATACTTTGTTAATTGCTTTAATTTGATAATCACGCAAATTAAGTCCGTTAGAGTCTGTCATATAAGAATCATCAGAAACGGTCAATGCTTCGTTGGCTTCTTCTACGTTATGCTTTAATTTTGCCATCAAATCGTCAGGGCTAAACCAGTTGCGGATAGGATAAGAAATATTCGACGGCTTTCTCGCATCCAAAAACCAGATGCCCGATTTTGTTTTGAGTTGTTCCAAATACGGTCTGCCGTTGGTTGCAAATAAGAATGGTACGCTATACCCAAACCAGTTATCTATAACATAAATAGCGTGTTCGGGCTTAATATTTTTTGCATAGTCTTTAATTTGCACGTCAATCGTTGACGCTACGTCTTCTGCTGTCTTTTTCGCGTCAATCAAACCAACGAGCTGTTCACCAACAAACAAAGCATAATCTGCATACCCCTTCTTCATTGCTGAAGAATTAGTCGGCCACTCCGCTATTGCCATGTTGCGACCTTTTATCGGTCTTGTCCCCTTACTATATCTTATTGATTGGGTATCAGCTTCCCAACCAGCCTTTCTTAATTGCTCGTCAATGAAAAAGCGAATTTCTTTTTCTGAAAGAGTCATCAATTTAGCGTTTTGTTCAGACTTTCTTCGGTTTTGTTGAACTGTCGATTTATGCTTAATCGGTGCAATCGTTGCGATGCTCTTTAGTTTAAATATTTCCGCTTCTTGCTGCTCAATAATTTCAGCATAATTCGGAGCCTTTTCTGGCAAAATGTATTCGCTATATTCAACAATAGTCGTACCGTAAGTCGCATTAAACCATATGCATAATTTGTAAGCAAGTTCAAGCATTAAACAAGCACGTTCAAACGAATCTAAATTTGCGTGAACCGCTTCATTTCTTGCCTTTCTTAATCCGTATAAAATATCATCAATGTCCCTTGGTAAAAGCGCTTTTGCTTTCAATTGACGAATTTTATCTGCCTGCGTGTTTGCATCTTCGAGCATAACAATACCATTGACATCAACAATGTAGCTTACAATGTGTTCAGCTAACATTCCGAGTTTTATCAAACACGAATTCGGATCATCATATATGTAATTTTCTGCCGTTTGCGCAAGCTTTGCCACTAACGGCCATTCTTTTTGTAAGAAATCAAAATTTGACATAACGTCTCCTTTATATTGCTTATTGCTCTAAATATTTTAACAACTGTGGCGTTGCTTTGCTTCTACCTTGAACACTAGTTAATCCCTTTTCTCTAAGTTCTTCTAATGGATATTGTCCTTCGCTGTATTTTTCAATAAGTTTTAATTTCATATAGCGAACATCTTCTCGTTTTTCTAATCCGTGATAATATTCGATGTCGTCTTGCGCCCTATTTCCATATAAATCCATTGCAGTAACTTCACATTTATACATAATTGACTTGAATTCTCCGCCAACATAAATATAAACCGTGTCACCTATGGCTGTATTATTTGGTTGACTCCACTCTATAACATCTAAATTATTGAAAGCTCAAACAATATCATACAATTTTGGATTACAAGGAAGAATCCACACGTCATCAAGACGATTTGAAACAGCTCTTCCTTCTAATTTAGCACGGATTTTCCAAAGCCATTCGCCGTTATATTTGAAATATCTAGGTCCAGCGACACCATGTTTAGCACCAAGAAGTTCTGTTGCTAAACTTGAAAGCGAATATTTCTTGCCTTTATATTCTACCGTTTTGTCATCTACAACAGTACATTCTGCACCAGAGTTTTCATTTCCGCGGCAAACAAACATAATTTTTGTTCCTTTTGCAATGTTGCACTTTGAAAAAGCAAAAGGTGAAAGCCTTTCGATATGTTCTTCTTCTATTTCCTGCGCAACCTCAATATCTTTGCGTTCTTCTTCGGTTACGTCCCACAACTTAAGTCTATTTTTACGTCCACCTAAAAGAGCTATGCTTTCCAATATAGAATAAGCTTGCTCTGGACTCATTGAGTAAAACTCCCTTACACGCTTTTTACCATTAACGTTATCTATAGAGCGTAAATTTGGATTAAGTTGGTCAATTAACTTATGTAAATTAACGTCAGTTAAACGGTCTTCAACCTCATACGTTGCATAAACTCTAAAAGCAAATGGCGTACATTCGCTATTGTTTAACTGTCTTAAACGGTTTTCAACATTATCAGCATAACCAATTTTAACATATTCCTTAAAAGATGGATTTGTTAGTATATAAATATATCCTTTGTTTTCCATAGGTTCTCCTTGGTTTGCTAAAATCACTTTGATTTTAGCACAGTAAATATGACAACTTCAGTCATATTTATAAAAGTTTTTAATTTTCTCTAACTCTCCACAATGCCATCGGGTGCGTAGAGATGCGTTCTACAATATCTTTATCTTCAAATAAAAGTTCGGGGCGATAATTCTTATTAACGAACTCTTTAACAAATTCTTTTTCGTTATCGCTAAACACAAGCAATTCTTGCAAATATTCTTTTATCGAAACAATTACCGCGTCTTTTTTAAAACGGTCGTTTTTGTTAAGCATAGGTTTTAATTGCCTGTTAATATCTCTGTCCGTAACTCCATCTAAAATATCAAGCGAAACGTCGCAAATATTTGCATCGCCACCGATACAGTTATAGAATATGGTACATTTTTTAAGCATTTCTTTATCTTCAATAATACTATTTTCAATCAGACCATAAACGTCGTAAATGTCTCTTGGTTTACAACGACCGATTAAAGCCGCAAGTTTGCTTCCGTACAACTCGCAAGCGCTTAAAACTTTTACGCTCATATCGCTTTCAGCAACAGGTGTTTTAATAGGTTTATCATTTAACGGAAGAACGTGCTTTCTGTCAAGATAATTTATTTCTATTTTGATATTGTCTCGGTTGCCTGCGTTATTGATATATTGAAAAACGGCAGAATCTAAAGCAAAATATCTTTTGCTTTGCGGCGAAAGAGAATAATTCTTTTGAAATAATGCCATTTGCAGGAAGTTCCAAAGTTCTTCCTTATCTTTTTCCATTTCTTCTTTCGTGTCGCCGATATAGTCTAAATCAATATCAACCGAAAGTCTTGGAAGTTCACGATAAAACAAATTGATAGCCGTTCCACCTTTAAGAGCGAGTTTATCTTTCCACTTAGACGTAAACACAAACTCTAAAATATCCGCAAGGCGCATAACCTTTTCAACGTTATCTTTTATAAAGTTGGTTTCTTTTGCTATTTTAACTACGTTCTTTTGAGATAGGTTTATCATATCAGTTCTCCGTGTTTATAAGTTTTTCAGGATACATAAGCCCCCAATACTTATCCGTTTTTCTCGGCATCTTTTTGTTTTCGCTTATATCTTCTAATTTTATAGAGCAATTTTGCTTGCATATATCAAAGAAGTTTTGTGAAAAAATGTCTTTCTTGAGTAATGAAAGTAAAAATCCCACTTTTTTATAAACGAATTTCTTATCATATTCTTTTAAATAGGTCAATAACGCTTGCTCGTCAAGATGTGTTATCCCGTTTAACGCCGTAACAAGTTCTTCAAGTCCACCTGCAAGGTCAATGCGGTCAATACAGTCAACAACCGTTCTTTCTAAATCCGTAACGACGATTTCCGCATTTTGTTCTAAGCGCATTATTCCACCCTTTGCGGTATAAGAGAAAAATTTATATTCAAGCCCGTTATATTCAAAGGGAATATTTCTTTTCTCGGTAAAAACTTGCACTTCCGAAAACATTTGATTGCCAAGCCCGTGAAATTCTAACGCCGAATGATATGCAACGCAGGCATTTTCAAAGAGCGCTGACGCTATTTCAAAACGACTCGCAAATATATCTCCTGTTAAAGGATTGACCGTCGCATATAACCCGTTTTTTATTTTGGCTATACGACCGACGTCAATTAATGATTTTAATTTCGCTTGCATGCTACGAACACTTGTAAAATTTTCTAAAATATCTTGTGTACGAAACAATGCGTGAGTTTGATAAAAATCTTCCATTTCTACATTTTTCCTTATATGGTTATACCTATTTTACATAATTTACGAATAAATGTCAACGCTTTTTATGCGATTTAGGTAATTTTATTATAAATCTTTAATTTTTAACCATTTTAACGTAAAACACTGCATTTCTTGGGGGTTTTGCGTAAATTTAGTTAATTTTTATACAAAAAAATATTTGCTCCAGATAATTGCATTAAATACAATTTTGCGGAGCAAATATGTAATCGTTTTTATACCATTTCGGGACTATTGTTACGTGTTTTTAGCGTATTATATCCAAACAGGTATATTTTAACGCAAGAAATTCAAGTGTGCAAAACCCATTGGCATCCTTAGT
>DPQS01000022.1:68629-93937 GCA_003537755.1 Clostridiales bacterium | reverse complement strand
AACCAACTAAGCTACGCCGCCATATTGCTTCCCCGACGCGTGATTCGCACCGGCTACTGCCAAACGCTTATACAGTATAGCAAACTATACGACGTTTGTCAACAAAAAAATCGATGTTTTCGGTGCTGTTTGTAAAAAATTTAATTCAGTTTGTTTGCAATATATTCGGCAATATGAAAACTTACGTCGTCGCCCGTGCCTGCCAGCGTGGACAAAAAGTGCGGATTACTGTTAACCTCGCACACGTACGGTTGTTCGTCTTTGCCAAGCAGTATGTCAACGCCTGCAAAGTCCAGCCCCAACGCTTGGCATGCGTCAACGGCAACCTGCGCCTGCGTGGCGGTGTAGTCAAATTTTGTACCTACGCCGCCGTTGCTGATGTTACTGCGGAAGTCGTGTTGGTTGTGCCGCAGCATTGCAGACGTCACTTTGTCACCAACAACGTTAAAACGCACGTCGATGCCGGGATGCGCGCCGATGTATTGCTGCATTAAAAAGTCTTTCCATCCAATGCCCTTCACGATGTCAACGGCTTGGTCAACGTTGTGCGCCAGATGCACCTGCTGTCCGTACGAGCCGTAGGCTTCTTTGATTACCATAGGCAATCCGAGAGTCTCGGCGGCGCGCTCAACAAACGTAAGGTTGTTGTAGCCTACCCCCTCAAACGTCTTGGGCGCGGCAATTGTCAACGGCATTGGCACTTTGTCGCAAAGGGCTTCCGCGGTCAGTATTTTGTTGTCGCAAAGCTCTATTGCGTGTGCGTTGTTGAATACGGGCAAGCCTGCCTTTTCCAACATGCGTGCGCAAACGACATCCTTGTCCCAAAAAATTACAAAGTCGGGCAGGGTTGTCGGTTTTGCGCCGAAGGGCAACAAAATGTCGGCGGTAGTGCGCGCGTCAAGCCGCATTCCGAATTTCGCGCAACTGCGCTCGAGCATGTCGTATATATCGTTTAATTTGCCGTTTTTGTAAAAGGCGTTTACCACAAGCCAACCTTGCATACGTCACCTCACTGTAACTACTATATTGTACCCGAATTTGCCGCAAAGCGCAAATGTTTGTAAATAAAAACACTTGCCGGATTTATCTGTTGCGGTAAGTGTTTTTAATGTACGTATGTGGTTTTTGCTTACAAATACGCAAAATCAGTCTTTCTTTTGTGATTGCAACAGTTCCACGATTTCGCTGAGCAGTTCCTGTTCGGTCTTGGGTGCGTTTGCTGCGGCTTCTTCTGCGGCAAGGCGTTCAGCCTCGGCAATTTCGGCACGTTTGGCGTCTTCAAGTTCGTGGATTTCCTTCCAACTTTTGCCTTCCTTGCGGAATGCGCGCAGTTCCTGTCTGGTGAAGGGTGAAGTTTTCTTCGCCTTTTGCAAACCGTCGTTGGCAAGGTTGATTGCCTTGATGATTACAAACAGCACAAATGCGATAAGCAGGAAGTCAAGGATTGCCTGAATAAAGTTACCGTAGTTCCACAAAATTGCTTCGGGGTTCAGCACCTCGGTGTTTGTGGACTTGTCAAGTACATACTTGGGTACGTTGTTAAGTACAATGCTCATGCCCGCAACGCCGCCTTTTACGCCAAACAAGCCGAAAATGGCTGTGATGAGAGGCATGATGATGTCGTTTACCATGCTGGACGTAATTTTGCTGAATGCGCCGCCGATGATAACGCCGACAGCCAGGTCGATTACGTTGCCGCGCTGAATAAATTTCTTAAACTCGGCAAAAAACTTTTTCATCTCGATTTATCTCCTTTGTAATTGTGTCAAAAATTATAACACTATATTCAGATATTTGCAAGACTTTTGCTGCTTTTGTTGACAACAAAAAATGGCAGTGCTACAATAAAATTTACGACGAATCATTACTGCAGATTACGTCGTAACAACATTTACAAGGAGAATATACCAATGCAGCGAAAAGGATTTAAGCAACGTGCAAAGGACTTGTGGAATTATTTTTCCACATACGAAAAGATTTGGTTTCTGTCCATATTGGTAATCGCGATAGCTTTTACCTTTATCTTCCCGGAAACGGACGACGGCTATTTTACAGTAACTTTTGACAAGACGGCATACGCAACTGCCGAAGGTAGTTACGACACGCTTGTTTTTGAAGGGACCACAGGCGAATTTACTCTTAAAACTGTAAAAATTAACGGTGAAACGGTAAAACTGCCCTATGCGGAGTTCAGTATCGAAGAGGGCGTACCCGACACGCTTAAAGTAAAATTGCCCGTGGCTGTCACCAAGGACGACGAAATAGCGTTTACCGAGTGCTGGCAGGACAGCGACGAAGGCGAGTGGCATGTAGCCCTTGTAAACGGGGAAAGCGGTGCCGCATTATTTGAAACAACGGTCGATCTTACCGACGGCGTAAGCAGTAGCCTGTACACTGCCGAGGAAAAATCCGACTACATCGTTCCCGTTGTCGTAATCACAATCTGCTACCTTCTGGACGTAGTGCTTAACATCTCTTGCGAACTGCTTATTTCTAAACAAAGCAAGTGGAACTTCATCGTTTCGCTTGGCGTGGAAGTTGTTGAAATTCTGGTCTGCATTTTCTGCGCTTACCGTTTTGCTACAATGGCGACGACACTGTTGTTCTGGATTCCCTGCGACATCATCAGTTTTGTCATGTGGAATCGTCACCCCGACGAACAGAAAGAGGAAGTTACTATTGTCAAAAAACTCACTCCGATGCAGGACGTGCTTATCGTACTGGGCATCATTGTGTGGACCGTCGGCGTAGGATACCTGCTTACTTTCATCGAAGTGGAGGGCGGTATTTTTGCCACCAACAGCACCCTCAAAAACATTGCCTGCTACCTGGACGCGTGCGCCTCTGCGGTGGGTATTGCCAACGGCTTGCTTATTTTGTTCCGTTACCGCGAGCAGTGGATTGCCTGGTACATCAGCGCAATTATCGAAACGGTAATCAACATCATGGCAGGACAGTGGATTTTGCTTGTGCTTAAGGCAGGCTATCTCACCAATACTACCTACGGCTACATCAAGTGGACTCAGTACATCAGACAGCACAATGCTGCAATCGCAAACAAGCAAAACGTGCAAACCGAAGCAACAACGGAACCTGCCGTGGCTGCGACAAATACAGCCGACAAACAATAAAAGTAGTCATCGGCGGCGTTAACGCTGCGGCTATGCGTTGTAGGTGTGTAGTTTGACTATACGTGGGTGAGTTTCGGCGACATTTACGCGAAAATACTCAGTGCGTAAAACGTATTTCCATACAGCCGTAAAACAACGTGTGCTTCGTTTAATTGATTGTGACCGATTGAACAATCAGCGACTGCGGAACAACAAAAAAACAAAAAAAACAGCGACCTTTGGCAAAACACCATTGGTCGCTGTTTTTCGTATACGTATTAAGTTTTTCGCAACAAAATGAACGGTAAACCGTTGTAAAATACTAAATTGGCGGCGCAAACTACAAGAAAGTTTTTTGCCTTTTACCTTTGTCGAAAGACATATCGGCAGAACCGACGGCAGATAGCATGTGTAGCTTTTCCTACCG
Source organism: Clostridiales bacterium (assembly GCA_003537755.1). GTDB lineage: Bacteria > Bacillota > Clostridia > Christensenellales > CAG-314 > Fimimonas. The sequence continues at coordinate 90,400 of DPQS01000022.1, read as the reverse complement.
GAAACGCGCCTTGGCGGTCGCTCAAAACCTTATCTGTGCGTACGGTAAACGTTCTTCTGCGTCTTAGTAGTTGGCTTCGCTTATTTCAAAGTAACTTTGCGGATGGTTGCAGGTGGGGCAAACTTCGGGGGCTTTGGTGCCGATGACGATGTGTCCGCAATTACGACATTCCCAGATTTTTACTTCGCTCTTTTCAAATACCGTTGCAGTTTCGATGTTGCCGAGCAACGCGCGGTATCTTTCTTCGTGGTGCTTCTCGATTGCCGCTACCAGACGGAATTTGCGTGCGAGTTCGTCAAAACCTTCCTCTTCGGCGGTTTTGGCAAAGTCGGCGTACATATCCGTCCATTCGTAGTTTTCGCCTGCTGCGGCGGCAGCAAGGTTTTCGGACGTGTTGCCTATGCCTGCCAGCTCCTTAAACCACATTTTTGCGTGTTCTTTTTCGTTTTCTGCCGTTTTCAGAAAGATAGCGGCAATCTGTTCGTAGCCTTCTTTTTTGGCGACGGACGCAAAGTAGGTGTACTTGTTGCGCGCCTGCGACTCGCCCGAAAATGCGGCGTGAAGATTCTGTTCGGTTTTCGTTCCTGCGTATTTGTTTGCCATGGTGGTATTCTCCTTATGAGTATTTTTGTCATTGCCGATAATTTTTGCCTTTGCGACCGACGGGAATCAGACGGACGTTCGGCATTTATTTATCATTACTATTATAGGTTAATTTTTGCCCGAAGTCAATAGCGATATACTGCGGTTATGCGCGTTTTTTGATTAAGGGACATCGTGTCGTTGTTCGGACACGAAATGAAAAAGAATGCTAAAAAATTCTACCATGTTTTTATCCTATTATTCCGATTGATTTTTTCTGATTTTTCGAATAAGGAAGCAAATAAATGCATTTAATGGCGAACATTTGCGGCAAAATTTTTTTATTGACAAAAAGTCTTGAAATTGTGGTCGGGGAGTTATATAATACCCAGTGCCAAGAAGAACGAGAGGAATATTGTTTACGTAACTTGAACGTTCAAGTAAAGCAAAAGTGACAAATCTTTATCGTTCAAGTTGTATCACATCCGTGTGGTGTGATTACAAACAAAAATTTTGTCAGGCGTGTCGTTTTTTGGTAAGGCATGCCGCGGAGTTGTCGTGAACCTGATTAAAACGGAAATTACAAACATCGGCGATCCGTTCCTGCTGAATGACGGCGGTACGTACTACATGTACGCAACCAGTGCAGGTGACGGTTTTCTCGTGTGGAAAGGTACCGAACTTACAAATCTTACGCTTGTGGGGCATTGCATGACCAAGCCCGACACGTATGGCGAAAATTGCTTCTGGGCGCCGGAAGTAGTGAAACGTGCCGACGGCAAATACGTCATGCATTACACGGCTCGCCTTGAGGGGCGCGGACAGCGTTGCGGCGTTGCCGTTGCAGACGACCCTTGCGGACCGTTTGTCGATGTGTATCCCGGCAAGCCGATGTTTGACTACGGTTACTCGGTGATTGACGCCACGGTGTTTGCCGACGACGACGGACAACATTACATATACTACGTGCGCGACTGCTGGGACAACGTCGTTGACGGCGTGCACACAAGCCAGATTTACGGCGCACAACTCGACGATACACTTACAAAGATTACAAGCGAGCCTGTGCTGATTGCCACACCGCAGAAACCGTGGGAATGCCACAAAGTGCCTGCTCCCTGCATGTGCGACGTCGATCGCTACATCATGGAAGGCATGAAGGTGGAATTTTTGTGGAACGAAGCACCCTACGTAATCAAACGCGACGGCAAGTACCTGCTGACATACAGTTTCAATTGCTTTGACAGCCGTTACTACGGCATCGGGCTTGCAAAGTCCGATAAGCCGCTCGGCGAGTTTGTAAAGTGCGACGAACCGCTGTTGCAAATCAACGACGGCGATATCTGCGGCGTAGGTCACTCGGCGTTTTTCAACGATAAAAACGGCAAACTGACCCTTGTTGCGCATTGTCACGCCGACTACGCTCACCCGGACGGCAACCGCCGCGTTGTGTTCTGTGACGGCGAAGAACTGCTTGCAAAGGTAAGGTAGGCAAACCACTGTGCGATAGACGCTCGACATTCATCGGGACAAAAAACATGCAAAATACGTTGTAGTAGTGTAATAAATTAACAGATACTACATCGCCGAAAAATAAAAAATTCTCATTTCATTACAAAAAAATTGCATTGCGTGGTTTGCAATGCACAAAATAAACAAGATACAGGAGGAAAATACCACATGAAAAGGAAGATTGGTATCGTTGCGCTTGCTTTGATGCTGGTCGCTGTCTTTGTGGGATTGGTCGCTTGTGACAACCCTGCAACGGACAACACAGCGTACACAATCACTGTCAAGGCAGCCGACAACGGCAAAGTCGCAGCCAACGCGAAATCCGCAACGGCTGGTACGGAAATCACCGTTACCGTGACGGCGAACACCGGTTACAAGGTGTCCGAAGTCAAGATGAACGGCACCTCGCTCACCGTAACCGACGGCAAGGCAACATTCAAAATGCCTGCCGCAAACGTTGAAATTACAGCAACGTTCGTACTTGAAGAGCAACCGGCACCCGGTCAGCACAAAGTGACAGTTTCCACAGTTAAAGGTGGCGAAGTGTCCGCCGACAAGGCTGTTGCCGTCAAGGACGAAATCGTTACTCTTACGGTAAAGGCCGCATTCGGTTACACGCTTACCGACGTTAAACTGAACGGCGAAGTGCTTGTGGCAAAAGACGGCGTGTACAGTTTCGCAATGCCCGACAGCGACGTTACCGTAACGGCGACATTCGCAACGGCCGCAAACGTCAGCACCGACGCCGCACCGCAAAACGCTACCGCAAGACTTACCAGCCGCGCAATGGCGGGCGCACTTGCAACCGCTGACGTGGTGCTTGCTTACACCGACAACGGACTTAGCCTCACCGCATACGTCACCGACAGCGTGGTAACTTCTGCCGACGGTGTAGGTCTGTACATCGGTCGCAACGCATACGCAGGCGGCTCAATCGGCAAAGACAACATCGGCGTTGAATTGCTTGTTTCCGGCAGTAAGGTTTACAAAGTGACAAACGGCGCATATGCAGCCGACGCGGAAACCGCAATTGACGGCGCAACAATCGTTGCATGGGTGGTTGACGGCGAAGTTGTCGGTTACAAGGCAACGTTTGAAGTTCCTTACACAACCTTAGGCACCAACAAGGAAACGGCGGAAAACAACCTTACCGTACTTCCCGTGCTTTCCAACAATGACCGCACGATGGCAAACGTCGCTGCATACGGCAACGGCGAAATCGGCAATGCCGACACGTATTACCTGCTTAAGGACGGCAAACTCAGCGACAACTACTATCTGTACGGCGCAGGCATGCTGGGTAAGGGTGACACCGCAATCGAAACGGGTCGCGGCTGGGATCTCACCGAGGACTATGCCGAAACGGACGTCAATTACGCCAACCGCAAAGCCGTACTCAACGGCAACGACGGCGACAACAACATAGTAATGTACCGCACCAAGGGCACCAGCCTGTATGCAAAGGCAACCTTCAAACTTACCGGTATGGGCAACACTTCGGAAAACTACGGTAAGTTCGGCATTATGTTGTTTGACGGCGCAAGCCAAAATGGTGTATTCTTCTACGTAGATGCCGTAATCGGCAACGACACAACACCCAAGGACATCGGCATGATCAGCGGCCGTTCGCTCGGTTACAACGTCGGACACGGCAGTTGGAGTGCAAGTTGGATCAACCTTGCAGGCACGGGCGAAGCATTTGACCTTACTACAAAAACAATCACTCTCGGTCTGACGGCTCACGACGGCATGATTTTCATGTGGCTGGGTGACAAACTTGTAGGTCAGACTGCGTTCGACGCTTCGGAAAACGCGGTAATGGGCTTCAAGAGCTTCGGCTACACAATGGAAGTTACCAACTACAGCGTAACAAACGACGTGACAAGTGACGAATTCCAAAGTCACGTAAAGGAAGTCAACCGTGAAGACCTTGACGTACTGTTCCTTGGCGACAGTTACATGGACTTCTGGAAGAATATCGGCGGCGAAGACGGCATGGGTTGGAGATTGCAGACAGCAGCAATCGAAAAGAAAGCAAACATCGGCGTCGGCGGTACGCAAATCAACTATTGGACGGACAGCGTAACGCTTCTCAGCAAACTGTACAATCCTGAAAAGTTTGTGTTCCACATCGGTGTAAACGACATTGACGACGGCAACACAACTGCGGAAACGGCATTCGACCGCTTCAAGAAAATGATGACCGCCTACCACGAAGTATTCCCGACGGCGGAAATCTACTGGGTAAGCCTTATTCACAACACGATGTTTGCAGCCAAGTGCGCAGAGTATGACAAGATGAACAAACTTGTCGAGGACTACGCAAAAGACCTTGCATGGCTCATCTACGTTGACGTAACGTCCGTGGGCGTAAACAGCGACGGCACGACGCGCGCCGACATGCTGTACGACGGATTGCATCTCAACAAGGAATGGGGCTATCCGCAATGGGGCAAACTCATCATGGAAGCAATCGGTTACCCGCAAAGCGCAGGTAACGACACCGTAGGCGACTACGACAGCACGCACGTAAGCAACGGCGCATGGAAGTACAACGAAGACGGCACCGTAACCAACGACGGCGAAGGCGCACAGGTACTGTGGTTCAAGGGTATGCAACCCTCTGCAAACTTCTACCTGACGGCAAACGTAACAAGCCCCAACAAGACACTTGCCTCCGACGTGTGGACGAAGGTAGGTATGTTTGCAGCTAACAGCACTTACAAGGTGTTTGGCTACATTGACGTGGCTGACAGCATTGCAGCGGCAGACCGCAGATTCGGTCAAATTGTTTACAGCCGCACGGCAACAAACGATTTCAACATCACCTGCGACGCAGGCTGGCAGTGGAACAAGCAAGGCGCCGGCAGCAGCACCGACATCCTTATCGAATCCACAACGGCTAAACTGGGTATCGCCAAGGTCGGCAACACGATGTACCTGTTTGTAAACGACAAACTTGTTTCTTCGCTGGTACTGGAAGGCACCGAGAACGACACCTTTATCGGCGGCGTGATGGGCTTCCACCGCAACATGACGGTGAGCAACGTTGCCGCAACCACAGGCACTGCCGACGAAATCGGCACACTGCTCGGTCTTAAAGCAGCCGACGGCGTTACTCTGGACGGCGTGGCAGACGAAAGCATCTGGACGGAAGAAGTACTGGGCAACACTCAGAACTTCGGCGCAAGAACAAACGGCGGTCACTACACAATTGCGGCAGTCAAGGGCAGCAACGGCGTTTACTTCTACGCAAACGTATGGCACGAGGCGGCAATCGGAACTGTGCTTCAAGGTGACGGATCCGCTTGGTGGAACTACCTCAACATTGAATTCCGTACAGGAACAAACCAGGATGCGCAGCGTGCCGTGTGGTTCAACAATGGCAAGGCATATGGACTTGGCGGCGTTGTCGCAGGCGACATCGTAACAACCAAGGACGGCAGCCTTAACAAGACCTCGGTGGAATTCTTTATTCCGTACGTGTACTTTGACGGTTATACAAGCGAAAGCGAAGAAATTTCTGTTAAAATGCATGGTTGGGTTTCCGACCTTAGCAACAACCTTAACTGGGAAGCGATCGAAAAGTATGCAACCGTTTCTGTACACGGTATGCGTTATCCCCACACCGTAACTGTAAATGAAGTTACCGGCGCAAAGGTTGAAGTTGACAAGACGACGGCTCGCAAGGGCGACATTGTCAACATCGCCATAACGACCGAAGAAGGATTCGTAATAAAGAGCGTGCTTGTCAACGGCAAAGCAATCGAAGCGGTTGACGGTAAGTACAGTTTCGTAATGCCCGACGGCGACGTTACGATTACGGTAGAATTCAATGGCAAACTTACAGTAGACCTCAGCGAAGTCGCAGGAAAAATCGAAACGAACACATCACCCGTCGAGGGCGACGAAATTGTGTTTACAGTTACAAGAGATTGGCGCATTGTCAAGTTGTACGTTGACGGCGTAGAACTTGCAGCTGACAAAGACGGTGCTTACAAGTATACCGTTACCGCAAATATCAAGGTTACGGGTGAGTTTTACCGTATCGTTGACAGCAACTACATCATCGACGGCTCTATCGACGGCGAAGATTACGGTACAATGCAACACATCTACGTGGAAGACAACCGTGACGTATCTTTCTACGCAAAGACAACCGAAAGCGGTGTTGTGATGTATGTAATTGCGCATACAAACACAAATGTAGTGACAGACGAAGTTAACTGGTACATGAATCATAACTTCGAGTTCTACTTCAACGGCAACTTCGGTGACCAACGTTATCTCAACAATAGAAATGAATCGGGAGGCGTTACCGAGTTTAAGCGTACAACGGTTCTTCTTGACAGCGGCAAATACGCAGGCAAGTACGAACACCGTTACGAAATCTTTGTTGCAAAGGAATCTATCGGCGACGCGTTTAACGCCGAAACAATGCAAATCAACTACGCTTACAAAGCACCCGGTGAAGCAGGTCGCTACGAAGGACTTGGTAACAATACTTGGGAACGCAGTGACTGGTGGACGCCTGTCGTAGGTTCCTGCGATGTAAACAAGACGTATGCTTACGGCGTACCGGCCGGCAGACCCGCAAATTTGTTTGTAACTCTTGAAGGACTTAAATCCACGCAGGTTGTTGCTTCGCATGCTACAATCGACGCAGACTTCAGCGAATACGCAGACAAGGCAAGTGTAACTCGTGGTAATGACAAAACAAAGGTTACCGTAACAGGTTTTGTTGCCGATGACGGTTACTACCTTGCATTCACGATTTTGCAACAGATTCGCGCCGACGCTACGGCAGAATGGCATCTGAACGACAACATTGAATTGCAATTGTTCGGTACGCCTGTCGGATTCTCGATTTTCGACGAATTCATTTGCGCTCACGGTGCTGTTACAAGTTACGCAATGAAGCGTACCGCAATCGACGAAGACGGTTACAAGTTTAAGACAGAAATCGAATTGTTTATTGCCGAAAGCAATCAGACCGCAGGCTTCTTCAGAATGGGCTGCAACGGTAGCGGCTTCCAGGGTTGGCAGGCTCTTGTATGGGACGGTGCCGACAGAGTCAAAGTTTCCGCAACAGGTTGCGATTTCGTAAACGGCGGATATGACACTCACTCTGTGGCTGCCGACAACATTACGCTTGACGGTAATCTCAACGAAACCTTCTGGAACGGCGTAACGCAATGGAACAACAAGAATTGTACAAGTTATTCCGCACAAGGCGTTTATGGTATCGTGCAGGCTAAGAAGGGTACGGCAGGTATCTATCTCGGTGTTACGCTTTACCACAACAAGTCCTACGGAACGCAGATTCAAGGTGATGGAACACAGTGGTGGAACTACCTTAATATCGAGTATCGTATTGTGGTTAACAACGAGTGGGCTAATGCTAAATCTTATCAACGTGCCGCATGTCCGTGGAATAACGGTGCATTGAACTGCGCATTCGGCTGGACATCGGTAGAAAACTCCGAAGCAGTCGAAGGTAAAGATTACGCATACAAGACCGTGTTTGAAATCTTTACGCCGTATGAATGGGCTGTGACAGAGGTTTATCCCATCCACGCGGATATGCCTTTGTGGATTGCTGCTGTTGCAGAAACGGGTTGGGACTTCCTGTTGAACTTCGGACAAGACGCAACATTACCTACAACTCTTACAGACGCAGGTTTTGTTCGCAAGTAACAACAAAACACAATCTTTCTTCGGAGGGCAAAAGCCCTCCGAGGAATCTTTGCCAAAACGGCAACGGCGGTACAATTCCGCCGTAATTGCCGTTTCGTCAAGGATTCCGCGGCAACGCGAAAGTTTGCAAAAAATGCAAACGTGGTGTAACGTCGTAAATATTGCCGTTTTGCAAACAACGAAAAGAAAAGAGGAAATAAAATGAAAAAGAGGGTAACCATCAAGGACATAGCAATACAATGCGGATTGTCGGTCAACTGCATATCACGCGCGCTTATGGACGCCCCCGACATCTCGGAAAAAACCAAACAGCGCGTACGCGACATATCTGCCGAAATGGGCTACATTCCCAACCGCGCGGCGACGACTCTTCGCAAGGGCAGCAGCAAAACGGTTGGCATACTGTACGACAACCTGCTGAACCCGTTTTACTCCATCATGACCAACTACCTGTGGGCGGAACTTAGCAAGTACGGGTACTCGTTTGTAACGCTTATCAACGACAACCCGTTTTTCGGGCCGAACGTTGCCAAGCGTGCGTTGTCCAACAACGTAGACGGGGTAATTTCTTTCCTTGAACCGGACGAAGAAACGCTGGAACTTCTGGAAAACCACAATCTGCCGCTTGTGGTCGTAGGTCGTAAGACAAGCCTCCGTGCGGAAACAGTACTTCTGGACGACGAGGGAGGCGGACGTGCGGCGGCGGAATTTCTGTACAACAAGGGCTACCGCAAGCCCGTGTACCTTGGAGAAACAACCGCGCTTGCGTGCAGCAAGGATCGTGCCGAAGGCTTTGTCGAGCAGTTTGCTACCCACGGGGTGGAAGCAAAAGAGTTGTTCAACATGCAATGCGACGCAAACGCTTATCGCAAGTTTGTGTCGGAAATACTTTCTTGGGAACAAAAGCCCGACTGTCTGTTTCTGTTCAACGACTTCTTCGCGCTGGAAGTGCTTACTCTTCTGCGTGAGCATGGCGCAAACATGGCTGTGGTGGGCTTTGACGACATTCAGAACGAAATCGCCATGAACGGGCGCATTTCTTCCGTCGGTTACAGCAAAGAGCGTTTTGCAAGTCTTGCCGTGGACAAGTTGATGGCGCAAATCGGCGGCAACGGCGGCAATGTTGCGACAACGGTGCTGGACGACATATTTATCGTAGACGGCGAAACCGCCTGACGCTACTTAGAAGGCAACTATGAGATTTATCGTTTGTCTGCAAATTTTTACTACGTATTGACTTTTTAGTTACAAATTACGGCAATACATTGCAACAAACGACGCTCAAAGAAATACAGAAACATCATTTACGGAGGTAAAAACAATGAAGAAATTCATCGGCTGGTTGCTGGCAGCTCTGCTTGTGGTCACGACGATTGTTTCGCTTGCCGCATGCGGCGGTCCCAACAACGACGTAGACCTTGACGACGACGGCAACATCATTCAAAAACCCGATTCCAAGGCAACAAAGGTGACCTTCTGGGCAAACTGCGACAGTGTGGAATTTGAGGTTTTCAAAACAATCGTAAGCAACTTCAATGCTAAAAACAAGGGTGCAATCGAAGTAAAACTTGTCCAGAAGTCCGGCAGTGACTACAGCAACGCATTGGGACTCAGCCTTTCCGGCAGCAATCCGCCCGACGTATTTTACGTAGGCGACAGCGGCTACAAGGCATATGCGGAACTGGGTTACCTTATGGACATCACCGAACTTGCAACCAAAAGTAAAACCTACAACATCGAAGACATGTGGGAAAACGTTACCGAACGTTACAAGTACGACGTCAAGACAGGTCTTACCAACACCGACAGCGGACGTTTCTACGGCGTACCCAAGGACCTTGGTCCTACGGCAATTTTCTACAACGAAAAGTACTTCGAGGGTGCAGGTATCACCGTAATCAGCGTTGACGCGGCAGACCTTGACGCATTCAACAACCAAGGCGCAGCCGACAGCAGAGGCAAGACCAAGGATCAGTACGGCATCAAAGGCACTGTCAAGGAAAAGGGCTACTTCGAACTTGGCGGCAAGTACTACTTCAACAACCAGGTACCCATGAGCTGGGAAGAAACCGTTGCCTGCGCAAACAAAGTACAGTCCTACATGCGCGACACACTGGGCAAGACAATCGGCTACGGCTACTTTACCGAATGGTGGTTCAACTACGGTTGGTCTGTAGGCGGCGACTGCATTCAACGTATCCCGACCACCGACCCTGCTTACCGCGGTTACTACTACGACTTCACGCTGATGGATCCCACGCCCAACTACATCGTACCCGACAACGTTGAAAGCGTGACTGTAAACGGCAAAACCTACAAGGCAGGTCAGATTGTCGAATATGTTGACAAAATCGACATGACCAAGTACGGCAAGACCGCAGACGCGGACGTACTGGAAGCAAACAAAGGTACTTACACCGTAACAAGCGAAGTGCAGCAACTTGCATCAGCGGGCAAACTTAACGTACTGCCCAGCCAGAGGGACGCATTTGTCGAATTCGTTCGTCTTGCGTCCGACACAGACACGACGGTTAGCGGCAACCTGAAGGGCTACGGCATCACCCCGACCCCCAGTTCGATCGGCAACGACAGCGGTAAGACAAACGCGTTTGCCAACGGACAGATTGCAATGCTTGTAGACGGTCGTTGGAACGTAACCAACTTCCGTAAGCAAATGGGCAACGAAGGTTGGGACGTAGCGCCCCTGCCCATGTACAAACAGTACGACAGCGAAGGCAACATCACCGTTCACGGTGTGGAAGCGGGCCACAGCGGCTCGGTGGCACTGTGCATCAGCACCAAGAGCAAGGTTTCAAACGCCGCATGGAAGTTTATCGAGTACTGCGGAAGCGAAGAAGGTCAGACCTTGCAGGCAGAAGCCGGATTTGCAATTCCTTTGCAGAAGAAACTTGCAAACAGCGAAGTGTTCCTGCAAAGCGACCAAGCACCCAGAAACTCGAAAATCTTCATTGACGCAACTGAATACGAAACCGCAGGCGACTGGTGGTATCTGAAGAATAAGGAATGGATCGACGACTGGGCAAACGTGCTTAACGGCGACGTTCGTAACGGTAAGAAGACCATGGAAGACTTCTACGCTTGCGAAGAATACGCAAAGACCTTCAAAAAGTTGATCAGTTACGCACTGGCAACAAAGTAAGTCATATCAAGGTATGACATTCAGCCGTTGATATCGCGCGGCGAAGTCGGTTAAATCCGACCGGATCCGCCGCCCGATCGGCAACAAACGTACGAAAAATTAACCTGCGACGCGGCTTTCCGACAACGGGAAGTCGCAACGGCGGTAATTCAAGGAGAGATTGTTATGTATCTCGACAGTGTGTACAAAACACGCAAAAAGAACAACAAGGAAAACGTCAGCGGACTTCTGCTGTCGCTTATGCCTGTAATCGGCTTTCTGTTGTTCGGTCTTGTCCCGATGATACTCGCCATCTTTATGGCGTTTATGCACATCGAGGGCTTCAACTTTGACAATTCCTACTTCAACCACGGACAAAACTTTGTGACAGTGCTGAGCGACAGCATCTTCTGGCAGAGTATCGGCAACACATTCTACATGAGCCTGTCCACGTTTATCAACATCATTCTTGCGCTTGTGGTGGCATTTCTGCTTACAAAAAATATTCGCGGCAAAAAGGTGTTCCGTACAATCTACTTCATTCCGTACGTGTGTTCCGTCGTGGCAATCACGCTTATGTGGCAGTGGATTTTCAACACTAACTACGGTATCATAAACCGCTTGTTTACCGCACCGGGACAGAAACCGACCGACTGGTGGGGCGACGCAGCAACGTTTACCCCGTGTCTTATCATTATGGGCGTGTGGTCCGGTACCGGTTACGGCATTATTTTGTACGGTGCCGCGCTGACCAATGTCAACAACTCGCTGTACGAAGCGGCAAAGGTTGACGGCGCAAACTCTTTCCAGAGTTTCCTGCACGTAACGTTGCCGGCAATTTCACCGACGACTTTCTATCTGCTTATCACGGGTATCATCGGCGCATTGCAGGAATTTGCCCGTCCGCAAATCATAAGCGACGCAGGCGGACCAAACAACGCAGGCGTAACGGTAGTGTTCTACCTGTACAGACAAGCCTTCAAGTATTACAACATGGGCGTGGCTTCGGCTACCGCATGGCTGCTTGCGGCAATTATCCTGGTGTTTACGGTAATCAACTTTGCCGTTTCAAGGTTGTGGGTGAGTTATGACTGATAATCTTAATTACAAACTGAACGCACCTCAGCGTGCAAAGACGAAACGTATCGTAGGCAAAGTACTCATCTATCTTGCGCTTGTTATCTTCGCAATATGGATACTGGCACCGTTTTCCATCGTAATCATGACCTCGTTCAAGACGTGGCAGGAAGCGACCGACCCCGAATTTTCCTTCTTCCCCAAGGAATTTACATTCCAGGGCTACAAGGAAGTGTTCACCTACACGGCAAGCGCGGGCGATTTCCCCATGCCGGTTATGTTGCGCGGCTTCATAAACACCCTTATCATCATCATTCCGCCGACAATTCTCGGTTTGTTCTGCTCGGCAATCAGCGCGTATGCTTTTGCCAAGTTGCGTTTCAAGGGTAAAAATCTGCTGTTCGGTTTTCTGCTTCTCACAATGATGATTCCCGGTACGATTATGCTTACACCGTCCTACATGATTTACGACATGATCGGCTGGACCGACACCCCGCTGCCCCTTATGATTCCCGGTATGTTCGGTGCGGCGACATGCGTATTCTTTATGCGCCAGTTTTACAGCGGCATTCCGACGGAACTTATCGAAGCGGCAAAACTGGACGGTATGGGCTACTTCAAGATTTTCTGGAAAATCATGGTTCCGCTGTCCGTACCGGCATTGTTTGCACAGGGACTACTCGGATTCATCGGCGGCTACAACGACTACTTCGGACCCTACCTGTACTTGCAGGACCCCGAGTGGTACACATTGCAGATTGCGCTCAAGTCTTTCCAGGGTTCTTATTCGAGCAACGTGCCGACCATCATGGCAGGCTCGATTGTCGCGCTTATCCCAACGCTTGTCATTTACGCAGTGGCGCAAAACTACTTCATCGAAGGTATCGCAACAAGCGGTATGAAGTTGTAATTTATGGCGACGTAACGCAGCGGACGTAATCTGCGGCTTAAAAAGCGCGAAACTAAATGTAACTAACGGCAGACGGGTGGGCGGCGTGATTGAGCATGATCGCGCATGCCCCGCAAGTCGCACAAAAGCAATTATCCGTAACGGAGGATACTATGAAAAAATTTGTCAACTTGTTGCTGGCAGCGGTGCTGGTGGCGACAATGATACTGCCAATTGCATGCACTCCTGCCGAACAAAAGCCGCAGGAGGCAAAAGGCACGTTTTCCTACATCACCAACGAAAACATGAGCAGCAGTACGGAATACAACAAAAATCTGTACTACCTCAACCAACTCAACTTCCAGATTGCCGACCCCGATGTGATTTACATCGACCACGGCGAGGAAGCAGGCTGGTTTTACGCATACGGCACAAGCGACCTTGTAAACTGCTACGGTATTCAGTGCTGGCGCAGCCGCGACCTTACCAACTGGGAATACAAGGGTGTTGCCTATCAGCCTGACTTCGACACCGCGTGGGACTACACCAACCACTGGGCACCCGAAGTAAGGTACGACGCAGAACAGGACTTGTACCTTATGTTCTTCAACGCGGACAAGATCGTCGGCTACAACGGCGACACGCCCGTAACGCAGAAGTGCATCGACGTGGTGTACTCGGACAGCCCCTACGGACCTTTTGTAACCTACTACCCCGAGAATCCTCACCCTGCGTATGACTTCACCGCAGCCAACAGCGAAATTACGGACAAGTCCATTACGCGTTCCTATGCTATCGACGTTCACCCGTTTGTTGACCCGATCAGCGGCAAAAAGTACCTGTATTACAGCGGCTACGGCAACGACGGCGCAGGCGTATGGCACGGACAAACAATCTTCGGCGTGGAAATGATTGACTGGCTGACCCCCGCCTACTCGACGCTGAAGGAATTGACCCACCTGTACTACACGACGACGAAAGACGAAGTTGCCATCGACGAAGGTCGTCAGGCAGGCGCAAGCGTCAACGAAGGACCTTATGTGTACTACAAAGACGGCACCTACTACATGACATTTTCGGTGTACCCCTACACGCAGGAAATGTATCAGGTTCGTCAGGCAATCGCGACAAGTCCCCTTGGCGACTACACAAAGTTGCAACCCGGCGAAGGCGGTCAGATCATCGCTACCGACGGCGCGTGGAGCGGCTTTCTGTCCAGCGCAGGTCACCATGCGTTTATTAAGTGCGGCGACCAACTGATGATTGCTTACCACACTTTCTACAACCGTACAGGCATCGACGGCGGTCGTGCGCTGGCTGTAGATACCATAAGTTTCATTGACAACGGCAACGGACAAAAGGTTATGCATGCCAACGGTCCCACGTACAGTTACCAACCGTTGCCTTCCGAGATTTCGGGATACGGGAACATCGCAGACCAGGCTGCAATCACCGTAAACAATGCGGCAAGCGACAACGATGTAAGTTGGCTTACCGACGGCGTACTGAAGGTACACGGCAGCGACCCCGTACAGGAATTTACCACAAGCGGCGGCAAGACGGTAATCACCATGAGCTTTGACAAGTTTGTTACGGCACGCTCGCTGATGATTTACAACAGCACGATTTACGACAACGCTTTCTGGGGTATCAACAGCGTTAAACTGTACTACAAGACGGGCGCAAACTCGACGGCAGTTGCCGAAGCGAAAAACATCAACCTTACCGGAGCCTGGGCGGATTGGAACACCGACGGTTTCTCCGAAGTTATGTACCCGGGTGCAAACGCCATTGTAGAGTTTGACGATTTGCCTGTTAACAAAATCGAAATTACCATCAACGCGGCGGCCGATCAGGCAATTTCGCTCAACGAAATAGTTTTGCTTGGTCGCAACGAAGAAAATGCGGCACCCGTGCTGGAATTTACCGAATACGGTTTCACCAACCCCGATGTCGGTGCGCCGTTGCCCACTTACGAAAGCAAGACATTCGGCAAGGCCGGTAAATTTGTAAGCAACTACGGCTACGACCTTACTCACGACGACGGCACCGAAAACGCTTACGTAGACAAAACGTGGTGCGGCAATCAACAAATGCTGTACTTCAAAGATGTGGTAAGCAACGTGCTGTATGTGGAGGCGGAACTGTCCGTGCTTAATCACACCAAGGCTTACTGCGGCGACAAGTACCCCAAGATCGGCATTATGATGCGCGCGCAAAACAACTACTTTATGTTCTTTAACATCGACTGTCAGTCTGATTACAAGGGACAGTACGTCGGTTGGGTGCAAAGTATTGCGTCCGGCGGCGACTACATGTGGAAGGACTACGCAAAGCAAAGCAAGCAATATTCCATTTCCTACACGGGTGACAACTACACCAAGTTGGCAATCGCACGTATCGACGGTAAGGTGTGGCTGTTTGTAAACGACCAACTTGCCTTTGCGCTCGAGGGTGAACTGTCCTTCGGCAGTGCGGAGCAGAACAAGACGGCTGTATCTTTCCTGACGTACAACTCGTTTACTCGTTTCCGCAATTACTCGATTACCGACAACCCGACGGAAGTTACGGCAAAACTGAACTCGCTTGGCGTAACCGTTGACTGAGCGATTTGCAGTAAAATCAGCGTTGAAATGTAACAAAAGCGACATTTAACAACGTAAAGAGTCACCTAAAGCATAATCGGGTCCGGGGACTGAACCTCGGACCCGTTTTGTGTTTGGTCATAGTGAAGTTGATTGAAACCCGGCTGTCGTTAATTATCGTAGATTACTATCGGAAATTTGCTCGTGTGGCTGAAACGGCAGACTTATATCATGCCGAGCAAAAACTTTCCGCGGGATGTTTCGACTGTACAATGAGCAGCATGTTGCTTCGCTCAACATAACTAATTTGCAAACGTTAAAGGCGAAAATGACGGTAAAGTCTTAAACATACCTGTTGCGACAAAGTTGGCTAAGGTACTTGATTATCGCTGCGAAATAAAGTAAAATATAATTACTATGACAACAAACTATATTGAAATTTACGACGAAAAAAAATGTCGCAATCTCAGGAAGCGAGCGACGCGTTTTTTCGCGGAATTGGTGTTTGTCGGCGTTGCGGTTGCAGTCGTGTGTGTACTGCTTGTTGCGCTTGTCGCACTGGACAAACTGTCCCCGTGGCTCGGGTGGGTTGTATGCGGACTTTTAACGCTGGGATATCTTTGGTACTTTGCGGTGCGTATCTCTGACAAACCGCTGTACACGGCGCGGTACGACTTTGTGAAGCAACTGCCGATGGCTGACCGAGTAAAGCGTCGTGCGACTTTTGTCTCATTTTGCGACGAAAAAAACGCCGACGTATTCGGTTTTTCGGCAACGACGCTTGTTTTTGACAACGGCGAATATCTGCTGGACGGCAATGTCGCGTGCCCCTTTGCGACAGGCAAAACCTACGACGTAGTGACGGTGGGCAGCCTTGTCGTGGCATATGCGGAGGTGCGCAATGGGTAAAGGTTTTGCAAAACTCCGCTCTCCGTGGATGTGGGTGGCGTTTGTGCTGGCTGCGTTCGGCGTGTGGGGATTGATATTCTATTGGGTGGCTCAGCCGTCATCCGCCGAGCAAATGGACATGTGGATAGGCTTTCCGACGGGGCTTAAAACGGAAGTCAGAAACGACATTTCCGACATGGCGGCGGAATACGGCATCAAGCGCGTAAACTTCGGCACGTACAACCCGACGGACAGCATGTATTCGCAGGCGTTTGCCGTCAAGGCGCAGTACACCGACGTGTTTATTCTGACCCAAGCGGAGGCAAAGTCGGTCGCGGAAACGGGCATGTTGTTTGCCGTACTGGACGGCAGGACGGAAGGCATCGCCGATCCCGACGGCAAAATCGTCGCCGTCAGAATGGTTGGCGACATGTACGTGGCAATAAACGACGGCAGCAAAAAGGACAAAAAGTTGCTGTTGTCGGTTGTGGATTATTTGGTGAACCTGGTATGAAAAAGGGTCTTGTATACAAATGGGTGTTCGGCAAAGGGCGTGACGACGATTTCGACGAACGCAGTTTGCCCAAAAACAGATTTCGGCAGTTTTGTTTTGTGTTCCGCACTCGTTTCGGCGTGCTGCTTAAGGCAAACCTGCTGTGCGCGTTGTTTGTGTTGCCGCTGTGCGTATGGGACACGATCTGCGGTTGGTTTGTCGCAGATTTCATCAAAGATATGACGGCGGCGCAGCAAATGTCCGCGCTTATCAATCTGTCGCTTCTTCGCTACGGCACGGACGCGTTGTTGTGCGTGCTTGCGGCGGTGGGGCTGGGCGGCATGTATTATGTCGTCAGGCGGCTGTGCTGGTTGCAGTCCGTCAAGGTTACAAGCGACTTTTTCAGGGGCGTCAAAAACGGCTGGAAACAGTTTGCCGTAACAGGTCTGGTGTACGGCATCGGCACAGGGCTTTTGCGGTATTTGCGCAGTTTCTCATTGCTTACCCTTACCGAGGGTAATTCCTTCGCGTGGACGGTTTCCGTCGTGCTTACGGTTGTCGCCGAAGTGCTGCTTGTGTGCGTGTCGCTGTTTGCCATGTTCGAAGCGGCGTTGTACAACGTTCGCACGGGCAAATTGTTTACAAGCGGCGCAATATTGACCTTTAAGCGGCTTTTCAGTACGCTCGGAATAGCCTTAGTGGCACTCACGCCCGTTGCGATATGGTTTGTGTTGCCGTGGGGATTTTTGCAGATAGTTGGTATGTGTGTGGTTGCGGTTGTGGGCATTTGCTACGCCGTGACTGTGCAGACCGTGTACTGCCTTGGGGTGTTTGACGTGTTTGTCAACGCCGTACAGTACCCCGATTTCGTCGGCAAAGGACTTGCTTCGGCAAGCGGCGAAACGCCCGGTACCACGACCGAAAACGCCGTTGAAATTGTTGCGGAAAACGCAGAGGAAAACAGCGCGGAAAACGTCGAAGAAGGTGCAAACGGTAACACACCGAAAGATGTCGACGAAGGGACTTGCCGCAAAGACGTCAATGCCGAAAGCAGCGACGAACAGACCGGCAAAACAAACGTCGGTGAAACGCAGACGGCGTCAGCGGAAAGCGGCAACGACACCGACGACAAGGGAGAAAATAAATGAGGATTACGGCAAAGTACCTCAAAAGCGTATACGACGACGGCACTTACGGGCTGCGTGACGTCAATCTGGACATCGGCGACGGCAAGTTTGCAGTCGTTGTCGGTCCGTCGGGCTGCGGCAAAACCACCTTGCTTAAGGTGATTGCAGGCTTGTGTCGGCAAACGTCGGGCGAGTTGTACTTCGACGGACTTTCGGCGGCAAAGATACCTGCGCGCGACAGAAAAATCGCAATGGTGTTTCAGGAATATTTGCTGTACCCGAAGTACACCGTGTGGGAAAACCTGTCGTTGGCACTTGAACGCGAACACTTGTCGCGAGAGGAAGAGGAAACGCGCATAAGCGATGCCCTTGCAATGTTCGGAATGGAACGCCTTGCGGGGCAATTGCCAAGAGCGCTTAGCGGCGGTCAGCAACAACGCGTTGCATTGGCAAAAGCGGTGGTGACGCGTCCCGAAGCGATATTGTTTGACGAACCGCTTGCCAACATTGCCGAAGCGCAACGCGCCGAGTACGTGGAGCAGTTGAAAAATCTCAAAAAGAAGATGCCCGACACGACTTTTGTGTACGTCACGCACAAAATCGGCGAAGCGTTGCAACTTGCCGACATGCTTGTAGTGATGAACGACGGCGTTGTACTACAAAGCGGCAGCAAACATGACGTGACGGAACAACCCTGTTCCGCCGCCGTGCTGGACGCCCTTACGGACGAGGCCCTGACGACGGACGGCAACAAGGTGTACAACCCTTATGCAAAGTGTTGGCAAACCTTTGACGAAAGCCGCGGACGGCTGTTTTTTGACGGCGAATTTGACGGAAAATCATTAAACGTATGCGGAAAAAGCTCACCTGCCGAGGAAAACCTGATTTTGCGCTTTGCGGGAGACTACGGCAAAGTTCGCGTTGCGGTGCCGGCGGAAAAAGTGCGCGCGTCACGTGCCGACGGTGACATTGTGTTGCCGCAAGGTGACGGCGAAGCGTATGTTTCGCAGGACGACGTTACATTGTATGACGGCGACGGCAGATTGCTTACCGCGCATTACCGTCTGTACGATGCTCATGCCGTCGGGCGTGCGATGCTTGGTAAATTGCGTTTGCCTTGCGGAAGTCTGACTGCCGAAGGCGTGCGCGGCAGTGCGGAAGTAATCGTTCGCCGATGTGCTGTTGCCAAAGAGGACAATCATGGCTTGATTGTCGAGCGTTGCCTTGACGAACAGTCGTGGAACGGCGGTAAACTGTGCTACTGCGTGTTGAAAGGCTTCGACAGGTATCTGTCGCTTGTGCTTTCGCCGAAAGCAAATCTGTTTGTCGGCAAACACCGCGTGGCGATTGATCCGCAGTACATCACAATAAAGTAAATCAATTCTGAAAACGGGTCGCGTGCGGCTCGTTTTTTTTGTGGTTACCACGGGGGTTTTATTCGCCGGCACTAACAATCTTGCGGATATCTTTTTTGCCCGTATCTTTGCGGAAGTTGTTTGGCGCAATAAATAAAAACAAGGTTATTAGAAAAGTTGACGGCTATTTTTTCATTTTTATTCCGTGGTATTGATTTTCGATTTTTACTGTGATATACTTACCGTGTTAACAAATTGTTGACGTTAACATTAAAGAGATTTGGACGTTAACATTAACGAGATTTGTCTGTATTTTTCTGCAAAACGCCTTTCGATAAAGGTGTTTTTGGCAGTTTTTTCTGCGTTTTACGGCGTTTTTGTGCGCCGAAATCGGACAAAATCAGCATGTAAAGGAAAAGAGGTTTTTGAGATGTACTTTCGTAACGAATATCCCCGTCCGCAATTAAGGCGCGACGATTGGGTTGCACTTAACGGCAAATGGCAATTTTGCTTCGACAAAGAAATAACCGACAAGACGGCTGTGACAAGCGGACAGACCGAATTGTCGCAAACGATAAACGTACCGTTTTCCTACCAGTACGCGGCAAGCGGCATAGGCGTGACCGACTACTACGCCGGCATGTGGTACAAACGTAACTTTACTCTTGGCAAGGCTCAGACGAGCCGCAGCGCGTTGCTTTGTTTCAATGCGGTGGATTACGAGTGCAGTGTGTGGCTCAACGGCGTTTACGTCGGCGGTCACAAGGGCGGCTTTACCCCCTTTACATTGGATGTGACTGCGCAAATGCAGGAGCAAAACACCCTTGTGGTGTACTGTCGTGACACAATGGACGACACTGTGGCGCGCGGCAAGCAAAGTTGGCGCGACAACGGCAAACCGTTCGGTTGCTGGTATACGCCCAACAGCGGTATCTGGCAAAGCGTGTGGATTGAGTTTTTCGACGGCGACTACGTGGACTATGTCGGTTTCAAGCCCGACCCGGCAACAGGCAATGTCGAAACGGAACTTGACACCGGACTCGGCGTTGCAACGGAAGTGCAGATTGACGTTACTTTTGGCGGCAAACGCGTCGGCGGCGGCAAGTTTATGCTGGACGGCGTACACAACAAGTTTACGTTTGAGGCATGCGATGCGGAGTTTGCTAATTCTCACCTGTGGGACGTTGCCGAGCCTAATATGTTTGACGTTGACGTTACTTTGTTTGCGCAAGGCAAGGCTGTGGACGTTACGCACACTTATTTCGGCTTCCGTACTGTTGCCGTGGACGAGCATGGCGCGGTACTGCTTAACGGCAAACCGCTGTATCAACGCCTTATCCTTGACCAGGGCTATTTTGCCGAGGGCGGTCTGACTGCCGAAAGCGAGGAAATGTTCAAGCGCGACATTGAACTGAGTATCGCCATGGGGTACAACGGCGCGCGCAAACATCAGAAACTGGAAGACCCGTACTTTTACTACTATGCCGACCGCATGGGTTACCTTGTGTGGTGCGAAATGCCTTCGGCTTACCGCTTTGAATCCGACGAACAACTTAACCTTGCAAGCGAGTGGCAACATATCGTGCGCACGGTTGTCAACAACCCGAGTGTAATCTGCTTTGTGCCGCTCAACGAAAGTTGGGGTGTGGAGCAGATTGTGAACGACAAGGCGCAACAACGTTTTGCAAGCGCAATGTACTACCTCACCAAGGCACTGGACGGTACTCGTCTTGTGTCCACCAACGACGGTTGGGAATACGTCGACGACACGGACATTGTCGGCATACACGATTACAGTTTCAGCGGTGACGGCTTTGCGGAAAAATACCGCCGTGACGCGCTGGACGACATTGTTCCTGCCGGCAGACGACTGTTTGCAAACGGACACAAGTACCACGGTCAACCGGTACTGTTTTCCGAATTCGGCGGCATTGCAATGCAACGTGACGCCACGGCAAGCGAGGACTGGGGTTACAACAGCAAGGCACAAAACGATGACGAATTTTATACACGTTACGCAAATTTGATGACAAATCTGCACAAAATGTGGTTCAGCGGCTTCTGCTACACGCAACTTACCGATGTCCAGCAGGAAATCAACGGACTATTGGATCAACATCACAATCCCAAGTTCGACATTGCGACAATCCGCAAGTTGACAACGGGATAAAAGGACTAAAGTATGAAAAAAACTCTTTGTGCGCTTGTCTGCGTAATGTTGATGTTTACGCTGTGCGCATGCAACACAAGTACGCCCGACAACGGCAACGAAACGCCCCCTGAGCCCAAAACGCTGGACATCGTGCTTATCGGCGGTCAGTCCAACGCCGTCGGGTTCTCGCCGTGGGACGCTTATGACAAAATCTATGAAGGCGTGAAGTACTTCGGCTACGGCGAAGGCACCGGTGCGCTGGACACTGTTTACTG
>DPQS01000022.1:51926-68501 GCA_003537755.1 Clostridiales bacterium | reverse complement strand
GGTGCGCTGGACACTGTTTACTGGCAGGAAGTCAGAAACGGACTGGGCGTAAAGGGTTACTGCTTCGGACCGGAAATGGGCATGGCGGAAGTGTACTCGGCTCGTTACGCCGACAGCGACCGCGACATAGGCTTTGTAAAGTATGCGTGGGGCGGCAAAACAATCTACGACCACTTCCTCTCTCCTACGTCCGTCGCGCAGGGACTTGGCAATACAAGCGTTGCGCAACAATTTGACGACGGTGAGGACGCGGCAAACTGTGCCTTGGGTTTCTGGAACACTCTGAAAACCGTTCGCAAAGCCGTTGCCAAGGCAAAAGCGGCAGGTTACGAAAAGGTGAACATCCTTGCAATGTGCTGGATGCAGGGCGAAAATGACGCCACTACCCCCGCAAGCGTCCCGGTGTACGACAAACTGCTTGCAAACTTCATTGCCGACATACGCTTTTATCTTGAAAACGACAACCTGCCCTTTGTAATCGGACAAATCAAAACACCCGACGACGTTGCAGGACAGGCGGAAGTGATTGAAATGCAAAAAAAGGTAGTTGCGGCGGATCCGCTGTGTAGTCTTGTGGATACGTCTGACCTTTCGATGAAACATGACGACGCATGGCATTACGACTACCTTAGTATGCTTACCCTCGGCAAACGTTTTGCCGAAGCGGCGATAGAATTGACAAAGTAAAACGGTTGTATTTTGCGTTGTCGGGCTGTTGAAAGATGTTGCGCCTCAACAATGCAAAAGTCAGCAAAAACACATGCGTATGACTGTTTTGCTGTCATCGGCAGCGACGGAATGTCTTTTCGGCTCTTTCGGGATGGCGTTTGCTCAACGTATACGGACATTTGCAAAAAATATATAAAAAAAATGAATACGTATCGACTTTTTTATTGCAATATTCCGTCGATACGGGCATTGAAACAATCAAAAATACATACTTGTAAGAGGGAAAAAGTGCGCAGTAAAGAAAGAACTACAATCAAAGACGTGGCAAGGGAAGCCAACGTAACGGCACAAACGGTTTCTCGCGTTTGTCGCAACCTGGGCAATGTCGCGCAAAAAACCAAGGAGCGCGTGCTGGAGGCATGCCGCAAACTTAACTACCTGCCCAACAAGACGGCAATTTCGCTGCGTAGCGGCATGGTGGATTCGATTGCGGTAGTGTTCGACAGTCTGCGAAACGTGTACTTTTCCATCATGACGGACTACATCAATGAGGAAATCGCCAAGCACGATTACGACATACGGCCGTTTTTCGTTCGTCGTTCAGTCATAGACAGCGACATTTACCTTGCGGCGGTTTCTTCGGGCGTCAGCGCGGTAATCAGTTTCCTTGAACCAGCCGACGAACTGGAAAGCACTGTGGAACTGTACGGCGTGCCGATGATGGTGTTCGGTCGTCGCACGGAACTGCCCAACGTCGATTACGTAACGACAGACGACGTAGAGGGCGGACGGCTTGCGGCGGAGGAACTTGTCGCGCATGGCTGCAACAACATTGCGTTTGTAGGCGAAGCCTTCGGCATGACCTGCGTTCAGGATCGTCTGAAAGGCTTTTCGGAAGGTCTTGCCGCACATGGGAAAACATTCCATACGGTGGTGCACACCGATTGGCTGGCAGGCAACAAAGAAGCAAAAAAAATGCTGGAAAAAAGCGACGGCATATTCTGCTTCAACGATGTGTTTGCATACGACATACTGTCGGCAATCGATTGCAGCAACAAAACAATCGTCGGCTACGACGACCTGCAGTCGGACTTGCCGATGCCCGTCACCCTTACTTCGGTAGGCGTGGACAAACGCGCTTACGTCGCGCTTGCGGTCAACAGTCTGTTTGAACGTATCTACGGTAACAACACCAGCCCCGTCAGACAGAAATATCCCGTAACATTGCGCCACGCGGTTGCTCCGTCGGAAAGACAGGACGGCTGACGGCTGACGGCGCAACCCGACAACAAACAAACTGCGCCCGGTCAAAATTACAATGTAATCAGGTAAAATCCATTTACAATCTACCCGAAAACGGATACGGTAAATCATATCCGTAAGATTGTTTTTAGAATGTTAACGTTAAAATAACGTAAAAATCATTGAAAACAACGTGATTACGGGGTGTTTCCGCGCGTCGCAAAAGCAAATAACGAGTGTGCGGAGAGCCGAACACTACGGCATGTGCATTTCGTAACGTCGTGCAAAACTGCGTCGCGGCTGCGACAGCCGGGCAGGAGCATATAAAAAGCGTCAATATGTCCGAATGAAGTTTACGGACACAAAATAAATGACGGCAACCAAACGGTTGCGAAACAAGGAGGTAACAATGAAAAAGAAAATCGCATTGCTTGCGCTTTTACTGGCGTTTGTACTTTGCTTTTCTCTTGCGGCATGTCAGCCCGACAATCCGGATAATCCCGACCCTGGCACGCCTGCCGAAAAAGTGTACAAAATCGCGGTAAGCGGTAATGCCGCCCGCACCCTTACAACGGGCGAGACAGACACAATCACCTGGACGGTGACATGCGACGGCGTAAAGGTCACCGAAGAGGCGGAAGTGACTGTCGGCGGAAGTGCGGTAACGTTGTCCGACAAAACGGCGACAAGCGTAAAAATTACTGCCGCACAGGCAGGCAACGCCCGCGTTACAATCAAACTTACCGCTCACACGGACGTAGTTGCCAACGTAACTTACTCTGTCAGTAAGCCTTCGTTTTTCGGCAATCACAACGGCAACTGGGCAATTTCCGACACCAAGGTAAGTGTAGACGGCGGTCAGTCCACAATCCTTACCCGTGAAAAGGGCAAGACGTGGATGTTCTCTGCCGAGGTTGACATCACCGATTACAGCAGCACCGAAACAATCGCAATCGGCAGTTTTCTCAACACGGGCAACAACGCATTGTGGTTTGGTCTGCGCAACTCCGACGGCAACCCCGACGGCAGATTTACCGTGTACGTGCGCAACTTCCTTGACGGATGGGGCAAGGCAACGCACGACAAAGACGTTGCGGGTTACACCAAGTATACGGGTACAAGCAAAGTTAAGTTTGTCCTTCTTCGCGACGGCAACGATTACTACTACAACATCGACGGCATGTTCGGTAAGTTTACCGACAACCACGACGTGGAAACCTACGCAGGCTTCCAGACGCAGAACCAGAAAATCGAAATTACAAACTTCGCTCTGGAAACGGACGCTACCGCAGTCAAGGCGGCAATCGCAACGGTTTATCCCGAAGACGGCGTAGGCGCAATCAGCATTTCCGGCCCCGCAACCCTT
Source organism: Clostridiales bacterium (assembly GCA_003537755.1). Taxonomy (GTDB): domain Bacteria; phylum Bacillota; class Clostridia; order Christensenellales; family CAG-314; genus Fimimonas. Next base: position 65,224 of record DPQS01000022.1, on the reverse strand, counting down.
GTTCCGCAAATCGTAAGCGGCGACAGCGGCGTTCAAATGCAGTTTACAGCCAAGGCTTATGCCGACGGCAACGAAATCCCTGATCAGAACATCGTGTGGACAATCGAAAGCACTCTCGGCGACAACAAAGCCGCAGTTACGGAAAACGGACTTGTCAGCATCGAACCGCAGACCGAAGGCACGCTGACCGTCAAGGCAACACTTGGCAAATTGTCCGACGAAATTACTTTCACCGTAATCAAACAGGAACTCGTCGAAGAAAACGCCATGTTTATCGCCAAGGGCGGCGTAACGACGGACGGTGACAACGGCATCGTGTTCAGCCCCGATTACGTAGGTTCGGCTACCATCTCGTCGGAAAACGAGAGGAAGTTCAACGCCAACTACACCTACGGCGCAACGCTCAAGCAAAAGGTAACAGGTAACTTCAGTATCGAATTTACCGTGTCCGACTACATGACAAAGTCCGCAACGCCCAAACTTATGTTCTCGCTGGGCAGCGACAGCAACAACTTCTTCGTTGTATATGGCGAACAAACCCGTATCGAAGCCTTTGTAAACCGCAACAATAACGGTTTCCTGCAGGGTAACTGGTACCAGGGCGAAGGCATGAAGGACATGGTCAATGTCAGCGGTTCCACCCGTTACAAAATTGCCGTCGAAGGCGGCATGTACGCCGTTTACGTCAAGGTTGGCAGCGATTGGCAAAAACTTACAATCAAGCAGGACGGCAACGCATACGGCATGGTTCGCAGTTACGAGGACTTCCGTGCGGAACGTGAAATCGTCATCGGCGCAAACGCACTCAGTTGCAAAGTAAGCGACGTGGTGGTGACAAACGGTAGCGCAAACGACGAATACGACTACATCCAGAACGGTATGCTGAGTTACAGTTACGAGTACGACTTCAACAGCGCAACGTCGTTCAACGTTGGTTTCCAAGCAACCGACTGGGAAGGCAGAAACGGCTCCACCGTTGCAAAATTCGTTGACGCACTGCCTGCAAGTTTCACCGTAAGTTACAAGCTCAAGTTTGCTTCGGCAATGACCGACGCCAAGTTTGCCATCGTAATCGGCGACACGTCGTTTATCATCAACAACAAACTCAGCGGCGGCGACAAGACATTGTCCGCAACCCGCTTGAACGGTAACGACTGGGACAAAGCCATTAACAAAAACGTAACGTCTGCCAACGACCAGCTTACCGTAACAATCACCAGTGACGCAAACGGCAAAACCTGCTACTACGTAAACGACATCAAGGTAAGCGAAGACACAATCACCGCAACCAACATGTCGGTGTACACCTTCTGCCCGAGTTCCACGCCCGACGAAGTTACCAACAAGGGCTGCAAGGCTACCGTCACCGACTTTGTAATCGGCGAATACGCAGCGTTCAACACATGGAAGGTTGCCGCCGAAAACATTGCGGAACTGAAAATCAACGCTACAGCCGACGTCAACGCCGAAGTTAAGCACGACGGCGCGGTAGTTACCAACGGCTACACGCTTGACCTTGTTTCGGCAAACGACAAAATCGTCAGAATCGTTGACGGCAAACTTGTCGGCGTTGCTGCAGGCAAGACAACAATCACAATCAACATCAAGGTTGGCGACGACATCGTTGCAACCACGCAAATCGAAGTCACCGTACCGGAAATCCACTACACGCTGGCGTTCACCGGTATTGACGGCGACACCGTAACAATCAAAAAGTACGACACCATTCAACTCGTTCCGTCGGTAACTGCAGACATTCAGGGTTACACGCCCGAGTTTACCGTAACGCTTGACAGAGACGACTTCGTTACCATGAGCGACAGTTACCTTGTAACCGCAGGTGACAAAGAAGGCGAAACGACCGTTACAATTGCTGTTACGGGTACCGAGATCACCAAGAGTATCAAAATCGTGGTAAGCAGCGAAGTTAAACACAACTACGTGCTTACGACGGAACTTGGCGAAAGCGAAATCTTTGCAGGCGACGGCACGACAATCGCTTCGCGCCTTGCAGACAACGGACAAAGCGTAAGCGGCGCAACATTTGCTTACGTCAGCCACGGCGACATCCTTGCAATTGCGGACAACACAATCACCACGGTTGAAGCGGCGGTAAGCGCGGACACGACGGTGACAATCACCGTAAAGGCAAGCGTTGACGGCGAAGTGGTGGCAACCAAGGAAATTACAATCGTAGTCAAAAAGACCACATACGAACTTACCGTAAACGGCAACACGACAATCGAACTGGAATACGGCAAGGACAGTGCAAGCGTAACATTTACGGCAACGCGCAACGGCGTGGCAATGGACAACCCCGTTGTCAACGTAACTCTTCCCGAAGGCGGCTTACTGGAATATGCAAACGGCACAATTACCGCGAAGAAAGGCGGCAACGGAGTGGTTAAGTTTGTCCTCGGCGACAACCTTGCAAGCAAAGACGTCGAATACACGGTAATTGCAAACCTGCTCAGCAGCACGCGTAAACGCGGCAACGTAGCGATTGACGGCAACAACGTAACCATTGCGGACGGTAACAGCGGTATCGCGGCAACCTACCCCGCTAAGGTCTGGAAGATCGGCGGTACGGTAAGTTACAACGAATTCGGCGACCAAAGCGGTGCAACCGTAATCGGATTTACGTCCGGCAAAGACAACGGCGATACATTCGGCGGAACATTGCTTCTCGGTATCACGAGCGGCGACGTCAAGGGTATCCGTTACATTGAATGGTTCCGGGGCTGGGGCAACAACATGAAGTGGATCAACGTTGACGGTTACCACGGGCTGGACATGAGCGTTGTTTACGCAGCGACCAACAACAAGCACTGGGAACTTATCCGTATCAACGACGATTACTACTTCACCTACGGCGACTTCTACGGTAAAATTACCGACGCTTGCAGTGAGGCTACCTTCCCCGGTATCTTTGCTCAGTTCGGTTGCAACTTCAGCGTAAAAGACGTAACCGTTGACTACAACGAAGAAACGGTACGCGCAACTGCGGCTGCATACGCAAAGAGAACGCCTTACTCGGTGTCCGTTGCAGGCGGCGCACAACACACAGTCGGTACCGACCAGACCTACACGGTAACAATCATCCCTGCAATCAGCAACGCAAACGTAACGTGGAGTATCACAACAAACCTTAGCGCAGGTACGGCTGTGATCGATCAAAACGGTAAAGTTACGTTGTCTGCAGACGCAAAGGGTAGTTACATTGTCAAGGCGGCTGCTTCCGAAACGGTGTTCGGCACTGCGGAAGTTACTACCACGGGCGAACGTATCTTTACGGAAAACGATGACTTTGTGACTTACGGCGGCGTCAACATGAAGGGCGACGACAGCGGTTACAAAATCGTGTTTGCCGACAAGAGTAAGGACGGCGTAGCCGACGAATGCAACTGGTCGGACAGCCGGGTCTACACTGCCAACTACAAAAAGACGGTACAGGGTGACTTCACCGTAGAGTTTACCGTAAGCAACTACGTGGCAGGCGACGGCTATGCGAAACTTGCTCTGTCCGTGCAGGGCGGACGTACTCAGTTTTACGTTGCGCACAACGACCAGGGCTACCGCGTCGAAACATACACGATGTGCGTATGGAAAGACGGCGGGTATTCCGACGGCGGTACATGGGCAAGCACCGACTTCTTCGCAGGCTTTGACCCGGCTGCTGCACACACGTACAAAATTCAGTGCGTAAACGGACGTTTCCACATCTACGTGGACGGCACCGAGTACCTGATTAAGACGGCCAACGGTTCTCTTACCTACGCCGCACGTAATTACGACGACTGGACAAGTGAAAAACAACTTCGTTTCGCAAGCAAAAACTGCACCGCAGAAGTAAGCAACATCGCAGTTACAAAGCAATCGACGGAGGACGTCAAGTACTACGGTTTCTTCGGTTACAACGACACTTACGACAAGGCAACCGACACGCTGAACCTTACGATGTACAAACAAGGTTGGAATATCAAAAATGTTCCGTTTGTTGTAACTCAACCTACGGCAAGTCATACAGTCGAGTTTGACGTCAAGTTCGGCGACGCAATGACCGACGCCAAGTTGGGACTTGTTATCGGTGGAGAACAAACCTACTGGATTGAAAACAAACTTGCCGGCGGCGGCACAATCCACCTTGCAGGCAACAGCGGTAATCAATGGGCAGACACCGGTTGGAACATTAGCGAAAGCAAGACGATTCACTGCGTACTTACTCTTACGCTTAACGACGGCGGCACATACGACGTCAGCCTTACCGTCTCTGCCGACGGAGTGAGCAGTTTCACCGCCTCGTGGGGCACACGCAACGCTTGCAATTTGTCCTTCAAGGTGTTCAACGAGAAAGATGACGACATGGCAAAGACCGTATCCGTCAGCAACCTTGTGGTAACGGCAAAATAACGTAGTCTGTTTGTCGGTCACAAAATCAACCTTGCGGATGTTCTGTCCCGTTTTCGGGCGGACGTCCGCAGGATGCAGTAAACAAAACCGCCGTACAACGCAAGCGTAACAACTTTTGCAGTCGCGCGGAAAACATTGTTTCTCATTTGCAACTCTTATCACTCTCTATTTTTACGGAGAATTTCGATGAAAAAACGTCTTTTTAGTATTGTTTCTCTTATTCTCGTAGTCCTGTTTGTTTTGTCGGGTTGTACCAATCAACCCGACAATCCGACGGGAGGCGAGTACAAACTTAACGTGCGCAGCCCCAAGGTGCAGGAAATAAAAATCGGCGAAGTGTCCAGTGCCATTCTGTACAACGTCAAGCCATCCGGCACCGAAGTCACGTTTACTTCTTCCGACACGTCGGTGCTTACCGTAGACAAATACGGCGAAGTAACGGCAGTTGCGCCCGGTACGGCAACCGTAACGGTGGCAATCAAGGACAAGCCGGAAATAAACGAAGTACTTACCTACAACGTGTCGCGCAACTTCTTCAAGCACAACAAGGGCTACTACAACGGTAGCGTAGACTTCACCAACGAGGACAACGGCAGTATTACCGTAAACGGTGAACAGGCGCAAATCCTTGTAGACAGACCCGGTAAAGTGTGGTATTTCAAGACAACGTTGTCATTCAATCAGGCGACGGGCGGCAACCCCGGCTCGTTTGGCGTGGGTTCCTTCCTGGTTGACGCAACGCACGCAATCGGCAACAACATGTTCTGGTACATGGTGTGGCCTACGTCGGGACAGGTGGCTTACGGCGGTTGGCGTTACGCACTGGGCTTAAATAGCGACAACAACGACATCGGCGACGCCAAAGTGGACACAAGCAGCCCCTTTGACATGACCATGATCCGCAACGGCGTGGACAACTACCTGATTGTGGAGCAGAACAGCGTTGTAATTGCCAAGTACACATATCAGGTGCCGGACTTTGCAAACTACGACACCTACCCCGGCGTGTACGGACAGGAACTCAGTTTCGGCGTAAGCAACTATGTTGCGACCAATGACGTGACGGAAGTGTACAAGCAACTGTCCCGTTTCAGCCTGCCGACAAGTATCGACATCAGCGTGCCGGGCGACACATTGTTTGCAGGACACACCTACAACCTTGCAAGCGTGGTTAGCCCAAGCAACGTATTTGACAAAAGCGGCAAGTTTGCCCTTGTGGCACCTGTCAGCGGCGTTACGCTGGAAGAAAGCGGTCTGCTTACAATCGGCGCAGACGTAAACGGTACAATCGACGTAATCGTAACAAGCAATGCCGACAACAGCATTACCGCAACGCGCAAGTTTACAATCCGTGCAAAACAGGCTTCAACCTCCGACCTGTTTGACACCGACGCGATTGTAGGCGCAGACAAAGTGGCGACCGACGGCAACAAACTGACCGTAACGGCAGGCGGCAACAAGTACATCCCGACAACGACGGAAAACGGTAGTTGGTACATTACGGCGAAGGTTGTCAATACGACGGAAAAAACCGAAAATACGACAATCGGACTTATGAGCGCGACGGACGGCTTTGCGCAATACAAGGCGTTCGGTATCACCTATTCGGAACTCGGCTCCATTACTCACCGCGCGGAAATCGCAACGGCAGAGGGCAGTACGCAAATGGTGTACGGTGCGGAAAACAACACCAACATCAACGCCGAAGGCGACGTCCACGAATTGGGACTGCTTAAAAAGGCAGGCAAACTGTACATCTTTGCCGACGGCAAACTGATGAAGGAAGTTGACGACATCTCCGCCGAGGCAACAATCCCCGCACTGTACGTCAAGGGAGCGGGCGCAACTATCAGCGAAGTCAGCGTAGTAACCGACGAAGCGACAATCGACAACGTGCTTGCGGCAAACCCGTTCTTTGTGGGCGGCATGGTGACAAAAATCACCGACGCCGACGGCAAAGTAAGTTACAAACTGGCTAACGAGTGGCGCGGCAACAAAAACAACATCGACTGGCCGCCGGTAAACGAGTTTGAAAACGGTCTGTTGTGGCGTAACAGCCTTAAAGGCAACTACACAATGGAATTCACTATGAGCGGACTGGAACTTGCAATCGTGGACAACGACGGCAAAACGCGCGACGGCAAACTGACCGTTTATCTGCGCAGCGAATCCACGTCCAGCAGCGTTCACTTCGTGTTTGAACGTATCGCAGGCTCACCCAAAACAACGGCTAAGTTTACGCCGTGCCTCAACGACGCAACATTTACCGCGTACGACCTGCCCGGCGAAATGAGTTTCAACAACTTGTGGAACAGCGGCACCGTTCGCGTCAGACTGGTCAAAACGCACGACTACATCGAACTGTATGTCAACGGCGTTCGTCTGTTTGAAGGTAAGGAATTTATGAACAACCACGGCGAGTGGGGCAGTGCAACGGTTTGCACACCAGGCGTAGGCACATTCGCTTGCGGAGCGACAATTTCCGACTTTACCGTAACGGTAAACGACTGACATGACGGTTTGCCCGCATTGCCGCGTAAGCGGAGGTGGGGACAAGCAAAACTTTTACAACCAATTGTTTGTCGCTTCGGGCAACGCGCCCGTAGCGACAAACGAGTTTTGTCAATGCCGTAACGGGCGACGACAAAACCGACACTACGACGAAAAACGTCGAAACGGACATCTTATGAAAAAATACCTATCCTTTTTGTTTGCGGTAATGCTTTGTATGACGTTGGTGCTGGGCGCTTGCACGAATACCGGCGGCGGCGACAACGGTGACAAGATTACCTACACCAAATACGCAAATTCCACAATTGACGCCGACGACTTCAGCCTGGTAAATCAAAAGAAGTCGGACGACAATTTTGACCACAATATTTACTACCGCAACGACCTTAAACTTGACATGGGCGACCCCATGGTGGTGTATGACGACGAGAGCAAGTTGTTTTACGCCTACGGCACCAGGGGCGGTTATTCCTCAATAGACTACTACACGTCGGACAACCTTACCGACTGGACTTACGGCGGCGTTGCGTTTCAGGCACCGCAGGGCAGTTGGGCTTATCGCACGGACAACATCTGGGCACCCGACGTGCAAAAAATCGGCAACAAGTACTACATGTACTTCACATTCCCCGGTAATGCCGCAAACGGCAACCATTGCCAGATCGGTGTAGCGGTGGGCGACAGTCTGACAAAGTTTGAACTGTACACCGGTGTAAATGCAAACGGACAAAACATCACTCTTGCCGACAATACGTTCGGCGGTATGGAAAACGCCACAATCCTTGACCCGACTGTGTTTGAGGACGACGACGGCAAAATCTACATGTACTTCAGTTACGACACAACCAAGGCGCAGACTGCAGAGCAGGAAGGCAAGTACGCCGAAATCTGGGGTGTACGACTGCTTGACCCCGTTACATGGGATTTGTCCACGCTTACGCGTCTTACCGTGCCCGGCTACAAAAATCTTAATGATACGGGCAACAACGGCAAGGGTAGTGTTGAGTGGGAATACTGGTCGGCTTCCTTCACGGGCGAGTTTCGTTGCTCGGAAGGTCCGTACATGATCAAGAAAAACGGCAAATACATTCTGACCCACGTCAGCAACAGTTTTGTTGACAATCAGTACAATGTAGGCTATGCTGTCAGTGACAGTCCCCTTGGTGAATACGACAAACCGTGGTCGGAAGAGGACCCTCTTGCAAACATGCTGCTCGGCGTGCCGGGCAACGTTGGCTCGGCAAACGACGCCAGATACAAGGGCATGCAGACGGGTACGGGACATGCGAGTATCGTTGACGTAAACGGCGAATACATGTTTGCCTACCACGCGCATGTCAATCGTGACAGCTGGGGCGTGGAAACGGAATACTCGCAGTACACCGATCGTCGCGCAGGCGCATTCGACTACCTGTACTTTACCGAAGACGGCACGCCGTACACCAACGGTCCCACTTGGTCGCTGCAACGTCTGCCCGAAGCGATATCCGGTTACAAAAATCTTGCAACGGGAAGCGGTGTGACGGTACGCGCCGAAACCATCGACAAGGCGCAGGTGAAGTATCTTACGGACAACCGCACCTCGCGCGTGTTCGACTCGGCAAGCGACGCTCGTTTTGCGGCAGGTACGCGCAGCGTCGAAATCAAGTTTGACAAAGCAGTTTCCGTCAAGGCGGTAAATATCTACAACGCCGCCGACTTCAATTTGTTTGTAAGTTACATCGATCAGATTGACTTCGGCAACAACAAGGGCGTTGCAAACATTTACTTCAACCCTGCCTACATCGGTTCGCGCGAAGTAACTTCGGGAACGCAACAGTACATTTATCCCCACACGGCTTTTACCGTCTGCCTGACTCAACCCGTCACGACGGACAGAATAGTAATTACAATCAGTTCCGACAAAGACTTCGCCCTCGGCGAAATCGAAATTCTGTGAGGTACATTATGAAAAAACTGACACAAATAATCTGTGCGGTGCTTGTCGGCGTACTTTGTCTTGCGGCATTGTTTGCCTGCAAACCTCAAAATCAGACCGACCTCGGCGACCTCGACATCAAGTTTGACGACAACGGCGACCCGTTGTTCAACAATGTAAACCTCAAAATCTGGTCCGTTGTAGGCGCACCCGACAACAAGTACCTTGAAAAGGTCAACACGATGTTCAACAACTACTACGCAAACAACGGCGTAAGCGCAAAGATTTCCACAATGAACGAATCGGAATTTTACAAATCTTTGCCTTCGGTAATCAGAAGCGACCCCGACAATGCGCCCGACATGATTCTTATCCACAGCGAAAGACTGACCTATTTTGCAAGCAGCAACATCATTGTTTCCATGGACGACTACCTCAATGCGGCTAAGGCAAACTTCAATCGCGACGATTACCTTGCCAACGTTATGTCCGAGTGCATTTATCAGGACAAAACCTACGGCATCCCTCTTGACGAACACGCAGGAGTGTGGTTCTACCGCAGTGACGTACTTGCCAAAAACGGTATCGAAGTTCCTCACACGCTGGACAAACTTGTCGAGGCGTGCAACAAACTGGTGGAACTCAACAACAGAGGCAGACTGTGGTTCCGCACAATGAGCGGCAACTCCAACGAATGGCGCATGGGCACGGTGGAAAACTTCTATCCGCTGTCCATGGAATACGCCAACGGTATCGTAAACGGTTGGGTACCGGAAACGGCTCTGCTGCAGAACGGCGGCAGCATGACCGACGCGCAAGGTCGTCCCAACTGGAACAACGACGCGCTTGCAACGGTAATGCAGATGTTCCGCGACATGTGGCAAGGCTACGACAGTTATCCCCAAACGGTAACTTACGGCAACAAAACCGTAACTTACAACGGCAAATTTATCGAAGCCGACGCTACGGAATCCACAATGTGGAAACGTCTCGGCGACTGCAACACTGTGTTCGCTTGCGAAGGTCCCTGGCAAATCGAAGACAAACTCAACGAATTCGAACACGTGTTCAACGGCAAACTTGACCAGGACGGCAACGCTTACCAACCTCTTGACATAATTAACATGAGCGGTTTGTTCGCGCTCGATCCGACAAGCGAAAACGCAAGCAAGGTTTACGGCGTAGGTCACGCATTCTGCCTGACAAGTACCGTTGCCAAAAATCCCGAACGTGCGGTTGCGGCGGCATTTTACGCCAAGTACATGACGGAAAACGCAATCGACTACACGCAGGGCGGACACTTGCCGGCTAACAAAAAATTGCTGACAGGCGAGCAGTTTACAACCAAGGATTACTACACGAGATACGTACAAAAGATTTGCGACCCCGACACGCTTGTGTTTCTGGGTAACACCAGGTACTTTTCGGAAGTGTACGAAGGTCTGAAACGCGCCTTCGCCGACAACCTCAGCACGCAAGCCACCTTCAGGACATTGACCGCTAAGGAAATCCTTGACGCTCGCTTCAAAGAAGCAATCCGTAACATCGAAAACATCGACGATCTGTAAGATTTTTGCAGGATTTCTGTTTGTCGCCGCTCTGTTGCCGTAATGGCAGCCGGGCGGCGACAACGGAAAGCCTGTTGATGGTTTATTTTGCAAATAAACCAACCAAATTGTCTTTTTCTTATCGCTACAACCCCGTTTTACGCAACCGACGTCGGCGTTACGACGTCGCAATGAATATGGAAAGATATACAACAATCAGCCAGTATTCCCTCAAAAGGGGCAAGACGGCGGACTTTTTAAGACGGTACGGAATGGTGCTGATTTTCCTCGGGCCTTTCCTCGTGTTCTTCCTGTTGTTTTGCGTCTATCCGCTTGTGTACGGCATCGTAATGTCGCTGTTCAAGTACGACATCGCCAACCCCGACGCAATCGAATGGAGAGGACTGCAAAACTACATAAAAATTCTGTTCGATTCCAACAGCCAGTACCACAACGACTTCTGGTTTGCATTGCGCAACACCACGGTGTTTGCCATAGTGGTAGTGCCGTTGTCGATAATCGTCCCGCTGATTATGGCAATACTTATCAACGCCCAACCAAAGGGCTACAAGGTGTTCCGCGCGCTTATTTATCTGCCCAGCGTACTGCCTTGCAGCGCAAGCGGCGTAATATTCATCGCACTGTTCGGCTACGGCTTCGGCTACGTCAACCAATGGATCGGCATGGACATCAACTGGCTTAACAGCGATCCGCTACACGCATGGTTTATCATTCTCTTGCTGTGCATGTGGGGTGGCTGGGGCGGCAACTTCATCATACTGTCCGCCGCGCTTAAAAACGTGGACAAGTCGCTGTACGAGGCGGCTTCGGTGGACGGATGCACGGGCTTCAGACGAACTCTTGCGGTTACTGTGCCTGCAATCAAAAACCAGCTTTTGTTGTGTATATTCAACACGATTATCGGTTACTTCGGTTTGTACGGACAGATTTACGTGCTGACAAGCGGCGGACCGGAAATATTTGACGGCACAAGCGCGGTCAAGACTACGATGTCCATCATGTACTACATGCAGCAACTTATGAACGGCAGCCGCTACGACGTGTACGGCATGACAAGCGCAATGGGAATGGTGCTGGGTATCATTATCGGCCTTATTACGGCAGTGCAGTTTGCCGTAACCAGGGAACGCACCGGCGGCGACAAGTACGGCAAGATGTACCGCGAGTACATCGCCGACAAGCAGGCTTCGGAGGTGCAGGCATGAGCGGAATTTTTCTTGCAATAGTAATTGTAATGGGCGTTACGCTTGTCGGGCTGCTTGTCGTGGACGTCGTGGTGACAATCAAACGCCGCGACAACACGCTGACACTGACGCGCCTCGGGCGGTACTTCAACGACCATTTGCTTCGCTTTAACGCGTTTGTGTTGCTGTTGCTGTTTTGTGTGGTGTGGGTCGTTCCTCTGGTTGTAGGCGTGCTTGGGTCTTTCACAAGTAAGTGGGCGTTCGAGTACCAACCCGGACACCTGTTTCCGTCCGACGGATTTACCTTCGACAACTACATTGACCTGTTCAATCAGACGCGCGTCGACGGCACGACCTATCCCGTAGGCAACTGGTTGCTTAACAGTTTCATTGTGGCAACGGCAAGCACTTTTCTGTATCTGCTTGTGGCAGGTGCGGCGGCTTACGCGTTTGTGTTTCTCAATTTCAGGTTCCGCGACGCAATCTTCGGCGTCATGCTGTTTACCATGGTTATCCCGGGTATCGCAACCCTTACGCCGCAACTTGCCAACATCGCAAACCTTGGTATCGCGCGCACGTTGTGGGCGTTGATTCTCCCGGGGCTCGGCGGTGTGGGAGGCATGTACCTCATAAGACAGTTCTATCTCGGCATCCCCAAGGACCTCATCGAGTCGGCGCGTATCGACGGCAGCAGCGACTTCCGCATTTTCCGCCGCGTGGTGTTGCCCCTCGGGAAGTCGGTATTCCTTGTGCAAGGACTGTTTTGCTTCATGGGTAGTTGGAACGACCTCATGTGGCCGCAAATCATCCTTGGCGCAAACGACATGGACAAGTGGACGTTGCAAATGGGCGTCGCCTACATTTCCGGTAGTCGTTCGGCAAACACTATGGGTATGAGCCTTGCGGGCGCAATGTTCAGTGCAATTCCTATCATGATACTGTTTGTAATCACGCAAAACAAGATTATCGACGGCGTTGCCGCAAGCGGCGTCAAGGGTTGACGACACGGCTGCCTGTGCCACGGACGAAAAAGGGCTCAGGCAAGCGGCAACGGTGCACAAATCGTAAAAGTGACGCATCGGGCAGTTAAAACGGCGAAACAGTCACGTACAAAAATGTTTACGGAGCAAATATGGAACAATTGATTACTGTAACGGAAGCCAGACAAATGTACAAAAGCGGCAGCAAAACAGACGTCGGCAACGAAGGCTTTCTGGTACTTAAAAACATAAACAAAATTTATCCCAACAAGGTGCAGGCGGTGTACGACTTCAACCTTGCCGTCAGGCGCAACGAATTTATCGTGCTTGTAGGCCCGTCGGGTTGCGGCAAAAGTACGACGCTCAGGATGATTGCAGGGCTGGAAGAAATTACTTCCGGCTACCTGTACATCGACGGCGTTACGGCGAACTACCTTGCCAGCAAGGATCGCGACATAGCAATGGTGTTTCAGAACTACGCCCTGTACCCCAACATGACGGTGTTTGAAAATATTGCCTTTTCGCTGGAAATGAAAAAGACCGAGGATGTCAGACGCGACAAGTCTGGCAATGTCGTGACGGACAGCGTGGGTAACCCGATTAAAATCATGCGCAACTACACCAAGGAGGAAATCCGCAAAAAGGTGTTTGAAGTTGCGGAAATCCTTGACCTCGGTGCATATCTCGATCGCAAACCCAAGGAACTGTCCGGCGGACAAATGCAGCG
>DPQS01000022.1:51168-51762 GCA_003537755.1 Clostridiales bacterium | reverse complement strand
ACTGTCCGGCGGACAAATGCAGCGCGTTGCGCTGGGTCGCGCAATAGTGCGCAACGCCAAACTGTTCCTTATGGACGAGCCGCTGAGTAACCTTGACGCCAAATTGCGCGTACAGATGCGTAGCGAAATCGTCAAACTGCACAAAAACGTGCACGCAACGACGGTGTACGTAACGCACGACCAGACCGAAGCTATGACTATGGCGGACAGAATCGTCATCATGAACAAGGGTTTCATCCAGCAAATCGGCGCGCCCAAGGATGTGTACAACGACCCCTGCAACGTGTTTGTGGCTATGTTTATCGGCAATCCGCCAATGAACGTGAAGGAAGTTGCAACAAACGGTAACAGCCTGGTAAACGGCAACGAACGCATCGCACTTCCCGAAACGGTGCGTCCTGCGTACAAAAAGTTTCTCGAACAACGCCTTGCCTACTTTACCGAACTTGCGGAAAAGGCAGACACGACGGCGGAACACGAACTTGCGGCAAAAATTCGCGAATTTGTTCATACGTATGGCAAAAATTCCGACCGCGGCACCCTTGTTTCGCTGTGCGAAGCATTGCTCGAAGCGGACAAACGCGGCTTGTATCG
>DPQS01000022.1:39868-50987 GCA_003537755.1 Clostridiales bacterium | reverse complement strand
GAACAAGGTCGCGACAACCTGCTTAAACTGTTTGATTGCGGCGACAAAGGGCTTAGGGTGCAACTTGCGCACATTGCCGCAGGACTTGACGACGTTGATTTTGTTGTGAAGGGTATTCTTGACGGCGAACGTTCGATGATGAATTCAACCGCCAGAAAGGACGACGGAAAAACGCAAAATAAGGGCAAGACAAAGGACAAAAAGCCGCTTGCCGCCGACGTTGCCGCGCAAAACAAAGCCGACATTCAGGAATATCTCAATCGTTACAGCGCGGAAGCCGCCGAAAGCAACTCTCTGCTTGTAGGTATCCGCCCCGAAAACATTCACATCGCGGCGGAATACAACGGCAAAAAGAGTGCGACCTTTACCGCTGTGGTAGACTTTGTGGAACTTCTGGGCAGCGAGTACTGCGTGCACGTCAAGGCGTTTGACAACGAATTTATCCTGAAACTGGACAACGCCCACACCGTAGCCGTCGGGGACGAACTGCAACTGTGTTTCAATCTTGACCGACTTAAGATTTTTGACAAAATCAGCGGTAAAAGCATTATTTAACGGAGAAACAAATGATAATTTACAATTCAGACCTGCGTGCCTTTTTGTTGCAGGGCAAGGACGTGTCTTATGCAATGTACGTCGGCGAAGCGGGGTTTTTGCAACATCTGTATTTCGGCGCAAAACTGAGCGAGGCGGATTTGCCCTTCCTTGTGGCGTACCACGGCAACGCAACCTGCCCCAAAAGCCGCGACTTCAACATCGACCTGGCACACGAATACACGATGAACGAATGCGGTTTTTACGCGCGCGGCGACTATCGCGAACCGACGGTAATAGTACGCAGAAGCGACGGTGCTGCAATGAGCAGACTGCGCTACGTCGGCTACGAAGTCGCAGACGGCACGCCCGTGCTCGAAGGTTTGCCATGCGCCCGCAACGGCGGGCAAACACTGACGATTACCCTTGCAGACGACTTTTCGTCGGTAACGTTCAGACTCAACTACACCGTGTGGGACGACAGCAACGTAATTGCGCGTAACCTTGAAATCGTAAACGGTGAACAATTGCCCGTCAACATCGAAAAGGCTTTCGGCTTTGCGATGGATTTGCCCGCTGGCGGGTACAAAACATTGTGTCTTGCAGGTCGTTGGGCGCAGGAGCGCATTCCGCAAATTGAGGACATCGGGCACGGCATACGCCGCTTCCAGTCCGTACGCGGAATTTCTTCCCACGAAATGAACCCGTTTGTCGGCATTCTGAAACCCGACGCGACGGAAAACTCAGGCGAATGCTACGGTGTGCAACTTGTGTACAGCGGCAGTTTTGCAATCACGACGGAACGCTTTGACAACAAGCCTTTGCGTGTGCAGGGCGGCATTTGCGACGTCGGTTTCAACTGGAAACTGGACGGAGGCAAAAGTTTTGTTACGCCGCAAACGCTGCTGTGCTACTCGGCTTGCGGTATTGGCGGTATGTCGCGCACCTACGCCGACTTTATCCGCGATCACATCGTAAATCCGCACTTTGCCCGCAGCAAACGTCCTGTTGTCATCAACAACTGGGAAGCGACCTATTTCGACTTCAACACCGACAAATTGTTTGCTATCATCGACAAGGCGGCAACCCTCGGCGTGGACACCTTTGTGCTGGACGACGGTTGGTTCGGCAAGCGCGACAACGATGACAGCGGACTTGGCGACTGGGTCGTCAACACGACCAAACTCAAGGGCGGTCTTAAGCCCGTCATAGACAGGTGCAAACAAAACGGATTGAAATTCGGCTTGTGGTTCGAGCCGGAAATGGTGTCGGAGGACAGCGACCTGTATCGCGCTCACCCCGATTGGGCAGTAGGTAAGGCGGGCAATCAGCCGTCGCGCAGCCGCAACCAGCTTGTGCTTGACTTCACGCGCAGTGACGTTGTTGACTACGTGTTTGACGCGGTAAGCAAGGTGCTTGCAGGTAACGACATTTCTTACGTCAAGTGGGACATGAACAGAGGCGTGACCGACGCGTATTCGTCTGAACTTGCTTCCGACGAACAGGGCGAATTTTACCACCGCTACATGCTGGGAGTGTACGACCTTGCAGACAGACTGACCAAGGCATTCCCCGATGTTTTCTTCGAGGGTTGCGCAAGCGGCGGCGGACGTTTCGACGCAGGTATGCTGTACTACTTCCCGCAAATCTGGACCAGCGACGACACAGACGCATACGAGCGCACCAGGGTGCAGTGGGGCACAGCAACGTGCTACCCGCAGTCGGCGATGAGTTGCCATGTGTCGGCTTGCCCCAACCACCAGACAAGGCGCGTTACTCCGTTACACACTCGCGGTGTAGTGGCTTCTCTCGGACCGACCGGCTACGAACTGGACCCCACCAAACTTACCGACGAGGAAGTCGCCGAGGTGTCTACGCAGATACGCGAATACGAAAAGGTTGCAGATTTAATCCTTAAAGGTGACAGTTACCGCCTTTGCAGTTCGTTTGACGGCAATTACTTTGTGCAAATGATTGTCAGTAAGGACAAGAAACAAGCCTATGTGTGCGGCGTTCGTATCCACGGCGTGCCATGCGACTACGACAATTTTGTCGCGCTGACGGGCTTGTCTGAAGGGCTTACCTACCGCATAGAGGAACTTGACATTACGGCAAGCGGCAAAGCGTTGACGACAATCGGCGTGCGCTTGCCCCGTCTGCCCGACTTCGGCGCATGGACGTGGCACGTTGTTGCCGTAGATTAGTTTATGTGCGGCTGCGAAAAGCATTTGTCGCTGTCTGTTTCGCAGTAGAAAAAAACGAATATCAAACAAAAACGGCGACGTTCGGAGTTTTTCGGACGTCGCTTTTGCTTAGTGTTGCGTAGTTTTGCGTGCGACAATAAAAACGGACGTAGTAGCACTACGTCCGTTTTTCGGTGTTACGTCTGATTAACTGTGCGTACCGGCGTGCGGAAACATTGATACGCGGGTTTATTTTTGGCTTGAAATCACAAAAAACTTTCCTGCACGTAGTCAGCTGTCGGTAACATCTCGCCGCTGTCAAGGTCTACAAAGTCGCTCAGTTTAAGTTTCGGCAACGTCGCCTCGCCGAAATCGCCGAAATAGTCGGAAACTTCGTACTTGAAGGCTATGTCAAACAGCCTTCCGCTTGCGGTGCGGCGTACAAGGTCGTTGTCAAGCAGAAACTTTATCACCCGTCTGTGTCCGTCATTGTCGCCGATGTCCACGTAAAAACCGCAAATTCCGCTTGCGGCGTTGCTGTGTTTGGCGCGATTTGTTATGCAGTTGTCGACAGCCATGCGGCAGTAGGCGTCGGCTTGGTTTACGTCGTAGTAAAAGTACATCCATTTGCCGACTTTTTTCGGGTCGAAGCCGTAGTAATTGTCGGCGGTGTAGTACACCCATTTTTCGTTAGAAGTAATTTTCATGTAGTTTTTTTTGTTAAATTTTGCCGTCGCTGATAGTTAATTCAAGCGAGGCGGTTGCTAAATTTACTGTACGTATATGTTTTTTAGTTACTAAATGTTTTGTTTTACTTTCCGCTTGTTACCGCTTCGTTGTAATTGCGTGCGATTCTGTCCACGATTTCCGTATGCGTAAATGTCTTGTGGTAAACGATGGTGGTTTCGCGTATCATACTAAGGTTTTCAATCGGCAACGCCACAAGCGTGCCTTTGCTCAGTTCGTGCGCACAGGACGAACGCGCAAGCACCGACACGCCGAAGTCTTTTTTGACAAGGTTACGTATCGTGGCAATGCTGTCAACTTCGATTGTCACGTCGAAGTTGTCAATCGATTCCCCTATGCCGTCAAGAGCGGACGCAAAACGCTCGCGCGTGGAAGAAGCAGGCAGGCGCAGTATCAGGTGTTCCTTCTTCAGCTCCGCAAGGGTAACGGTGGATTTTTTTGCAAGGGCGTTTTGCGACGACACGATGCACATCAGGCTGTCGGTATTGATTACCACGAAATTGAACGACGGATTGGTCGGTTTTCCCTCGATTACAGCCATGTCAATTTCAAAATTCTCCAACATATCATAAAGATTTTTTATGTTGTCAGTAATAAAAGTAATCTGCAAACTGTCGTCGCCTATTGCGATTTTGCTCAGTACGTCCATCAGCAGACCGCTTTCCTGAGTGTGCGTTATGCCGATTCGGATACGATTTACGCGGCTTTTGGCATTTTTTACTTTGTCGCGCATTTTGTCGCACAGCGCAATCATGCGCTTGGCATAGGTCAGCACTATTTCCCCTTCGTCAGACAGCAACAATTCGCCTTTTTTCCGCAAAAAAAGCGTAGTGTTCAGCTCTTCTTCAAGGCGTTTGATGTGCTGGCTGACGGCAGGTTGCGTAAGACTTAAAATTTCGGCTGCCTTGGTGAAACTTTTGGTGTCGCACACTGCAACGAATGTTTCCAGTTTGTCATCGATTAAAGCCATGTCGTGTTACCTCATATATCACGTAAATTTATTTACCGATAATAAAACATAATTTGACATTATGTAATGTTAAGTATATCATATAGCAACACAAAATACAAGGATTTGACAAAAATGTTGTTACAAAATTTTCCCCCGGTGGCGCAGGTTATTATCTCTGTCGCCGTAATGTTGCTTAGCGGCTTTTTGCTTACGCGCGTTACCAAACTGCTTAAACTGCCCAATGTCACGGCATACATCGTGGCAGGCATACTTATCGGACCGCATTGCTTCAAGGTTATTCCGCAAAACATAATCGACGGTATGAGCTTCCTTGCCGACATTGCGCTGGCGTTTATCGCGTTCAGCACGGGCGAATTTTTCAAGTTGTCCGTGCTTAAGAAGAACGGTGGCAAAAACATAGTAATCACTCTGTTTGAGTCGCTTATGGCTTCGGTAGTAGTGTTTGTCGTGCTTCGTTTTGTGCTCAATCTGCCTACTGAGTTTTCGTTGGTGCTTGGCGCGCTGGCGGCGGCTACAGCACCTGCGTCCACCCTCATGACCATACGGCAGACGGGATCCAAGGGTGACTTCGTAAACACGCTTTTGCAGGTGGTTGCCCTGGACGACGTGGTGGGGCTTGTGGCGTTTTCGGCGGCAATCTCGGTGGCAATGGCGATTGTTGCCGGGCAGATTACGGCGACAGGCGTGGTGCTTCCCATTGTGTACAATCTTGCGATGCTTGTACTCGGAGGTGTGCTGGGCTGGGTGCTTAAACTGCTTATCTGCAAGCCCACCCGAAGCGGCGACAACCGCCTTATCATTACTCTTGCCGTAATGCTTGGTTTTTGCGGCGTAAGCGCGTTTCTGGATGTGTCGCCTTTGCTCGGTTGCATGGCAATGGGTACTGTGTACCGCAATGTGTCGGACGACGAAAAACTGTTTAAGCAGCTCAACTACTTTTCACCGCCGATATTGTTGTTGTTTTTCGTGCGAAGCGGAGCAAACTTCGACCTTAACGCGCTCTTCAGTGTGGGTGATTCCGTCGCAGGCGTAAGCCTGATTGTCATAGGCGTAATTTACTTTGTGGTGCGTATCGTCGGCAAGTACGGCGGCGCGTATCTCGGGTGCCTTGTAACAAAGAAGGACAAACTTGTCCGCAACTATCTCGGTCTTGCGCTTATTCCGCAGGCAGGCGTCGCAATCGGTCTTGCAACGTTGGCGTCGCGCACGCTGGGAGGCGCCATAGGCAGTTCGCTGGAAACGATAATTCTCGCGTCCAGCGTGTTGTACGAACTTATCGGTCCTGCATGCGCCAAACTGGCGTTGTATCTGTCGAAGTCTTATTCCAACAACCTTGACGACATCGTGCCGCAGACAACAACTACGCAAGCGGTAACGGCAGACGAGACGGAGACAAAACATGCCGACAAACCGTCGAGCCTGGAAGTGAAACAGCGCGAAATAGACAAACTGATACATCAGATAAACGTCATACGCAGCCAAAATATACCGCCGGTCGAAGCAGAGGACGAAACGGCATTTGATGAAGCGGCAGAGGAATATTATGCGCTGAACAGCCGAAAGCGATTGCACAGGTAGTTTGCAGATAATTGCAATGCTTGTTGGCGATTGAAGTAAATTTACATGCGTTTGTTTTGGTGCGCTGCACGTGAAAAAAATACACAGGTTTTGATTAAATGTGTCGCTTTGTGTATTTTAATGTGATTAAGTGTCGCCTGCAACAGGCGAAAAAGTGCAATTTTAATCAAAACGTCGGATAACGTCACATACAAAATTCGGCGTAAATTTGTTTAGTAAGGAAGGTAAAAAATATGACATATATCGATCCCATAGGTAAACTTCTCGGCGAGTGGGCAAGCACCGTCACAATCTGGTCAACGCTTTTGCGGCTGGTACTGGCATTGTTGTTTGCCTTTCTTGTCGGTGGCGAACGCTCGACCAAGGGGCACACTGCCGGGCTGAAAACATTCATTTTGCTGTCGCTTACCACAACGGCCTGCATGATTGTGGATATGTGCATCGGCAACATTCCGTATTGCAGCATGGCGGCAATTGTCGGCGGCGCAATGCTTAGCGGCAACGCGATTTTGTTTGGTGCAAAAAATCAGATAAAGGGACTTACCACGTCGGCATGGCTGTGGACGTGCGGCATTTTCGGGCTGATTGTCGGCGCGGGGCTGTACACGATTGCAATTGTGCTGTTTGCCGTGTATGCGGTAATTCTCGGCTTCTTTCCTGCCCTCGAAAAACGCCTTAAGCAACGTTCGCGCCACTTCGAAATACATCTGGAACTGCTTAATCGCACCGACTTGCAGGACTTTCTGACAACGTTGCGCAAGCTGGGGATGCGCGTCGAGGACGTGGAAATGAACTCGGCGTTTATCAACAGCGGCTTGTTTGTGTATTCGTTGCGGCTCAGCATCGAAAGCGAGGAATTGAAAAAGTACAAAACTCACGACGAACTTATACAGGCGTTGCGCAGTATAGAGTACATTCACTTCATTGAAGAAATCAACTGACGAAACAAGGAAAACAAAAATATTGACAAAAAATAGCGGCAGTCATAGGTGTTTTTCGTTTGCCGTAATACAACTTTAGTGATATAATAAGCACTTAATCGTGCAAAGACCCCGTGGCGTTGTGCCGTCGGGCTATTTAGCAGGCGTTGCCTATTGTGCGACGTCTGTGTTTTTTTGTGGCGGCTGTTGCCGCAAAGGTGTACAAAAGTTTATTATGTCAACTAAAGTTGCTTCGAAACACGAAATAGACATGACGGAGGGCAAACTGCTTCCCAAAATAATTGCGTTTGCGTTGCCGCTGTTGCTTACGTCGGTGCTGCAGTTGCTGTTCAACTCTGCAGACATGATTGTTGTGGGCAAATTTGTCGGTGACGATGCCGTGGGTGCGGTAGGTTCTACGGGCTCGCTCAGTGCGCTTATCATCAACCTTGCAATCGGCTTTTCGGGCGGTGCGGGCGTGGTGCTGGCAAGCGCATACGGCGCAAAGGATCGCGTTTATGCCGACAAAGTGCTGCACACGTCAATGACAATCAGCATTATCAGCGGTTTCCTTATCGGTGCACTCGGCTTTTTCTGCGCAAGACCGTTGTTGACTCTTATGGGCACGACGGAAGCGCAAATCGACTACGCAATAACCTACATTGAGATTATCTTTCTTGGTTCGCCCTTCAACATGGTGTACAACTTCGGCGCGTCTATGCTGCGTGCGACCGGCGATACTAAACGCCCCCTCATTTACCTTACGGTATCGGGTGTGCTGAACATCGGTATCAACATTTTTACGGTGGCTGTACTCAAAATGGGCGTTGCGGGCGTTGCGGTTGCCACGATTTTCAGTCAGGCGGTTTCGTCGGTGATGGTTGTGGTTGCACTGCTTAAAAGTCAGGGTTTTGTCAGACTCAGTTTCCGCAAACTTCGCATTGACAAACGTGCCTTTGTGGAAATTCTGCGCCTCGGCATCCCTACTGCAATTCAAAGTTCGCTGTTCAACATTACCAACGTCATGCTGCAATCGGCGGTAAACGGCTTTGGCAAAGACATCGTTACCGGTAGTGCCGTTTCAGGTCAGATCGAAGGATACATTTACGCGATAAACGCGGCAATCAGCACTACCGCATTGACCGTTGTCGGACAAAACTACGGCAAAAAGGACTACGAGCGTATAAGACGTACCGTCAATCTGTGCGTGGTGCTGGTAACTGCGGTAAGCGTTGTGGCAAGCGGACTGGCAATTGCCTTCCATGAGCCGCTGTGTAAACTGTTTACCCATGCCGACACGCCCGAACAGACGGAGCTCATCGTCGGCTACGCCTTTACCAAAATGCTTGTCATTTGCAGTACCTACTTCCTTGACGGCATAATGGAAGTGGTGACTTACTCACTGCGCGGCATAGGTTACTCTATTACGTCAATGCTCATTGTGCTTGTAGTGTGTGCGTGTACCGTATTTTGTGGATGTTTGTCGTATTTCCGCTGTATCCCGAGTACTGGTTCCTGTTTTTGATGTATCCCATTTCGTGGCTTATTACACTTTCCGTGGCGTGGATATGGCTTGCCGTCAAGATTAAAAAAGACGGCGCAAAGGTGCATGATATGGAAGTCAGCGTGGACGAGGAACACAACGACTTGCTCGCTGCCCGCGCCAACGTGTAACGCGGTATTGTGACGAAAAAACTAATACGTATTGATTTTTTGCGGAGAATTGTCTGCTGTCAATTCATAGTTTTCTGATGTCGATACAAAAAAAGGATTATCCCGACGGATAATCCTTTTTTTAATGCCGTTTTTGAAATAACTGATTTTGTGATAAATCTTGTAAGCGAATTTTAGCGAAGCGGTACAACTTCCGTTTGTACAATCACAGCATTTTTGGCGGAATGAGATGCAGCCAAGGCAGTCACTGCCGCTAAAATAAATGTTTTTCTTTGGCTACCTGTCTGCAAACTTTATGACAACTTTTGCAATGCTGCGCAGACAGCTTGTCAGCAGTATGTTGAACAGCGGGACGACAAGTTGCGCCGCCGCAATCATCTCTATAAGGAAAATTGGCAGTTCAAACAACTTTGCAAATGCGTCGGGCGTTGCTACCCACATTATCACAAGCGTCAGCGCAATGCCGATTTCAAGCAGTGCGTAGTAAATCAGCCAGCGCAGTTTGCGCGAAATGCGGTCTTTGCACTCTGTCGGCGGTGCAGGTTGCGTTTCGTCCGTTGTCGATTCGTCAAATGGATTTTCAGGCACAACGTCCGCTTTTTGTACGGAATTTTTAACTACGTATGTACTTTCTCCGTACACTTTGACGATGGCAAATGGCATGCAAAAAGCAACTACCGGCAGTACGTATGTGATGTTTGCCATGCCTGCGACAATGCCGATTGCACCTGCCGCAATGTAGGCAAGCAGTACAAATTTTATGTTTTTTACGTCAAACAGCATCGGCAACGCAATGGCAACCGAAGCAACTACGGCAAGTATCAGAACAAACCACTTTACGCCGGGTATCGCCATCGCCGCCATAGCAATGACGGACAGTGCGGCGCATACGGCGCACAGCGTAATGTTTTTTGCTTTGTTCATCAGCAGCCCGGTCCCGACATGCAACTTGCGCAGTTGCAGCAAGCGTTGCACAGCAGGCAGTCGCCGCACGAACTACCCGTGCAGGTGCCGTTGCCTGCGCCGAAAGTTTGTCCGTCGTCCATCGGGCGCGAAGAAGTGCGCATCTGGTCGGGGCTGATAGTGTTGGACGCCAGTATCTTGGTCAACTTATCAAGGCTTTGCTTGTAGCGTTTGTTGTCGGGTTCCATCTGGCACGACATTTCCAGTTGTTTCTTGGATTCCAGAAACCAATTGCGTTTGTAAAACAAAATGGACTGAATGTAGTGCCATTCGGCATCTCTGTTTACTCGCGCGTCAAGGCGTTCCTGTGCTTCGTCAAGGCGTTCCTGCTTGATGAGTTCCTGTATTTCGCCGTAGTCGTTTGATGAGTTTTGCGACGTTGTTTCGCCGCTTGTGTTTGTCGTCTGCCCGGCGGTTGCGCTGTTTGTCGTGCGTGCCTTTTCGTCAATCGCTTCCAGCACATCGCGGTAGGCAACTTCAAGTTCCTGCAATTTCTCCGCGGCTCTTTCTCCCTCTTCGCCCGGCAAAAAGCGGTCGTCGAGATACTTTTTGCGAAGTTCGTAGTATTTGTCGGTGGCTTCCTGGCGTGTGCAGTTTTGGGAAAGACCCAGTAATTCGTAAGCGTTGTAGTCCATTTCGTTACTCCGTTTTGTCGGCGTTTGCCGTGTCTGTTTTTGGCAGTATGTTTTTCAGTTTTGCAAGTATCGTTTCGGTGGTATGGCGGATGCTGTCGTACACGAGGTTGTCCGTCACGCAACGGTATTTTGTCAGATTAAGGTCGTTGTAGCATTGCGCCGTTCGGTTGAGCGCGGTGTACATTACGTACTTTATCTCGTCGTAGTGGGTTGCAACTTCCGCGGCGGTATTTGCGTGGTAGCAACTTACAAATGGGTTGTAGTTGCCTTTTTTGATGTCGTCGGCTATGTCGTCCAACGCGTCAATGAGGTACACCCATTTGCCCAGATTGTAGCACAGGTTCTGCGCAAATATGTCGGCTTTGTCGCCAAGGGTAAGCGTGCAGAAATGTGTGCTTAACAGTGCAAAGTGGTGCGCTACACGATCGATACTGTCATCGTTTGCCTTTTCGGCGATGCGAAGACTGCGGTAACTATCGGCAATTTGTTCGTCAAGTTCCTTCCATTGTTTTGCCGCCTTGCGGTAACCTTTTGCAACGGCTTTAAACGCAAGTTTCTTTTTTGCGCCCGCGCCGTCCACAACGTCGTCGTACAGATTCCAGTAGGTCAGTATCACGTTGGCAATTGCCAGTTTGTCTGTAATTTCCGTTGTGCGCAGTATCGGGCGTTTGCGGAAGGGGTGTGCCACGCAATGTGCCTTGTCAATGGTCACGTCCTCGTTTGCAATGGCGTGAAACAGCACGTTGAAAGTATTGACATCGTTGTTTACAAACATTCTCGGCAGATTGCCGACAAGTTTTTTGGTGGATACGCACAATCCGCACATGAAGGTTTGCCACAAACCTTGTTTTTCGTCGGCAAGGGTTTCCCTGCGAATATTCAAGTATCCGAACATCGTCGTCTCGTTTTACG
>DPQS01000022.1:39475-39681 GCA_003537755.1 Clostridiales bacterium | reverse complement strand
GTCGTCTCGTTTTACGGCTGTTTTCTTTTTCCTGTTTTATTAAACTTTATTATATAGTATTGCCTGCTTTTTTGCAAGTAATTTTGCCCGGGCAGGGGCTACAGGGTAGTTTAAGGTTGACCCGCCGCGGCTCGGGCAGTTTTGCACTGTCATCTGTGGACGTACAGTGAATGTCGTTTGACGCATAATCAGCCGCCGTCACAAGC
>DPQS01000022.1:17866-39239 GCA_003537755.1 Clostridiales bacterium | reverse complement strand
GCTGTAACTCTAATCGTGCACGCTTGGGTGCCAAAAATTATTAGTGATGACAATAAAAACCATGCGTTTTTTTGCGTTTTTTTGCGTTTTTTTGCGTTTCGCGTAAAATCGTCGCTTTTTGACAAAACTTGTAGTTTCAGGGCTTTACAACGTGGCGTTGTTGCCGTCAAGCGTCACGTTAAAGAAGGTTAAAAGTGCCGCTTTCATGTGTTCGACGTCGCAAAGTGCTACGGTTTCACATGCGGAGTGCATTGCCAGTTGCGCAAGCCCGATGTCGCAGGTTCTCATGCCGAGAGTCCTTGACGTCACCAGCCCCAGAGTGCTGCCGCAACTTACCGCGCTGTTGTTGTAGTAGTCTTGTACGGGTACGTCGGCAAGCGAAGCGATATGCTTGAACAGTGCCGAGCTCAGCCCGTCGGTAGAGTAGTTGACGTGGTGCTTTATCATTACGCCCTTGCCCATGTACGCCTTTGAGTACGGGTCGGATTTTTCCGGGTGGGCAGGGTGTACGGCGTGTCCGTTGTCCGCTGAAAGCACAAATCCGTTTTCGCGTGCGGCAAATGCCTGCGTTTCGGTAAGTCCCAGCGCGTCGCAAATTGCGCAAAGCACCTGCTCGAGCCAGTTGGGTGAGCCCTGGCGTGTCCCGCTGCCGATTTCCTCGTTGTCAAGGCATGCGCACACGGCAATGTCGTGCGGCTCGGCTGCAATCAGCGCGGACAAACCGGAGTAAACGCTGGTCAGGTTGTCTATTCTCGGCGAGCACAACAGTTCGTTGTGTGTTCCTGCGGCAAAAGCAGGCGTGACGGGCACAACAAACAGGTCGCCGTCAATCACCTTTTCGTCGGTAAGGGTTGAGTATATGTCGCTTCCGGTAAGCCCCAGCAGCGGCAACGTGTCAACCTGCGCGTTTACGGCAAAACCGTCGTTTGCGTTGCGGTTGTGGTGTATGCACAGCGACGGAATTACCACGTTGTAGTCGCTTACCGCAAGTTTTGTTTGCAGTCCGTTTTCGGTCCGGCAAAGTAGTCTGCCTGCAATTTTCATCGGGCGGTCGAAGTAGGTGTACAGCAATCCGCCGCCGTATTTTTCGGTGTTTACGCGCACAACGCCGTTGCCTTCCGTCACGCTGTTGCCCTTCACCTTGAAGGACGGACTGTCGGTGTGACTTTCCACTATGTTGAATACGTTGTTTTTCCCTGCAACAAAGGCGATTATGCCGCTGTCGTTGCGCGTTACGTAGTATCTGCCGCCGCGTTTTATGGCAAAGTCTTTGCCGAGGGTCAGTTTGGTAAAGCCGTGTTCGGCAAGCATTGCTTCGGCGTTTGCCACTGTGTGAAATGCGGTGTACGATGTGTCCAGAAATTGATTGATTGTCATTTTTTTACCCTTGTATTATGTATGTATGCACCGTGCTGCGGTACTGCTTGAGCAGGAAAAGCAGAGTTTAATTTCAGACTTTTGTCGGTTGCTTTGTATTTGAGTTTTGTCGGCTTATGTCGGTAAAAAACGATAACGTTACATGAATTTAGTTACAAAATGCAACTAAAAACGTTGTTTATAAATCCGTTATTTGCATTTGCCGAAGTCGATTATGCCGTCTTTGTTAAACACCTTGTGTTTGCGACGGCGGAGTTCGGCTACAAGTTGACTGTCGGTTGTTACGGCATTTTCGAGGTATACGCCGCTACCTTCGCAACCGGGGAAGTGAAAGTCGCTGCCTGCCGTCGGCAAAAGGTTATTTTTCAGTACAAAGTCGGCGGCTTGGTCGTTGTGGTTGTTCTGTTGCGGATGTCCGTTCCAGATTTCGCCGCCCTCGAGAAGGCGCGGATCCTGCACGTTAATTCCGTCGCGGAAAGGGTGTGCCTGGGACATCAGCCAGCCTTTTTGTCGGCACAGCGCGGACAGTTCAGCAAGACTCATGGCAAACAGGTCGTACGGGTGCGCGACAAGCCACTGCTCGTCAATGCCGTACAGCAGCATTTCGGCATGCGGCGGCGTTGGTTTGTAGTAGGTCAGGTCGTCTATCAACAGTTCCATTCCCAAAAATACGTCTATGCCGTATGCGGCACACTCGGTTTTGAGTGTTTTGTAGCCGCCCAGCCAAAAGTTTACTTTGTCTTTTTCCGTGCCGCTGGGGTAGTGCCCGTCGCACAGACAGCGGTTGAAGTGGTTGGTGCACACAATGCCGTCGTAGTGCAAGCCGCTGTAAATTTGTGCTATTGTGTGCTCGTCGGTCAGCGCGCATGGCGAACGTCCGAGCGTGTGAAGATGCATTTCAAGTTTGTACATGTCTGTTCCTTGGTGTAGTTAATATATTTACATTTAATTTTACCACGTTTGCCGTCTTTTAGCAATAATTGCGACAATATTTTGTTTGCGGACGTTTTGAGTGTTTTTAGTGCGTAAAGAAGTGGGTGAGAACAAGAAGAAACGTTCTCGTTTTACGCCCAATAATACCGTGGGTTCAAATCCCGTTTGCTATTCGCTTGTGATTTGAACCCGTATTTTGAGCATAAAAAAATGAACCCGAACTTTAACCTTTTTACGGGTTCAGTTGGGTTCATCTTGTCGGAGCGTTAGTAACGTAAATCGAATTCTAATCGTTTTCAGAGATACGTTGCATAACTGATCTATTTATAATAGACATATTTTCTTTGCTGATATTTGTTATTCTAATTAAATTATTGAATTGAATAAACCCGCATTCTTGTAGTAATTTTCCAATGAATTCATCAGCAAAAGATGAGGCTATAATGCTCACTCCAGAAAAATCAAGAATTATGATTTGCGAATAATTTGACTGCACCAAATAGTTTAAAACCAAGTTTCTTGCAGATTCACCAGCTAATCTTGTAGCACAACCAAAACTAAACTGCGATATTTTTACATTAATTCTGTTTTGATTATCTTCCAAATTTTCCAAAGTAAGATTAGTATACTCATAATTTTTACCAAAAATGTCTGATAAACATATTTCGTTGTTACAGTTGAATTGAAAATCAACCAATGTCCCAAGGTGATAGGGAGTTTTCATTCTGATAGATTTATCTTTTAACTCATGTTTCAACACTGTATCGTGTTCGTCGATAGATATATTTACTCCACTTGAAGTTATACTTAATACGCCTTTATTGTTGTTTACTATTTTTTTCATCCCCCACATTCCATTGCCCTGTCCAATTTTAGGGTCTCGGGTTGTATTTTCTCTCATAGCTAGCTCTATCGCATCAAATGGAGAACGTAATCTGTATTTGCTACCTTTGAATGATTGCAAAATACCTATTCCATTGTCGAAAATAGCAACAGAAATATGAGAATTAGAATATACGGTACACATTATGTAACCATATTTCGACTGGGAGTGCTGGATGACATTGTCCATTATTTCATTGATGGTCCATTCAAATGACTCTACTACACCTTTTGCACAAACTATTTTGTTATTTAAGTGATTTACAAAAGCACTAACAATTTTAAAGACTTCTTCTGGCGTATTATAGCGCCATATCCTATTTGTTGGAGATAATAAGTCATAATCATTTAATGGGAGTTTATATGGGTTTGATAAACCACTCTGAAGCAACCTTGAATCTTTTGGATACAATACTTTAATGCGGAATCCAATTTCTTTTAAATAATCGATCACTCCACAGATCGGAACAAGGTTCTCTGGGAATGGGGCTGTTGCATTAAAATTAATCTCAATGCAACGATCCATTCTATTGATAGATAATCCGTCGTTAATCTTCTTAATAAAATATTGAATAGTTGTTTTTGTTAGCCAATCTATTGTTATATTCATATTTTCCCCAACCTATAGTGGTTTTAATATAGGCATTACTGTTTTTTTTGACGTGAACTAATGATAGCATATAATTCAATTTTTTTCAAGTGTATGGGGCTATTCATCTTTACATTATTTATAGAAAGTGCTATAATACTTTCGATATTAAAGGAGAAGTTGCATTATGGACTTTGCGGAAAAGGTAAAATATGTAAGAACCACGCTAAAACTATCGCAAGAGGACTTTGCTCACGAGTTAGGTGTTAGTTTTGCCACAATCAACAGATGGGAAAACGGAAATTATAATCCGAGCAGGTTAGCAAGGAAAGCATTTGAAGAATATTGCGAAGAGAAAAATATTCAAGTTGAGGATAAGTGACTATGGAAGATAAAATCGGATACATATATGTTCTGACAAATCCGTCTTTTCCTGAATATGTAAAAATCGGTTATGCGGACAACGTTGATGCGAGGGTTGTGCAATTAAATAGAAGTGAATGTACCCCGTTTGCATTTAAAAAATATGCAGTGCTACCTGTGGCAAACAGGCTTGCCGATAAAAACGTTCATAAGCTCATAGATCGGTTCAAACCCGAATTAAGAGCAAAAGAAAATGTAAACGGCAAAATACGTGTCCGTGAGTTTTTTGCGATGACAGCACAAGAAGCGGTGGAAATTCTTGACACTATTGGTGGCATTTACGGAGAAACACCTCAATTATTTGAGCAAACAGTCGAAGAAAAGCACGACCAAGAAATAGCTGAAAAAGCCGCAATAGCGTCCGAGCGAAAATCCCCGTTCTCTTTTTTCAAATGCGGAATTAAAGAAGGCGAATTAATAACATATATACACGACGTAAATATTACTTGCACTGTTGCCAATGACAGAGAAATCAACTTTAATGGCAAATTAACATCGCTTAGTGCTTTAGCAAAGAAATTGCTTAATCGCAAAAGCGGAGTACAAGGAACTCTCCATTTTGCATACAATGGTGAGATATTGTCTGCATTAAGGAAAAGACTCGAAGACGAAGGTCGATACAAAGACATTGAACAAACCGAGGCTAACATAGCTACCTCAACTAAAGATGATAGCAACAACAAAAACGGTATCTCGCTTTACTTTACGACGGATAAATATATCGCAACATGCGTATGGAACGATGACGGGTTTTTGTTGTTGAAAGACTCTAAGTTGTCTATTTCAAACAGTAAAAGTTGCCCTAATGCAATCGTAAAGATGAGAGAAGAAAAATCAACTATACTCAATGGCGAGCGCGTTTTGTCGGAGAACATACTATTTACAAGTAGTTCGGCAGCAGCAAAATTTGTTGCAGGCAGTAGTGTAAGCGGCAAGATTTGTTGGAAGAACGCAGATGGAGTTTTATTAAAAACTCTGCAAAAAGGAGAATAATATGAACTATATCGGATCTAAATATTCATTGATTGATTTCTTGGAAACATCTATAGATAAAACATTGAAATTGCACAACGAAACTAAACAACCGTCCGAAATGGTTTTTGCCGACTTATTTGCCGGCACAGGAGTTGTAAGCGGTTCTTTTAAAAAGCAAGGCTATTCTATAATCGCTAATGATATTCAGTATTATAGTTATGTTATTACTAAACATATGATTGAAAATAATGGAAACCTTGATAAATCACGTTGCAAGCAACTTATAGAAGAATTAGACCATTTGCAAGGGGTTGAGGGTTTTATCTACAAAAATTACTCCTATGAAGGCACTGAGGGACAAGAATTTCGTAGGATGTATTTTTCTGATTTTAATGCTAAAAAATGTGACGCTATCAGAATTACTATTGAAAATTGGCTACAACAAGGAACAATCAATGAGCACGAATATTTCTTTTTATTGGGTTCATTGTTAAATAGCATTGACAAGTATGCTAATACGGCATCTGTTTACGGGGCTTATCTTAAAAAGCTAAAAAAATCTGCATTAAAAGAAATGGAACTTATTGCACTCCCCATAATGCAAGGAACTGTTGAATGTAAAGTATATAATGAGGATATAAGTGAACTCATAAAGAATGTTTCAGGCGACATATTATACCTTGACCCACCATACAATGCGCGTCAGTATTGTTCAAATTACCACTTGCTTGAAACAATCGCAAGATATGATAATCCGGAAATTAAAGGTAAAACCGGCTTGCGTGATTATGCTGACCAAAAAAGTGTATTCTGTATAAAGAACAAAGTCGCAGATGCTTTTAACGAACTCATTAAAAATGCAAAATTCAAATACATCTTTTTGAGTTATAACAACGAAGGACTTATGTCTTTTGATACAATTGAAAAAATAATGAGAAAATATGGCAAATACAAAGTGTATATGCAACAATACCGTCGATTTAAAGCAGATAATGCGCGAGATTGCAAGTCTGATTCAACAATAGAATACCTGCATTGTTTAGTTAAGGAAGATATGTAATGGGCAAAATAAACGACCTTGATATGTCAAATTGGAAAGAATTGACTGATGTTTGGACTGACAGCCTTTGGATTATTCCCCAAAGAGATAATTCAGGGGCTCACGACGGACATTATCACGGTAATTTTGTTCCGCAAATACCGCATCAATTACTTACCCGTTACACAAAAGCAGGTGATTTTGTATTAGACCCTTTTGCTGGTAGCGGAACGACTTTGATTGAGGCACAACGAATGGGACGTAATTCTATCGGAATAGAACTTCAACCAAGCGTGGCGGCAGAATCAATTGGCAGAATTCATTCCGAACCAAAAGAAGGCATTATTGCCGACACTTTTGTAGATGATAGTAGAACGTTTGATACAAAGAGAATTTTAGAGACTTATAATATCAACAGCGTTCAATTTATTATTTACCACCCACCCTATTGGGATATAATCAAATTTAGCGAAGATGAAAACGATTTGTCAAATTCAACCAGTTTAGACGAATTTATAAATAATTTTCGACAGGTGGTAAGAAACACGTCTGCAATACTAGAAAAAGGACGGTATTGTGCCGTTGTAATAGGCGATAAGTATGCAAACAGTCAATTAGTTCCGTTGGGGTTTTATTGTATGCAAGCGACGCAACAAGAAGGACTTACACTAAAAGCAACAATAGTTAAGAATTTTGAAGAAACGAAAGGCAAAGCAAATCAAAAAGCACTTTGGCGTCAACGTGCTTTGCAAAATGGATTATACCTATTTAAACACGAGTATATTTTTTTATTCAAAAAGGGGAAGTAGCTACTTCTCCTTTTTTCTTATAGGTCTTTGGTTAATGTTATGTTATTTGCTTCGACATTAAAACCGATATATTCCAAAGGTTTTACGTCAACATCATCTATATTAAATTTAAAACGTTCAAAATGAGCCTTAAGCGTGCTTGACAACGCCCCTCTAGCAATAATTGTTGGTATTATATGAATAGCCTTTTCCCTGTATTGAGGAACAACATAGTAGGATAACCATTCTAAATACCAAGGAATTTGATAATCTACAATAGCCGTATATGGAAATTCATCTTTTAACTCTATCAACTTGATAAAAACATCCGTTTCAGTCTCTTGCTTAATCATCAAATCAATTTTCTGCATCCCAACACCACAAGAAACTTCATTGCCAATCCAAGTACAGTTGTCGGGAAGAGGCAATAATAAGTTGCGATAGTGAGCCTTGTCTAAATGCTTTGTTAAATACGCTTGCAGATGTGTTTCAAAAGCGTTATTGCGGTTGTATTTGTATATGAGTCTCTTCAATATATTGATTTCGTTTTGAACGCCTTCGTAAATATGTACAAGATTGTCTGATTCAATCTCCTTTGACGTAGGATTAAAAGTAAAATTTGCCGAGTCTAATATTGAACCTTCGTTTTTTTCATCTAATTTTCTTTTTAAGTCTTCGTATTCATAGTCCATTATCATTGTGCACCCACGATTTCCTTTGAGTTTTCTATATATTAAACTCCAACACAAATCAGATGGATGATTCTTCCCTTTCAAAGAATCTAAGAATTCGTGCTCGGTAACGCCTTTTCTATAAACTTGTCCTCCTGAAATTAATATTCTAAAGGACAACCCCTTGCCGAGTTCGTCTTTCAAATAGTTCGAATCGTTATTCTCATCAAAAAATGGTTCGGATTCAACTTTAAATATTCCATAAAACATACCAGGAGCGCCATTGTGTGATTGCAGATAAAAAACAACATTATCACCTATTCGGATTCTAGAAATATCTGCCACCATACCGACCAACATTCTTTCCGTTGTTGCGGGAAACGAAATATTTGAATTCAACAAGAAAGGTGCTTGTTTATCACCCGCGCCTGTTCCTGCAAATTTATATTCAAGATGGTATTTGAATGTGGTCGAGTCCACCACAAATACGTGTGTATTCATTTTTACTTCTTCTCCTGTAAATGTTTCTTAAATTCCATTGGGTCGTACCAATAGCAACCCTCGCATGCGTTGGGTTCGTTGTGGTGTTCTGCTACTCCTTTGTAATAAGACATGGGATATCCTAATTTTCTGGCGTCATAACGGATGCCTGTTCTCATACATTCTTTGCAATATTGACGTTTTGCATCATTTGCCGCTTTACTCAATGGTTGAAAATCTTCTAATCTTTGATCTTCATTACGCATAACTCTATCTTCGTTTTTCATTCCGTTTTTATGATCAACTTCCGGATTTGAAGTGCCCAATACGACACAGCGACGTGCTTTGATTGCCCTTTTGATATCGGCACGAATGTGTTGTGAATAGTTGCCGTCATTGAAACCATTTAAGCGGATTCGATCTATTCCATTGCCGGGCGTGATGCTCTTATCAAATTCAATAATGTATTTTTTAGCGAGGGTTGACTCTTTTCTCGCCCAAGATGCACCGTTACCGAATTTTAAGTCAGCATATTCGCCAACAAATTCACTGGCTGAAACCCAACGACTTACTCCGTTTTTATCAGGCTGTGCGAGTTTTATAAATAACTCTGTTTTTGTCATAGGTATTCCTCCTTAATCAAAATGTAAAAAATTCAGCAAGACTAACTTTCAGTGCTTTTGCCAATTTTTCAATATTTACAATCGAAATATTCCGTCTGCCACATTCAACGCTTGTGACGTAGGTTCTATCTAAGCCTGCCAAATCGGCAAGTTCTTCCTGACTAATCCCCAAATTGTTTCTCAGTTCTCGAACTCTCTTTCCGACTAAAAGTTTAATGTCCATACAGCGGCTCCTTCAATTTGAATAAATTATAACATTAAGTGACTTTTTTCACAACGGACTATAAGTCACATCAATATTCGACAGACTGTAATAAAAACTTCAAATGGCTCTTTGGCGGGTGCTTGACTATACAAGCACCTGTTTTTAGGCATAGAAAAAGCCGAGCGATTAAACGCCCGGCTGATTCTTCTTTTTGGCGGCACGCGGTAAACCCCAACTGAACACTTATTTTTTCGAGATTTTAATATATACTTTGTATATATTAACGAGCCGATTTTTATCAAACTCAAAACCAAAAAACGTACATTCTATGGATAAAAAACAAGCCTGTTTTGCACTAAATTTTTTTTTAACGGCTATTTTTTAATGCAAGCAATTTGCCTAAATTTGCTTTTTTATTATATCATCTAAAAAGTTGTTTTCCAACTGTTTTTATATCAAATATTTCAATAAGAACGAAAATCTTAAAATGCACAGACTTATTCAAAATCTTGGTGCATTTTTTTCATAGAAGAAAGACGCCGTTTTTATCCGACGTCTTGGCTAAATTGAAAGAACCACTTCGTATTCGATTTCAATCGGCGGCTTACCGAGTTTGTGTTGATCAATCACGACATTTTTCTTAAACGAGTAAAAAGAAAAGGCCCGATGCTTTTCGTCATCAGGTCTTTTGGCTTCCGTGTAATTGAAGTGGATTTCTATTTTGTCGTTGTAAAGAACGACGTTTTTAATTATCAGTTGTATCATTTGTCGCGGTTCTTTCTTTATAGCTGTTTTTAGATATTTGACTATATCGTCACGCTTAACAAGTAATTGTGCCTTTATTTTCTCTATTGCAATTTTATTTTGTAAATCAGATTTTTCTTGCTCAAGGCTGTTAAGTCGGTCTTTCGTCGTCTGGCTTATGATACCTTGTTCCATTGCTTTTATCAGATTGTTAATTGAATTTTCTATCGAAAGTAATTGCTCTTCGAGAAGATTCAGACAAGAAGCGTCCTGCATTCGTTTCTTATGGGCACCCATTATTCGGTCGGCTATATTTTCAATCAACTCCGGTGTTGCTAACGCTTCGTATGTAGCGTCGATTACGATTTGTTCAAGAAGGTCTTTTCTGATAGGGGTAAGAGGGCAAGCCTTGCTTTTTCGTTTACCGGCGCATTTATAATAACGCATAATTACTCCGCTTTTAGAAGTTCCTGAATCGGAATTCACTTGTTTGCCGCAATAACCGCAAGTAACTTTGTATTTTAATAAGTATTCAACGCCTTCTTTATGCTTTCCGTATTTGTTAGCTTCGGTTTTTGCTTTTACAATATTAAACAACGTTTCGGAAATAATCGCCGGGTAAATGTTCGTGTACACTTCGCCGTTGAATCTGTATATGCCAATGTATTTTTCGTTTTTGAGCATATTGTAAACTGTTGTTCTCGCCAACGGCTTTCCGTTAAAAAGTATACCTTCTTCGTGAAATTCTTCAATAAGATCGGATACAAGTTTTCCTGTGGCAAATTCTTCAAACAATCTTCTTACAACAGCGGCTTGGTTTTCGTCAACGTGGACTTTAACCCCGGTCTTTCTGTCGCCTGTTTTGTAATAACCGAAAGGCAGATAACCGCCCGTAAAGTTGCCTTTAATACGAGATTCGTTCATACCACGTTTTACCTTTTGAGATAACTCTGCCGAATAATATTCAGCCATGCCGACGTACATATTTTCAAGAATAATACCGTCAAGGTTTTGCGAACCGTCGATATTTCTCGACGTTTTTTGCGTTGCCGATATAACGATTTTGCCTGTTTTCTGTAATTTGTACTTATTTATGGCTTGCTCGATAGAGTTTCTTCCGAAACGGTCAAGCGCATATACCAGACAAATTTCCCATTCTTTGGTATGTTCGCTGTCTGTCAGCATTTGTTGAAAGTCTTTACGGTTATCGTTTGTACCCGTCATAGCGCGGTCGATATATTCGTGGACGATATTCAAATCGTTTCTCGCCGCAAATTCATAGCAAACTCGAAGTTGCCCTTCGATAGATTGCTCTGTTTGTCTGTCGCTCGAATAACGGGCATAAATTACACAATTTTTCATTCAAATTAACTCCTTTTGATTTTTTGTTTTAAGGATAAACCCGAAAAATCGCAAATACAAGGACATCGGCGTAGCAGGTTTGTGCCCAGTTTGTGACTCGACGTAACCGTGCCGTAACCCGATTGTGATTTTGAGAAACCTTTCTGTAACATCAAGGAACACCTCCTTCGTCGATTTTTCTTTCGACAGAGAAAATCCATCAGGAAAGAACGCGGCAAGTCAAGGACAAAGAAATAAATATTGCATAGAAGTCTTTTTTAGTTATCGTTTTAAGCGATATTTATTTCCCTTGACTGCAAGGTCTTTTCTGATAACATCTCAACCCGAAAGGACATAAGTCGATATTTTCGTTTTTACCTTAGCAACAAACGGCACGGTTACGTAAAGTTTTTTGTTATTCGCTAAAATTAGTCAAAAGCAGAAGTTCTAACCCTTGAAAAACTTTCAAAAAAATGCTATAATGGAAACAGTTTTATGAGTGAGGTTCGGAAAATGCTTTTTCAGGAAACCGAAAGAACAGAATTAAAGAAGATATTAAACGATACGTTGCAGAAGGAAATCGTCGCGTTTTTGAACAGTTTCGACGGTGCGATTTATATCGGCGTAGATGATGACGGAACAGTGATCGGCGTAGAAAACATTGACGATACGCAAAAACGCATTGCCGATATTATCACAACGCAAATCTTGCCTAATCCGCAGGCTTTTGTTGAACTCGGTACAAAGTACGTTGACGGTAAAAACGTAATAGAAATTAAAGTGAGTAAGGGCAAAGCTCTTTATTATATAAAAAAATACGGTCGCAGTGCCACCGGTTGTTTTATTCGTGTCGGGACAAGTTGCCGTAGTATGACGGAAGAACAGATAGAAGAGAGATATGCCGAAACCGTTTCTATTCCCGAAAAATCCATAAGAGATATTCCGGTATTGCGAGATAACTACACTTTTAACAAGCTGAAGCAATACCTTGTTTCTCACAGCATACATATAAACGAAGAGTCTTTTTATAAAAACTTCGGTTTAATTACTGCCGACGGGAAATTCAATATTCTTGCGGATATACTTGCCGACGAGAATATGAACTCAATAAAAGTCGCCGTATTCAAGGGAACGGATAAATCGGTGTTTGTAAAACGCAACGAATATGGTTTTACTTGCCTTATAGAATCGCTTGAAAAGGTTATCAACTATTGCGACGCATTAAACGAAACGTTTATAGACGTATCCGTTCGCCCGAGAAAAGAACAACGCCTGTTTAATAGCGAAGCATTCAAGGAAGCTTGGATAAACGCTTGCGTTCATAACAAGTGGTCGGAAGAATTATCTCCCGCCGTCTATTGGTTCGACGACAGACTGGAAATAGTGTCCTACGGCGGTATTCCTAAAAATTTAACGAAAGAAGAATTCTTATCCGGAAAAACCGAGCCGGTAAACAAAGATCTAATGAAGATTTTCCTTCAGTGCGGTATTGTCGAACATTCCGGTCACGGCGTACCGATTGTCGTGAGAGAATACGGCGAAAAAGCATATACTTTTTCCGAGAACATGATAACCGTAACAATTCCGTTTAATAAGATTGAAAATACTACCCCAAAAAACGGGGCTGTAAACGGGGCTGTAAAATTAACAACGCGCGAAAGTGTGGTTCTGGAAGAACTCCAAAAGAATCCTTCAGTTTCCAAAAAAGAGCTTGTTGAGTTGACGGCTATCCCGAAAACATCATTGGACAGGGTTATCGTGTCGTTAAAAAAACAGGGCATTATTGAGCGAATCGGTTCTGACAAGACAGGATATTGGAAAATCAACTAATTCAAGTCTGTAATTAAAGGAGTTTCTTCGGGAACTCCTTTTTATGTTGCAATTTGTTATCGTAAACTATCACTATTAGAAGAAGTTTACCAATAATGCCACTAATAACGTCGTCAACTTGAAACGCTGAAAACCTTAAAAATAATTGTAAAGCTTAAGCCGTCATCTCTAACGAGGTGGTGGCTTTTTCTATGGTTACATTGAGGTCACATTAGGTCACATTGAGGTTACATCGACATCACTTCCGAGTTACGCGACGGCTACAAATTGGTACATTTTTGTCACGCCGATGTTCTGGTAATCGGCAAAAACAGGGTGTATAGTAATGGCGTAATCTGACAAGGAGGTTTAGCCATGCGAGAAGTTACGCTCAAAAACAATACGAGTAACAGAAAAATTTTTGTGGACGACGAAAAACCGGATTTATCTCTTATTCCGCAAAAGGACGTCGATCTCTACATTGCTCTGTTGGAACTCGAAATGTACGAACATTTCAAAAAACGTAGAAAACGCAAAGCGCGCGATCGGCCCGAAGATTGAGTTTTACGTGCAACCTGTACACATTTAGGTACACCTTGAAAATTTCACAAAAAATATGGCACTGCTCGCTTGACTTTTGAAAACCGAAGAGTATAATATAATTGTCTAAATGAAAAAGGACTTTCAATTAAGTTAAGGAGCCGCCTATGCGTAGCAAGAATGAAGAAATACTGAAAAGAATAGTCGAAATCATAAACGACAGTTATTATCAGGGGGAAGCCTCTCCCTCTATGAAGGATATTGCCGATTCTTTGGACATAAGCCTTCCTACGGCAAGCAGGTATATCAACGAACTTATAAGTCGTGGTGAATTAGAGAAGGATAGCAGATACGGTGAACTCCGTACTCCCAAGATAATCAGGGACAGCAATACAATAAAATGTCCCGTAGTCGGTGAAATCGCTTGCGGAACGCCGCTTCTTGCGGAAGAAAACATAGAGTTTTATGTAAATCTTTCCAAGGAACTGTTCGGTAACGGCAAATACTTTATTCTTCGGGCAAACGGCAACAGTATGATAAACGCAGGTATAGATAACGGTGACCTTGTAGTTGTTCGTCAACAAGAAACAGCAGAACAAGGACAAATCGTGGTTGCTCTTATAGACAATGAAGCCACGCTTAAACGCTATTATCTGGACAGACGGCGTAAAAAAATCCGCTTACATCCCGAAAACGACAATATGGAAGATATGTATTATTCTTCCGTCGCGATTCAAGGCGTAGCGGTCAAGGTCATCAAAGATCTTAAATAGGTTAATGGTCGGACAAGCCCGCCCCGGTTGTTCGGTTGTTATATATAAGGTGCGAAAGATAGCATACCGAGGTACGGGATTTCCCGCCCCTGCCAATGCGGTTTGCTAAATACAAGTCTTATCGCGCTATGGGAAAAGGAGGTTTGTTTTTATGGAAACCGCAAAAGTAGTAGAAACCGTTCCTTTGCGTATGCAATGTTCGGAATGCAAGCGTTTTTACAACGCTATCAGCAGACCAAACGGCGAAATCGACGGAAAGTGTCCTTACTGTCACGCCAAATATCACGAGCATAGCAACGATACTACGCGACTAATCAAGATAATCCGTAAAAGAAAAGTCGCAAACTAAATTATAAACACAATTAAATATCGTCTAACATGGCAAATTGAGGTCGGACTGAAACAGAGTCAGTGGTAAATCCGAGGTCCCTGCCGGTTAGGTAAGATTCGCTAGGAGAATAGTGTCCCCACCCGAATGTGAGCCTTTGAAAAAGCTCGCACACCGTGTATGGGGGCACTTTTATTTTGTCCTCAGACGGCTCAAATCTACATATAAGGAGTTATTTTTACATGAAAACATTCAGCATGATCCGCGAGGACCTTAAAAATATCCGCTACTATTACTCTCGCCAAAAGGAAATGACTAATTCCGCGAGAATAGTCGGAGAAAGCACGATTCTAAAGACCATCGAAGCGTATAATGCCGCAATTTGTCAGGCGTCGCCTAAACTTTACGAACTTT
Organism: Clostridiales bacterium; assembly: GCA_003537755.1. Classification (GTDB taxonomy): domain Bacteria; phylum Bacillota; class Clostridia; order Christensenellales; family CAG-314; genus Fimimonas. The sequence continues at coordinate 24,305 of DPQS01000022.1, read as the reverse complement.
ATGTTTGTATGTACGTAGAAAACAAAACGCAGGAAGCCGCAGCCGAAGAATTCGGCTACGCAAGAGAACACATTACAAGACTCAATAAGCAATTATTGCGTTTCTTGCAGAACCATTTAACAGCATAAGGAGGTATTAAACAATGGTTGATGATTTTAACACTGAATTTATCCCGGATTTCATTTTATACGCAGATAACGTGTACCGCACAAAGGAATTTATCGTAAAACAGCAACTGTCTATTATCAGAAAAGACGGCTACGAAGTTCCCGTGCTTTTAAGTACCGATACGTTCTATAAAAGAACGAAGTACAGAGATTATCAGTACGACATTATGTACGATGACCGTGAAATTCCGGAAGGCAAAAGATTGCCGAGTACGAGCTACACAAGAAAGTACATTTACTAAACTCACCTATTCTTCCTCTTGGTACCATGTCACATTGAGGTTACAAAACATCACTTCAAGGTTACATTGTGGCTTCTTTAAGGTCACAAATTGGTACATTTCCGTCACGCCGATGTTCTGGTATTTCGGGAAAACAGGGGTTAAAATAGACGTGTAATCAAAAAGCGACGGCATAAACCCGACGGTTCGTTGCGGACTGAATTCAGATAAGGTGGCCACCTTCCGTAAACAAGTCGCACGAAACGAAGTGTTTCATTCTCACCGAGCTTGAGATTACAAAAACTACAACTTAATAGTGGGCGGCACGAAGTAAAACTTCTGTACGGCGTAAGTCCCCGAACGATGAGCTATCCGACGATACGGGCAAATCTAATAAAACTACAAGGAGTTAAAAAACATAAAAATGGCAAACAGAGAAAGACGTTGGTCCGTTCCCAAGAATAGAGCGGCAAGTTACGCAAGCGAGCGTAAAGAAAAAGTACACCAGCACGGTCCTAAGGAAGGCAAAGAACTTACCGACTACGAAGCGGGACTTCGTTCCGGTTATCTTCAGGCGCAGTCCGACCATGCAGGCATTTACAAATACAAAAAGGCACTTGCAGAAGGCAAATCCAAAGCCGAAGCAAAGAAAATCTCCCGTACTATCGGGAAAAAGAAATAATTTTCAGGAGGAATTAAAAAATGAATAACGTTTTTGTAGAAAGAGAAACATTTGAAACTAACGGCAAATCTTACTTTACCTACTTCGTACGCGGCAACGTTCGCGGCAAGGACGTAAAAGCGTGCGTCGTTCCGCCCGATCTCGGCGGTTATGCCGTACTTGATATCGTGTTTAACGGAGAAAAATCCGCCGAACTTGTGTCCACTCCTTTCGAAATGAAGGACGATCACAACAAGGTTATTTCCGGTTGCACCTATTCGGTACGTTCTACCGACGAAAACGGCGAAGTCTACGAATGTAAGATTAAGCCTTTCCGTAACTCGGACAAGACTATTCTCAATATGCTTTTGAGATAATCTGAAGTTAAAGGCGGCTTGCCTTCGGGTTTCCGCAGGTACAGCCGCTTTTTCTATGCTTTTCAGGAGGAATTTATATGACTAAAACAAATAAAATCGTGACTGCGGTGGTTGTTTTACTCGTTGTCGTCTTGTGCGGAGGACTGCTTACGGTTCTTTTCGTACATAAAGACAAAACCGACGTAAAACCTGCCGAAATTCAATATAACGCTACTTTCGGAGAAAAGTTCGAAGAAGAACATCCCGTAAGTACGCTTTCACGCACGGATAATATGTCCGTCGCTCCGTATGCCTACAAGGATACGGAACTGTTTTCCGACAAACGTATTACCAAAATCGCCGCGCCCGTAGGTACGGTTACGGCGGTTGACGACAATCAATATTTTACGCTTTGGGTAATTAAGTCCGACGTCGTAAAAGCCGGCGGTAAAATTGCGGAAGGCACCGAAAAAACGTATAAGGTATATATTCCGCGCGAAGAAATTACTTCGACAACCGTAAACAAGTGGATTACGGTAGATCTTTCCGACCAATTTATTTACGTCGGAGCAGACGAAACGCTTGCATTTATGAAAGCAGACGATCCTGTTATCTGTAAATATGCAGACGGCGGAGAATTATCGTTTATTTACGACCTTACGAAGTCCGGGCGTGAACAAACAACTCAAAGTATTTACTATTCGATCTGGACGGACGACGTTGTCAATCTTAAAGGTAAAAACATCTCTATTCTCGGCGACAGCATTTCCACTTTCGGCGGCATCAGCAACGACGGAACAAACGCAAATACGAATATCAAGGACAATGCTGTGTTCTATCCGAAATACGAAATCGACAAAGCCGAAAAAACTTGGTGGGAACAAGCGGTTGACAGCACGGGTATGAATCTTCTCGTAAACAATTCGTGGTCCGGTTCTAAGGTTACCAACGGTAACGGAGCGGCTTACGATAAACGTGCGACCGAACTTCACGACAACACAGGCAACAACAAAGGTACGAATCCAGATATTATTGCCGTGTATATGGGCGTAAACGACTTCGATAACAATGTCGAACTCGGCGCATTCAAAGAACTATCCGAAGTTTACACCAAGGAAAACGGATATATTACTCCGGAAAATTTCGCTCAGGCATACGCAATTACGTTGCATAAGATAACGCAAAAGTATGGTAAAGCTGACGTGTATGTTTTCACTCTTCCGTATAACAGCACGAACAAAGATACTGCGACTATGGATAAGTACAACGATACCATCCGCAGTATTGCAAAGTATTTCAAGTGCCGCGTGGTAGACATTGGCGCAATCGACGGATACGAATACGAAAAGTACACGAGCGACGGTTTACACCCCAACGAGCAAGGTATGGATTTGATTACGGACTTGTTCGTAAGAACGCTTAAAAGCGTATATAAAAAATAATTTCAGGAGGACAATAAATGACTAATACAAAGAAACAAAAAGTATTGAAAATTACGGCAATTTTGCTTGCCGTAATAACTATTGTAACCGCTTGCGTTATAGGCATTTGCTATTCCGTAAACGTTAAAAGGCAAGACAATTTACCGCAAGCCGAAATAACCGAACCGGAATTCGAGTATTCGGAACCTAAAGTTTACAATATGCCCAAAGCTATGACGTTTACGGCAAAGACACTCGCCGCCGCGCAAGCAAACGGACAAACGGTTGACGTAAAAATTCAGGCATCCGTTACGCCGTGGGACGCGGCAAACCAACAGGTAGATTACTCTATCGCTTGGGGAGCTGCTCCCACTCACGGCAAAGAAGCCGTAACCGATTACGTTACCGTAACGCAAGACTCCGACGGTTCGCTTACAGCCACAATTTCCTGTAAAAAGGCTTTCGGCGGAGATAAAATCATTGTTACCGTTACCACTCGCGACGGCGGTTTTACGGCAAACTGTACGGTTTCGTTCGTAGGCGTTGCAAGTACGATAAGTATCACTAACAGTACTCTAAACCCGATTAGTGATACAAACAGGGGCAATTACTATCAACTCGGCACGAATAAGACTTACAACTTTACCGTAAATCTCGGAAACATCTTTAACACGATCGGCAGTAAAAATCTTACTGTCACGCTCGGCGGCGTAGGAGAATTGTATTTCGGCGACGAATTCGTTGACGGAAGCAGCGGTATGGGAAGTTTCTCCAATATGGCGAAAAGGAAAATGTCCGACATTGTAAACAAGTTTATTGCGTCCGCTACCATTTCGGGAACGACTCTTACCGTGAAAACCGGCACCGTTGTTGTTGAAAACTATTATGACGAAATGGTAAACGATACCGAATATTTTACCGGAACGACATATAAAGGCAGATATGTTTTCGAGGACGAATACGGATTAACCGGTGGCAAAGACTTCGAAACCAACAGTAAGGCAAACATAGCCGCTCTCCCTTCGTGCTACTTTACGATTACCGTAAAAGACACCGTAAGCGGATTGTCCGAAACGGTAAAAGTGTGGCTGGTTACTTCGGTTAAAAGCGTAAGCCTTAATAAGTCCACGGTCAATATTTGACCAACGCTACAGGCGAAAGGAGGTAAAGTATGAGTGCAAAAAAAGCAACAAAAACAACACTCGGAGTTACTGTTTACGTTCTGATCGTCCTTGCAATTATTGCCGTAGTCGGACTTATATTTCAGCTGACAAACGGCTTTACCGATAAAGTGAAAACCTTTTACGTAACGGTGGATAAAACCATCGTTACGGACGCTTCCGGCGGATACGTTATTACCGAAACACGACCGCTAAGCGGCATTGTACGTAATCTTTCGACGGACAGCAACAACAAAGGGTATTCGCTTAAAGTGGTGCCGAACAAGCTTGACGGAAAGGATTTCGCCTTTGCCGTGGACGGTAAAACGCATACCTTTCAGGCAGAAGAAAATTTTACCGCAGGGTTTGATATAACGACCGACGGAGACAAGTTTTCCATAAAGCCTAAAGGCAACGGCGTTACGGATATTTTAGAGCAAATCTACGGCGATACCGTCACTTCTTGCGACGATAAGTCTTACAAAGATATGTTTACGTTGCTCGTAACTTCCAAGGACGGTAAGTCGGTTATAAAACTCAACTTCTCCGTTTCCGGCAGAGTTACGGGCGTGTATTTCGACAAGGAGGTAATCTGGTTTTGACGACGAAAAAGAGATTAGCGGTAATGCTTTTCGCTTTCGTTTTAGGAATAAGTGCCGTCATAACGGCGGCACAAGTTCCCGTCATCGCCAAAGCGGAAAGCACGGTTACATATACGAACGTTCTGGAAGATTTACAGCGCGACAGTTCCTTTTCTAAGGAAAACTATTCCGAAAAAGCGACCGATTACTCCTTGCAGATAATTCAGCTTGCAGAAAGCAGCGACAAAGAACTCTTTGTTTACGTTTACCAACCGAGCGGACAACTGAAAGGTTTGGTTGCTTCGTCAATCAACATTTCTACAACCACAAACGACGCCATTTCTTACCACAATTACAAACTTGAACTGCTGAATGCCGACGGTGTATTTTTCAAGTATAAGGTTTCGGACTTTGCGGTCAAAGACGATGCCGTAAGATATTACGCGATTACGTCTATTTACCGAAAATGGGATAAAACAATCGATCCCGCAACGGGTAACGATAATACCGTAACCGAAGTGAATTACAATGTTTCGAAACAATATGCTTTCGGCACAATCAACGGAAAGCCTTATGTAAATTGTGTGGATATAGACACAATCGTCGTAACGGACAAGTTTGTGGGGTTCGTTAGATACGAAAACGGTTTTACGCTTTACAATTCCGCATGCGACAGCCATTTCGTGGCATTCAACACGGACAAGCCTATAGATAAACTTTTAGAAGCGGACGTTTACTATACCACGCAATCGTATAATTGGAATTGGACCGCGTTTATAGGCGAAAAGGAAACTTTCGGTAAAAAACAGGACAACTATTCTTATCTCAAATACACGGATAAGGTAGAACACACCGGGGAAGGCTGGTTCGCAGGAACTTACAAGTGGGACAGGATTCAGACCGTTGACGACTTTATAAGCGGAGAAAATCGTGAAAACATATTTCATGGTGCGGTGCTCGATGTCAAAGTTTCTACAAAACTTACCGACTCGGCATTGAACGAACTGAAAGGAAAGAAGTGGGTTCTTCGCTTTACGGAAACCGCATATTCCTTTACGCCCGATTACACAGGAACGGGTTCGCAGTATTCGTCATCTACCGTTGTAGGTGACGTAACGATATTGCGTTTGAAGTTCGAAACGGACGGAATAACTTACAACTTGGGTACGATCGACAACAAACAAACGGGCGGTAAAGATCCGTCCAACAAAACGGACATCGACGTAAGCCTGAACGATACGGGGAAGAAGTTAGCGGCACTGATAATGCTGATTTTAGCGATTGTCTTGCTTGCTCCCGTTCTGCCGTATATATTCAAAGCAGTGGTCTGGTTTGTGACGTTACCCATAAACGGAATAGCGGCGCTTATAAAAGCAATAAAACGCAAACGACAGTAATAAACGCGCCGGCAGAGAGATCTGTCGGCGTTACTTTTTTTAGGAGGATAAAATTAAATGAAAATATTAAAAAGAATACTCGCCGTAGCAACGCTTATACTCGTGATTTTGCTCATAAGTTACGCGGTGTTTACGGCAAAGCAAGCGGCAATTTCGGAGGCGGTTTATGAAGCGATACAGACGATTTAATATCATCGTTACGGTGGCAATTTTCGTAGGGCTTACACTGCTCGGATTATTTGTGTTTCAACTATCCTATTACCGAAGTTTTGAGGCGTTAATCGACCTATACGGCAGTTTTAAGTATTATTTTATGAACTTATTCGGAATAGAAACGAGCGGTTTTCCGAGTGTAAATCTGCCGTCGAAAGTGCTTGAAAACACGACGAATTTACCATCCGATTTCGGCGGATTTACACAGCGAACTAAAGACTATTTCTATTGGTTTATCAACGGAGAAAACTTCAAGTTGTGG
>DPQS01000022.1:0-17702 GCA_003537755.1 Clostridiales bacterium | reverse complement strand
TTCAAGTTGTGGGGTGCTGTCACGGCGGAAAAACTTACTGAATTTATGAAGGTTATAACTATACTTTTGCCGTGTTTTATACTGGTAATTGTGGTTATAAAGCGCATTTACGGTGCGGTAAATAACAATTACAACGCGGATACGAAACCGCTCAAAGTGTATAAATGTCTGACGAAGAAAACGGTGTTGCCGCTAAGAAATCTGATACTCGATTACATAGATTTCGTAAGGCAAAACCGCTGGATTTGGATAACGTGGCTTATTATTTGGATATTCCATCTCAATTTAGCGACGATTGTAATAGAGTTTTTTGCTTATTACTTCTTCTTTGCCATTTCCTTTCAGCTCGGCACGATTTATCCGCAGTTCGTAAAACTCGCGGTAGATTTACAGGTGTTGTTTACGCACGTTCCGTTGTGGGCTCTGCTCATAATTGGTATAGTTTTGCTCGACCGTTGGCGCCGAAAGATAGCCAAAAACAGATTAAGACACTTCGAAGCGCGTAACTGCGGATTTATAAACGAACTGCCTATCGTGTCTATGAGTTGCGGAAGTATGGGTAAGAAAAAGACAACGCTTATTACGGATATGGCGTTAAGTCAGGAAGTTATGTTCAAACAAAAGGCTCTCGAAATCTTGCGGAACGCGGATATGAAATTTCCGTATTTTCCGTGGATTTGCTTTGAAAAACAGATACAAACGACTATGGAATACGGACAGATTTACAACCTTGCATCGGTCAAGATTTTTGTGCATAAAAAGCGAGAGCGTTATCTCAAGAACGCAGATAATACCGAGCAAATTTACGGCTATGATATTGCCCGTTACGGCGGAGAGTTTTGCGACGCGTTGAGTATAAAATCGTTGTTTGATATACTTGAAACCTATGCTTTGGCGTACTTCGTTTACGTCATAGAAAGCAGCCTGATTGTATCGAATTTTTCAATACGTACCGACAATTTCGTTATTTCCGAAGGCAATTTTCCTATGTGGGTGACGGACTTTTTTCCGGAAAACTTAACCGACGGCAGACACTCTCATATTTTGGATTTCGACGTGCTTCGCTTGGGTAAAAAGGTGCTTGAAAACAATCCTAAAGCATGTAGTTTCGAGTTCGGCGTTGTAGCTATTACGGAAGTCGGAAAAGAACGCGGAAACAACCTTGAACTCAAAGAAGTCAGGAAAAAGAACGACGAAACCAACCAGAAAAACGATCTGTTCAATTCGTGGCTTAAAATGTGTCGTCACTCGGCAACGATAGACAACTTTCCGTTCATAAAAGTATTTACTGACGAACAGCGACCGGAATCTTGGGGTGCGGATGCCAGAGATTTATGCGACATCATCCACATTGTTTCTTCCGGGGATCAAAGGCTTGCATTGCCGCTGTATACGATAGAAGAAATGGTGACCGAATGGCTCGTTAATCGCGTTATAGCCCTATATTATGATTTCCGTTACCGTCGCGGCGACAATACTTTGCTTGTGTATTTGCTCAAATCTTTGGCGGCAAAATTATGGCAACGCAACTTGAAAATTCACAACAAATACGGGTATTCCGTTCTGCAAATCGAGAAAGAACGAGGCACTATGGACGGCAAGCCCGACAAAAGGAAATATTACTTAATGAACAGAAAAATTTACGCAAAAAGATTTTCAACCGATTGTTTCTCGGACTATTTCAACGAGATGGCGAGAAACGCAAAGACAGGAATAAACGACTATATAGAGTACGCGACGGAGAAAGCCTCCGTTTCCGAACTCAAAGAGCAGCACAGTTATTTCATAAACGCGCTGTATAAAAGCAACGAGGAGGATACTGCTATGAATTGAGAATCCTCGTGCCACTTTATACGGCAAAGGAGGAATTATGCCTTATGGCGAAACCAAAGTATATTTTGACGGAAGTCACTACATTGCAATACCGCACACAACCAGACCTGTACGACCGAAACGCTACCAGGTTGAGGAGGTAATCGAAGTCATAGATAACGATACTTCCTCTTCCGTTGCCGATGAAACACCTTCAGAAAACGGCTTAGAATCGGCTGTATCGGATGATAATGTTTTGGTTGAAGAAGCACCTGCCGACGGCGAAAATACCGCTACGGATAGCGAAAACAAGCCGAAGAAAGCTCGTCGAATTACTCGTAAAGAATTGTTTGACGAGTTGTACCAAGAAGCACAAAAAAAGAAGAAACACGAACGCAAAAAGTTTATCTTTAACGGCATGCGACCGTATTTTGAAACGGACGAAGAAACCATTCTTTATGTAAACAACAATATGGATCGCAAAAAACGAAACGTTATATCTCGCCGTATAAGAATGACTCGTAAAGCGAACTTGCAGAGATTCAACTATTTTTGCACTTTCACCTACGATAGTAAGTTGCATACGGAAGAATCGTTTCGTAAATGTCTAAAGAAAACGCTTTCCAATTTTTGCTCCCGAAAGGGCTGGAAATATATAGGAGTTTGGGAACGTTCGCCCGAAAAGGAAAGACTGCATTTTCACGGTTTGCTTTATATTCCCGACGGCACGATGCCGGGGTTTATGTTCGAGGACAATACATATAGTTTTAGTGAGCATAAAAGGCAGATAACGCTTCAGAATATGTACTTCAAGGAAAGGTTCGGAAGAAACGACTTCGAGGCGATAGAAGATCAGACAGGACTTCGCAAAGCAATGCGTTACATAATGAAGTATATAGAAAAGTCCGGAGAGAGAATCGTCTACTCTAAAGGACTTCCGCAATTCTTCATTTCGGATATTATGGACGAAGATATAATCTGCCCTATAGGTATGGAAGAACAGAAGCTCTTACTCTTCGACGATTTCAACTGTTGGGACGAAGGTTGTCTTATGGGACAGGTATCGCCCGAAGTAATAGCGCAAATGCGAACTGTAAGCTAAACAACGGTTGCGTATAAACGCAGGCTTAAATGAAATTACGGCGCACGGCGGTAAAGACGAAGATCGGCAAGCGGTTTAGCGGCGACTTCGACTTCCGCCGCGCGTATTCATTTGGTCGGTTTAACGCAGTTTAGTCTACAGGGCGTGTGCTTGTCTCGGCGGAGCGAAGCGACGCCGACTTGTATCAAGACAAGCACACGCCCTGTACTCACGTTGTAACCTCAATGTGATTTCAATGTGACATTACGTAACCTCAAAGTAATATGAGAAATTGAAAATCAATACCTAATTATGAAACGATCTGTCAAGCATCTTGCAAAATATAATTTTTTATGTTATAATACTAGTAATATACGATCCCCATTTTATTTGGAGGCTATTGCAAATGGAACTTTTATATTCAAATATATTGCCTTTGCCGGCAAGAGAAGGTCAACAAACATTCTTGGATTGTTTTATGAATCAAATTTCAAAAGCGGATCAAATAGAGTTAGCTGTTGGATATGCGTCATTGGGTTCGATTAAGGAAATTGATGAGTTGGTTGCAAAATATAAAATTTCCAAAGTTTCATTAAATATAGGCATGTACTTTACTGAGGGAATGCCAGAAAATTCTTATCACACGGCTATGAAAATCAATAAAAAATGGCAAGATTTGGGAATTGGGGAGATAAGATTAGTAAATGCTTTCAAATATCATGGCAAGTCATATTGCTTCTATAAAAACGGGAAACCATTCTCGGCTATCATTGGCTCGGCTAATCTTGGTATAATCAAATTAGAAGCTTCAAATAGAAGACAGTATGAGTTCTCCGCAATTACTACAAATAGAGATGAAGTTGATGAAATAGCAAAACATATTGAGGATCTAAAAAATAGTAAATGTTCATCAAACATAGCTACTTTATCAAACATTCCACTTATTCATGAGCTTAATACTGCATTAACAGGCGTTGAACTAGTTACACAAGTTCCGAAGTCTAATGTTGATTTTTATAGACAGTGTAAGCCTTCTGTTGAATTCAAGCTTCTTTTAAAAGTTCCAACTTTTAGTAATAGGCTAGTTGATAATGGTAAAAATTTTACAAAATCAAATATAAATGTATGCTATGCGGCTCCGCGTAGCAAAAACAAATCAAGAGATTGGTATGAAACCCAATTGACAGTTGATGCGGAAATCTATCGAAAAGATGGATATCCACAAAAAAATGATCCATTTTTTGTTGTTACAGATGATGGATACTGGTTTAAGGCACACACCACTAGCGATAATAATAAACAATTTAGTGCTGTTGGTGACGAATTGATAATGGGTAGATGGCTAAAAGGTAGACTGGTTGCGGCTGGATTGGTGTCCCCTGTAAATAATACTCAACTTGATACGGAACGAATAGGAATGATTACTAAAGAAATTCTTGAAGCATACGGGTGTGATTGCTTAAGCTTTAAGAAAACCGGTCAAACGGCAATTGATGAAAATGGTTCGCCGTTAGATGTATGGTTATTATCTTTTGAGTCCAGTAAAAATTGATAAGGGATAATAAAATGAAGTATTTAGAAACTTATTTAAATAAAATAATTGAGCGTGGAAACATCAAATTAGCTGAATCCATTTCTAAAACGTCAGAGGAAGTTGGCTCTCAATACTTGTCTAATTTTTCATTTACTAGTAATGAAATAGGGTTGCTCTTCGGTAATGTTCAGTCGGGGAAAACAGGGCAAATGTTTGGAATAATGTGCAAGGCTGCCGATTTAGGCTTTCCTGTGTTTGTGTTGTTGACCACTGACAATGTAGTCTTACAACAACAAACATTATTGCGGGTGCAATCTGATCTTGACGGTTTTTGTGTTTGTGGCGAAAACGATTCGAGACTTTTTGCCGACAATAATTTAGAGCTTCCAACAATTATAGTATTAAAAAAGAATTTTAAAATACTTAAATTATGGGCCAATGTTTTCAATTCTACTGGATTTATGCGTGGAAATCCATTATTTGTTATTGATGATGAGGCTGATGCGGCTTCTCTAAACACCCTTGTGAATAGAAATAGACAATCATCAATCAATAAATACTTAGATATAATTAGGTCTGGAGCGTCAAGCGTTTTATATTTGCAAGTCACTGGAACCCCTCAAGCAATATTTTTGCAAACAAAGTTGTCGGGGTGGCATCCTAGTTTTACTTACTATTTCAAACCTGGCGATGGTTATTTGGGTGGGGATTTTTTCTTTCCTAATAATTTAGCTAAACCACAATGCGTAACGTTTATTGATAAAATAACAAATCCTACCCATGAAGTTGTTTTGAGGCATTTAGTTGTTTCCTCTCAAATTTTTTTGTCTGGAGGCACTGTTTGTAACTGTCTATTTCATCCAAGTGTACGGCAATCTGTTCATCAAGATTATGCCAATCAAATACAAAGCGAAATTCAATGGTGTTGTGATAATTTGGGTGATGCGTTTAAAGAAGAACTTCGGCAATTTTATTCCACTATAACTCCAACAAAATCTGTAAAACATTCATTTGAGGAAGTTTATCAAGAAGCTAAAAATATACTATTAGGAAATTTAAAAATCTTAATAATGAATGGAAAGAACGATATTGATAGCTCTGAATATTCAAAAGGTTGTAATTTCGTTGTTGGCGGAAATACATTAGGACGTGGTGTTACTTTTCCGCAATTGCAAACGATATACTACACTCGTACTAGTAAAAAGCCTCAAGCTGATACCATGTGGCAACATAGTCGTATGTTTGGCTATGATCGTGATGCAGGGTTGATGATGGTGTATTTGGATGAAAGATTGTATAAACTCTTTTCGGATATAAATTCCACCAATAATTCCATAATTGCACAGGTAGAACATGGTATCGAAAACATAAAAGTTTATTATCCGGAAGGTTTGAATCCAACCAGAAAAAACGTTTTAGATGATAATTACGTCGAAGCAATTTCGGGTGGTTCAAACTATTATCCTAACAATCCTAAAAACGACACATTTGATAGTATTTCAAACATTCTTATTGGTTTTTCAGATGAAGAACAGTACTATCAAGTAACCCTAAAGTTAATAAAAGAAATTTTATCTCATATTGTGCCAAGTGATGACTTTAATTTGAGAGCATTTGAAGGTGTTCTTGATGTTTTACTTGCCGAAAAACCCGTAGTTCAAGGAATACTGATTGTAAGAAGAAATAGAAATATTACCCAAGGAACAGGTGCTTTATTGTCATCCGCCGATTGGCAATTAGGTGGTTTATTCCATGATAAAGTCGTTTTGACTATGTATCAGATAATCGGAGGCAAGGGTTGGGCTAACAGTTCTATTTGGGTGCCAAATATTAAACTACCTGATAATGTAACATACTATGATGTAAGCGAATAAAAGAAACGGTTGCACAATATGCAACCGTTTCTTTTATTCATTGATATTTGGTTCAACAAAAGGATAATCAATGCCGGCAAAAGATCTCAAAATTGCCTCAAAAATAATTTGAGCTCCCCTACAAGGAACTGCCATACCAATTTGTTTTCGAACACCTTCTTTATTTCCTATAAAAATGAAATCATCCGGAAAAGTCTGGAGTCGAGCTCGTTCTCTATTTGTCAAGGCTCTAGGCTCATTCCAGTGGTAAATATGAGTTCCGCCTCCGCCACTACCCGTTACGGTATAAGCTGGTTTATCTGGATCTAATCTTTTGTAAATTTGACTTATTTTAGCTCCCCTAACGTTTAATTTTAATTCTTCAGGCAAATCTGCAGTGAAAGCGTTTTGACCAGGAAGAATATGTTCAAGTCTTTGGATTACTGTTTCTGACTGTATTGTTGGCTCATTATTAGGTGCTGCGGGTAAGATAGGTGGGACCTCTATTGCTGTTCGACAAGAATTGTCTACACCAACATACTGAATCGGAGATGGAACATGATAACTTATATCTAAGTCTTTTCGAATGCCCACAATAATAATTCTGTGACGGGCTTGTGGAATGCCATATTCTTCAAATTTGTAGAGATGTGGGGTTAACACGTATCCAGATGCTCTTAATTCGTTTAATATTTTTGCAAACGCAGCTCCATCATTTGCACTTTTAAGCCCTCCTACGTTTTCGGCAACGAACCAAAGGGGGGTAAATTGTTGTAATGCTTTCACGCCATAAGAGTATAGTGGGCCAAATTTACCATCCATTCCTTTTTGTTCGCCAACAACACTGTAATCGTTACAAGGGAAACCAAAAGCTAACGCTTCTATTGGTGGTAATGGTGACATATCAAAAGATCTAACATCGGCACAAAATACAGTTTCAGGATTGTCCGGACAGATGTTATGCCTATAAGTCTCGCATGTGTTTTTATCGTAATCGTTTGCCCATTGATGAATTATACGATAATCAGTCCTTTCTATTGTTGCATGTGTTGCACCCCAAGCTAATCCGCCAGGTCCACAAAAAAGTTCACCTAATCTAAATATCATTTGTTTTCTCCGCAAGTCGCATTTTTTCGTGAAATAATGAAATCGATCATCAGTTGGATATACGCTATTTCGTTGTCATTAAGTTTTTCGATTCCTTTCAATTTAGTTAATGGATGACAATCCTTTTGATTTATGTAGCCAGCGCAAACCATCATTTCTAAAGGATGTATATTTAGAGCTTGTGCTATCCTGCATAAATTATCCCAATTTGGTTTTTTTCGCTCCCCGGTTTCAATCTTCATTATCTCGCTATCGCTTAATGAACTTAGAACTCCAAGCCTTTTTTGGGAAAGCCCCAAATTTATTCGTTTATCTCGAATCAGTTGACCAATTGTATTTTCCATTAATCACACCTCTTTAATAATATAGCATTTACGCTGCCATTTGTCAAGGATAATCAACATAATGCTGCCAAAAAGCAGCATTATAAAATTTTATCTAGTAAAACGAACTTCGGTTGCCTTAATAAAAGAATTGATGTGTAGCCGAATCACATTGAAAAAATTCGTAAATTATGGTATAATGTTATCGAAAAGAATAAAGATCACTTTTTAACAATGGAGAACACTATGGACGTTCAAGAACTGATAAAATCAAAAGACCGCATTGAAAATTATTTGGCGCAAAATTTCGAATTTGATTCTCCGTTTATTGCCTCTTTCTTTAACTTTGATAAATGTTCGCAAGATATGCATCAAGTTATAGATTATTTATTAAATAAGGTTAATTTCATTTATGGTAGCGACCTGTCGAAAGATAATCCATTTGAATTACTTGCGTGGTCTGTCACTGGAGAAAGAACTTTAGGCTTTCCCGATTTAAGTGACGCAGATTTTGAAGAAATAAATAGAATTATCGAATTGTCAGACAATCCCATTATTAAGGGGAGGCTCCTTGATATTTGTGGCATTAAAGAAAAAAGTAAAGAAAAAAAATTATTGGCAGCTCAAAAATATATTGATTATGTCAAGGGGGCGCTCTTTCAAGGTGGAAATCATAGTCTTTATTGTGCATTTACAAGAGCTTCTTATTTGTATGGCAAGAATGATATCCGTAAATTCTGGGAAACAATGGATATATTTATTTCTGGCATTAAATATAAAGACGACGATCAAAAAATGGTTTTTTTCTACTATATTACAAAAATTCTTCAAAATTTAAATAAAGAGATTCAATCTTCATATATTCCCGAAATCGAAAATGTAGTTAGTGAAATACATGAAATCAATGATCCGGCACTATGTATTATGCGATATCTCATTTGTTACTTCAAGAAAAAGAAGATGATCGAAAAACTAAAATTTTGGAGAAATAAATACGCTGATCTATGTATTGAAATAGATAAAAAATATCCGCATTGCTACAATTATCTTAAAGATGCCATTGCTATCCTTGATGAAGTTGATGATGCTGAAAAAATTAATGAAATACGGTTTTTATTAGAAGACTCTTATAAGCGGACATATTCTCAAATGAATATGGTGGAGCATCCAATTGATAAAACAATCGAAAAGCAGATCATTGCTTGCCGAAATAGTATTGAAAAACACTTTAATGAGCTACCAAACACAACAACTAAATTTTTGTTTTTTATAAACAACTTTACGCCCGTGTCTAAAGAAGAGTTTGAAAAACATCGTAAAACAGTTGAGAATTCTCTTTTTAATTGTGTAAACAATCTCATGTTTGACGAAAACAGAACTATAGTTTATGAATCTACTAGAGCTTCTGAAAGTGAAACTGAAGAATATTTAATGTCTGAATGTTTGTTGCAACATTTCAGCATAACAGCAAGCATTTTCTTTTCAGTATGGCAAAAAAATAGAATAATTGATAACGAACTAAAAAATGCAATTAAAAATATTGCTGATTCGAATTTATTAATTCCAAACGATAGAAGAGAGATTGTTTATGATATATTGATTGATGGCTTAACTAATGATGCTTATAAAACATGCGTTTTTGATTTGCTAGCCCAGTTTGAAAACGGATGTAGATTATATTTAAAAAATAATTGCAATCTTTACCCGATAATAAGTAAAGGTGGTCGAACTGTAAAGATTGATTTGAATCACATTTTGGTTCAAAAAGGTGAAAAAGAGAACAAATTTAGAAACAAACTGGTGGAATTGATAGGCTCTGATTTAACAACGAATATCGAATACTTGACGTGCAGGAAACTATCTGGGAATTTGCGTAATAATAATTATCACTCTGGCTACGGAGATACAGCAACGTATAGTATAAACGAAATAGCTTTATTCTATATGATCTTAAAGGCTTATTTAATGGGATGTGAATAACAAATCTTAATAAAGAGAAAGTTGCTTTAAACTTCTCTTTTTGATTATTTTGATTTTTTTTGTCATACTGGTACTGTTTGGGGTTGACTTATACCATAATTTATGATAAAATGTAAATACGCTTATGGCAAGCTAGCTCGTTCGTGCAAAGATTTTTAATCAGCCATTACCTGATAATATAATCTTTATATATGGTTTATTGTCAAAAAAAAGATTACGAACGCATTTGGTATTAGACAATAGACTATAAAATAAGGAGAATATTATTATGGCAACTGTAGAATTTTTTAAACAACAAGCTAAGAATCTTTTGAAAGATTACAATACAAAAACTTTTGATGAAGACGAGGGTATTTACGTTTACGCCCCTCGCTTTTTTCATGATATCGATGACATCATTATGTCATTCGATATTGATGAAGAAGAACCTTTTACCTTGATGAAAGCGCAACATGTCATAGCAAGGCTTGCCGGTTTTTCTAAATGGACTGAATTAATAAAAGCTACTGAACCCATTTTGGAAATAGGAAGGTTGCTTTTGACTAATCGCGAATCCTATCAACAAAGGCAAGGCTTATTTACAAATATGGTAGAAAGTCTTATTGTGAATGATTGGAAAAACTATGAAGAATTGAATCTGAAGAATGCGGACGACGAAATTAAGTTAGAAGTCTTTAGAAAGGTATTCTTAGAACAAGACTTATTTAGGTCAAATAAAACGCCTATTGTTACAATAGACTTTACAAATGATCCAAATGCTCAAGATATGTTAAGTAAAATCATGAAAGATAAAAACTTAAATAGCGAAAAAGCTATTTTGACATCAATTAACCAAAAGAATTGTATTGCAATTTTGTCGACCGGTTGGGCTGGAATCGCTCTTTCTTTATGGGGACATGATGATCCATACGCAGAACGTGAAAAGATAGATAATCCTAAGATAGGTATAAAGCTGAGTAAAGACAAAGCACGTTTGCTTGAAATTGTAATGGAAAAAGAAAAAATTGCTTTATCGATTGCTGTTCAATACTTTATGATATTTACGTTAGAATCGTTAGGATATCATATTTAATTTAACTAAAAGCCGAGAGAAAGGTAAAGTCTTCTCTCGGCTTTTAGTTTGGGTTGAGTTGATTACAAATTGTAGACATCTGATTTATTGGGGATATAGATTTTGTCATCCAACTTAACTGCACTGCATTCTGTTCCGCGAATTGTTTGAGTAATGTATTTAGGTTTGCCGTTTGCATAAGCTCGAAGTACGAATTTATCTGTCGGATTAACTAAAAGCGGAATGTTTCCTTCAAGAAACTGTTCATCGTCGGATACTTCGATAATTTTAAGTCCGCGTTTTACAAGTTCGGCTGAGAATTGCCACTTTTTCTCAAGTTTCCCGTAACAATCCATAATGAAAGAAAAGTCTTTTTCGGGGCAATAGCCTGTAATTCTGAAATAGTTTGACATAATAGTTTTCTCCTTGGCGTTAAGCCGCTAATTGTTTTAGTTTTCTGTTTGCGTAAGGCAGCCATTTGTTATTTACGAAGTTGAGTATATCTTCGTTTGGTTTGGAATCGTGATCTGCATAGCACTGTAGTACCGAGTGATTTTTTAACGAATATTCTACCGTGGCAAGCGGTTTTTCGGGTTCGTCTTTCATTCGGATAAAGAAGATAAGAGATTCTTCACGAGCAAATTTTTGGTCGTAACCCATACGTCCTACACAGTGATGAAGTTCTTCGCCTTCGCGTATTAAGTCGGACGGCTTTTGTGCGATAATCGCTATATAGACTGACTTCTTGTCGTATTCAAGCCCCAAATACTTGCTTGCAACGGCAGCGAATTTGTCGTAAAATTCTTTTCGTTCCTGCTCGTCTTTTAATGCTTTTGCGGAACGATATTCGTCTATGCGTATATCGTGCCAACGTTTGAAATCGTGGGGATAACGGTTTTTATCTTTCGTCATATCTATCCCTAAATACTCACAAGCATTGAGATAATCCCGGTAGCTGTAGAAATTTGTGTTTTGCCTTTCGATATAATCCAAAAACTTTCCGATTTCGTTTTTTACGAGTGCTTTTACATTGTCCATTTGGTCGGCGTGATCGAATTTTATCTTACGTTTAGCAAAATTGTTGATTTCGTATATGGATTTGCCGCTTTTATACGCCTTAATAATAGAAGAAACGTAGTAGTCAGATAAGACAATATCATGCCGATTAGTAGTCAACCATTTACGGAACTTTTTATCTTTACCGCAAAGACGTAAAATCTGCGTTGACATTGCGATATTATGCAATCCGAGTTTAGTCAGATATTCTATTTGCGGAAACTTCTCGTAAAGCTGTAAATATTTGAAAACGTTCATACCTGTGTATCTGTCAACGGCGCTGTATTTGTATTCGGGAAAGTGCTGCAAAATATAATCTCGGTTGACTATCGGGGCATAAGGATCGAATGAGTTGTCGTCTGCCCAACCCCAATCTTTGCTTTCGTACCAATCTTGATATTTTGAAAGCCCTTGTTCGTGCCAGCCGACAGTATATCCGGCGATAAAAGTAAACTTAATATCTTTGCCGAAACATCTGTCGGAATGGACGCCGTGAACGACAACCGGCTTACAATACCATTGTTTTTTATACTCTCGAACGGCTACCGTAACTTTGACAAGTTCGCCGTCGTTTTTAGTAAAGTAAGCATAAAAGCGAGTTCTTCCGAACGGCGCGGATTTTAATTTGTCATCGTAAAGTTTAATCTTTTTCTGTATGTATTTCGGAATAGGTTTTATCTTTTCTATCTTCATAATTTTATCTCCATTTCGTTGCTAAAAAGTTCGGTAAGATAATCGATGATTTTGTCGTGTTTCGGCTGTACGTATTGTCTTTTTTCGGTACAATCGTCGGTCGGCGTAACTTCTATAATTTCGCCCGTATCTTGGTCTATAAGTCGATTATCCACACATAACAGGCACGGAATAAACTGCGTATCGCGTTCGTTCTCGACTATATACAGATCGTGTTTCTTTACGATTTTTGCAAAATAATTTTCGGCAGCGTGGTAAGGAAACCCAATCATCGGCACACGCTCTTTTAAGCCTACGTCGCGGCTCGTAATAGTAAGGTCCATTTCGTTGCCGAGCATAACGGCGTTGTCACCTAAGACTTCATAAAAATCACCTAACCGAAGTGCTACAACAGCCGTAGGACGTTCGCTTTGATACAACTTGTAATCTTGATAAAGTCGATTGCCTTTGGGTTCTTCAACAATCGATTCAATGGCTTGAGATTGTTCCTCTTCGGCAACCTGTCGCATGGCGTCGAGTTTTTCTTCTTCGGTAAATTCTTCGTCGTCAGTATCAAGTTCCTCGGTTAAAGTATCGTTAGCGGTATCTTTAACTTCATTTTCTTGCGCGGTTTCGTTCACCATATCGAAAAGCGACCATTGTACTTGTTTCGGTTTCGTTTCAGTTACTACGGGCTTTGTAATAGGCTTTGCGGCGGCTTTTACAACCGGTTTGTATTCGGTTCCGTCGGCATTGTAAAGAGTTCCTACGATAGATTCTTCTTCAAAAAAGTGTACCGCCCAACCGTAGACAACGGAATCTTCGATACAAGCGGAATTTGCACCTTTCTCGGCAAGTTTTCTCGCTTCTTCGCAAGCGTATTTCATAAAGTCCGCAAGCGTCTTTTTGTTAAGCAAAGGCTTGCCGTCTTTTTCAAACGGAGTACCGTTATTTACCTTGTCTGCAAGCGTTTTGCTCGCGTTGTTTTGTAAGTATTTGAGAATCCTTTTTTCGGGTTCCGTATTTGCTGTTAAGTTTAATTCAATCATAGTTTTGCTCCTTAAAACGGTAAATCTTCAAGTAAATCTGCAACAGCGCCTTCCAAACCGTCAAGCGAAGTATAATTATTGAAACCGCCGCGATAATCCGTTTCGTTTTCGGCTGTACGGATAAGTATGTGGTCGTACCATTCGTTAGAAAAGTATCTGACGTCGGGAATAGAGATATAAACGCATTTGTTTTCCGCGCTTTTTATAAACGCCGAAAAGCAGTAGTGATTTTTACCGACGTTTACAAGTTGCCAATGATTGTTTCGGCACATGTTTTTCAGAAAATTTATATACTTTGTCTGAAAGGATTTATAATCGTCGCCGGTGTAACATCCCGACGAAAATTCGTAGCCTATGTATTTTTCTAAATCTTTGAGTTTCGCCATAGCCGTTACTCCTTTACAATTCCGTAAATATCATCTGCGTAATATTCGCAAACAAACCAGTTAAAAAGGGCGTGACATTTCACACCCTTATAATCGACTATGTAATCATTGTTTCCGACTTCTTCCAAGACGGTTATTTCTGCCATTTTGCCGTTTAGCGAGTTAATATGTGCCATTGCTTTATATTCTTTCATATCAATACCACTCCAAATAATAGATTTCCGCGTCGGGATCGTTTTCTAAAATTTGCTTTGCTTTCGTAAACGCTTCAACGGTATCTTGCCAGTCGCTCATTTCGTATTCGTTTCTGAACGATTTTCTTTCAAGCATTTCGCTTGCGTAGTCGATAATTTCAAGCACTTTGTTGTAAGATATTTCCTTATCTTCAAGATTGAAATCATCATATATTTCAAGGACTTGTCTAAGATAATCCGAAACGGCATACGCTTTACGCCAGTATCCGATTTCAATTGTTCCTTTGTCGGCAGGTGCGATAGGAAACAATCCGCCACAAGCCCCGCGAGACGGTTTTTGTTCTATTGTGTTTGTTCTTGCTCTCAAATATTGGTCTAATCCCATAGTAATAACTCCTTTATGTTTTTTGTTATGCAACTCTTTTAATACCGCCACCGAATGAACGAATACCAATTGTGCCGAATTCAGAGCAAAAGTCATCGGATTTGTTCCAGACGTAGGCATAGGCGTAAAACATATTTCCTTGCGGATAAAGCATTTCATCCCATTCTTCTTCGTAATCGGAGATAAATAAAAAGTCGTAACACTCGCCAAATTCGGTGTATTCGTGTGTTACGGCATATACAAGCACGTTGTGTTTTTCTTCAAATTCTTTGATTTTAGCCATGAGTTCCGGCTCTTGGTAAGCCCAGTAACCGCCAAAGTTTTCGTAGAAACAAACGCTGTTTTTGTCTTTGAAACCTTTAATATAGGGCCTGTAAATGTCTAATTTGTTCATAAGTTCGATTGCTTTTTGTTTTTTATTTTCGATTGTAATATTCATAGTTTTTAACTCCTTATTGTATTTCGATTAAGCCGTCGCTGTATTCTTGCAAATATTCTTCACCGCAGTATCTTCCGTAGCGTTCAAGGTCGATAAAGTCGATTATGTGTTCGGGTATTTCGTAGCCGCAACAGTCAAGCATTTCTTTGCCGTAATCTTCCCACGAGTAGCCGCTCCAAAGATTGATACAATCATCCCAGCGTTCGCCGTGCGAGTTGACTTTTTCTTCAAAATCGTCGTAATCCCGAACTTCGAGAAAAGCAGAAAAGACTTTATATTTATAATCGTCGTCCAGAACGCCCGATTCTTTTAACGTGTTGAATAACGTTTCGGGGTTGACGTAATCCCAATTCACAGAACGGTCTGCAATACCTTCGATATCCTGTATAAACAGTTCTTCGTCGATACCGTCAAGTTCAAAGCCTTCTTTCTTAAGTTCTTCTACGATTTCATCCCAATCGGAATAATCCGATAGGTCAAGCCATTGCGAACCTAAGGCTCTTTCATTGCACTCGTTATATGAACCCCAAGATCCGATAACGATACTGATATTTCCGTTCATTATTCAGCCTCCTCAAAGTCGTCGATATTGACTTTTTCAAGCATGCAACCGTATTCGAAATACAACTTGCCGTTTTTGTCCGTCAACAGGTCATAGGTAATGACGCTGATCTTGCCACGGTCGGTCACCGCAACAACGATTTCACGCTTTTCCGTGTCGATTGATACGATATTGAACGTTATAAACGCTTCGCCATCGTACAGTTCGAACTCTGAAAGATAGTACTTACGGAATTCATTTTGAGAAACTTCTTTTTTCATCTTAGAGTTACCTCCATATTTTTTATTTGCCTTTCGGCACTGGAGAAGTATCACAAGACGAAATGCCGATAAAATGTAAATCTTGGTGCTTGGGAGAATATCAACGAAAAGGTTAAACCCGCAGCGAAAAAAAGTATCGTAGAAATAAAAAAAGAGCCAAACTCTATATTGAGCCTGACTCTTCAATAAATATTCGATTTTTAAGTACTTATTTTCGCGGTGAAGTTGATATTCTCGCTGTCTTGTGATACAAACCACAGACGAAAGGCAATTAAAATATGAGAAATACCTACATTGCTATTGATTTTTTATTTTCAATTTGCTATAATAAAATAAATAAGAGAATTTGGACACGTTATTGCCAAATTTCTGCCTGGCGATTAAGCGATTTTTTAATCTGGATGGTGGTTAGTACTTATTTCTAATGCTGAATAATCAATTTAGCCAAGGCATCCTGTATTTATTTCAGGATGCCTTAATTAGTTGAACGGAGCAATCTAATGAGAAAAGATGTATTGAAATCAAGCGATTTACGCTTATATAAAAAGTTAGAATCGGAAAATAAATGTGATGATACTCGTTACTACGGGGTATTTATCAAGTCGGATAAAAATGAGCGCAGGATTAAGGTAGACGCGGTACGATTTAATAAATTTTTTCATTTATCAGAAAGCCAACTGGCTGAGATTAAAAACACGGGAACTCATTATTTTGTTCCAAGTAAACGTCATTGGAAAGATTATTCTTGTAATGTATTTGTCGATTGCATCAACGAAATCAGTAAAGAGTGGAATGACGATTTTTTGCCTATGGTCAAACGAACTATAAGTGAAATCAAACCAAAAGAATTAGGCCCGGCGGATTTGGAATTGTTTAATTGTGGTATTATAGATTATGCTGAAGCAACTATGACTACAAATATTGAAAACATAAAGGCTCAAATGGCTGCAGATAGAAAAAGACAACAGCTTTGGCTTAGTTTATACGCTCAATTCTTTCATCAGATGGCATCTAAAATTGAAGCAATTACAATAAATGTATTGACAAAGAATGGTTGGCAAGAAAAAAACTTTTCGAGAAATGTATTCTATAACTTCAAAAACATAAAAGAGACAGAGGTAAAATCTCTGAAATCATTTGATGCTTATAATAAACTTTATGCTATATGGAACTTCTTAAAACATAATAGCTTGTCTACTTATGAAGCATTAAAAAACTCTTATCCGGAGGCAATGATTGAAGCAGATCGCAAGTACGCCCAAGGAGAGCTTGCATTATTCTATATCAATTTTGATGAAACATTAATCAATACATTGTTGAGTGGGTTAAAAGAGTTTTTTATAGAGTACTGTAATTTGGCTTTGGGCGAAAATTACGAAAGTGCCCAGTGGAACTACAATGATTGGTTTTTAGAAAAGGTTAATGATGAGATAGAATCAATAACAAATCCACTCGGGCTACCCCCTTGGGTTTAATTATTCAAAAAAGATTATAATCACCAACATATAGCTGATTCTTATATTAAAACATAATACACTGAAGCCACCGACATCAACGGTGGCTTGCTTTTTAATTATATAATCATAGGGGAGAAATTGGAACGTAATTTTAATTTACAGAAAAATATTATCATGGGTTCAAATCCCGTTTGCTACTCGGTAGAGATTTGAACCCGTATTTTGAGCATAAAAAAATGAACCCGAACTTTAACCTTTTTACGGGTTCAGTTGGGTTCATCTTGGCGGAGCGTTAGTAACGTAAATCGAATTGTCTGAAACGTTACACGCTAATTCTTTTTGATAGGAATTCTAATAACGGTTTTTAATTTTTCTATCGCACATTTGCGCGGGTCTGACAAATATATTTCGTGATGATAACGATTTTCGGCTATATCTAATTTATATCCGTTTTCAATCATAAATTCGTGCATAAGTGAAACGGTTTGAGGCTCGTCGTCA
>DPQS01000056.1:1699-3932 GCA_003537755.1 Clostridiales bacterium | reverse complement strand
TTCCCAGCCCTCCCTCCCACTCAAAGTTTTTGGGGAAAGGGTGTGGGAAAACCCCTTTTTCCAAAAAGGGGTTTTCCCACAAGAAAATAAAAAAAACAATCAAAAAGCCCCGACCGCAGTCGGGGCTTTTGTAGTCAAAAAATCAATACGTTTGCAAAAAACATTTACATTTTCCACGGGCATGGGCTTTGTTTTACTATTCGTTCGCCGGTAATAGGGTGGACGAAATCCAGCGCGGTGCAGTGCAGATAAATGCGGTCCGCCTCGTTGCCGCCGTACAGCACGTCGCCGAGCAGCGGATGCCCGATTGCCGCCATGTGCGCGCGCAGTTGGTGAGTGCGCCCCGTGTGCGGCACAAGCGACACTTCGGTAAGGTTTCTGTCGTACAGCCGTTGAAGTACGCGGTATTCGGTCAGCGACGGTTTGCCGTCGCCTTTTACAACGGTTTTGTTCTGTTCGTCGGCTCGGGCAAGCGGCAACGCCACTTCGCCATGGTCGTCGGTCACAATGCCTTCCGCAACGGCAAGGTATGTTTTGTGTATTTCGTGGCGCAGTTGCATGGAATTCAACTTTTCCGCGGTCAGCGTGTCGAATGCGCCAAGCACCAGTCCGCTTGTCGTGCGGTCAAGCCGCGTGGTTACGTGCATTACAAAATCTGCGCCGAAAGTGGCCGCAAGCCTGTTTGCCAGCGTGTCGTCTTTGTGCGCGCGGTCGGGGTGGGTGTTTATTCCGTAGGGCTTGTCGGCAAGGTACAGGTAGTTGTCGGCGTACACGATTACCGCGGGAGTTTCGGCAGGCACGGGGTGCGCCGCGCTTTCGTTGGCTTCCAGTACAAGCAGGTCGCCTTCGCGCAGTACCCAACGTACGGTTTTGCGCTCGCCGTTTACCTCTATTGCGCCGTCGTACTTAAATTTTTTGATGAGTTCCAGACTGTAACCCTTTTCGGCAAACAATTGTTTTATTGTCTTGCCGTCGTGCGCGGCGTCGATGTTTATCGTCAGTTTCATACCGACATTGTACACCGGGTTGCGTACTTTTGCAAGCGCAGTTTTGTGTCGTGGTAAAAAAAGTGCCTGCTTCTTGCCCGTTTCATCCGACGTTTTGCGGCAGTTTTACCGTTTTTGCGGGGAAAAACCGGCATCGGTTTACCAAAAATTCCCATACGTATTGCAAACTTTGCGTATATGTGTTACAATATGTACGTAAAATCGATAATATCGGATGCATCGGCGACAAAGCGGCAAACGCTGTCGCGGCGGCGCATTTCGGGAGGCACGTATATGAATCACAACATAGTTGCGCTTATCTACGACTTCGACAACACGCTGTCCACCAAGGACATGCAGGAATTTACCTTCATTCCGTCGCTTGGGATGAGCCCGACGGACTTCTGGAAGCAAAGCGACCAACTGGCGCACCAATACGACATGGATCACATCCTTGCATACATGTACCTTATGGCAACCAAAGCCAAGGAAAAGGATATTCACCTGACCCGTGACAAACTGGCGGAAATGGGACACGACGTCAAATTTTTCGACGGTGTCAAGGGGTGGTTCAGGCGTATCAATGCCTACGGCGCGTCGCTGGGACTGCAAGTGCGGCATTACATCATTTCCTGCGGGCTTAAACCCATGATAGAGGGTTGCCCGATTGCCAAGGAGTTTTTCAACATTTTCGCCTGCGACTACGTTTACGACGACAACGGCGAACCCGTGTGGCCGTCGGTTGCCATCAACTACACCAACAAAACGCAATTTCTGTACCGCATAAACAGAGGTATCGAGGACACGTCCGAGGACAAACAACTTAACATGTACATGCCCGCCGACGAACGCGTGGTGCCCTTTTCCAACATGATTTACATCGGCGACGGACTTACCGACGTCCCCAGCATGAAGTTGACCCGTACTCGCGGCGGCTATGCGGTGGGCGTTTACCGCAGACCGGAGGACGCGAGGTACCTTGTGGACGAGGAACGCGTAGACTTTTACGTCAAGTGCGACTACCGTGAGGACAGCCAGATGGACGTTGCAATGAAACGCATACTGGACAAAATCTCGGCAGAGTTGCGCTTCGAAGAGTTGTCCAGGCAAAGTTCGTCTATCGGCGACAAAAAGAAGGGGTAAAGTTTAGCAAATAAAACTACATTACAGCCAAAAGCCGTAGTAAAAAATCCGTAGTTAAAATGTAGATTCCATAGGGTTAATTTAGCCATCACTAATAATTTTTG
>DPQS01000056.1:0-1390 GCA_003537755.1 Clostridiales bacterium | reverse complement strand
TTTTTTCGATTATTTCGGGTGATAACGAGCGAAAGTGTACTGGATGTACACTGAGCGAATGTCCACACGAAAGAACGGAAAAGGACATCCCCAAGGTTGTTAGTGATAGCGAAATTAACCCTAGGGAATTATTAAAACTAAATCGTAGGATTGCGCTTTCAAACGAAAAAGAAAGGCTTGCGGATTTTTGATATGTAACCCCAAAAGTCAGACGCTGTTGTTGGTGCATATTTGGCTGGGAAAACTAAATAATCAATGCTGTGATTTAACAGACAAGGTGTCCGATCCTACAACATTTCACACAACCGAGTACATTAAAACTGGAAAAATAAAAAACTTGTGCTGTAATATAGTTAGTAGTGTACTTACATAGTAACGCGAAATTAGGAAATACCAAATTAGCAAAAACAACTTTAGAGAGGCAGAACGAGAATAGATACCAACATAATTAAAACATAAACTCTCGACGGGAGGTAACCGCCTATGAATTACGTTTAGTCTAAAAGCGCAGAGAAAGAATTTTTCCCTTGCGCTTTTTTTTGTATCAAAAGAAATTTTTTAGAAATTTTATGTTTTCATGCAACGAGACAATTTTTTTGTTGTCTTTATAGGTGAAAGGACGTTGCACAATGAAAAGGAACGTTATGAACGATCAGGAAATTATTGCTTTGTACTGGGCAAAAGAAGAACGCGCAATATCTGCAACGGCAGAAAAATACGGAAACTACTGTCACATCATCGCTTACAATATTTTGTATGACTATTTTGATGCGGAAGAATGCGTCAACGATACTTATTTGCGCGCGTGGAACAGTATTCCCCCTCAAAGGCCGAACAGATTGGATGCGTTTCTCGGAAAAATCACTCGCAACCTCGCTTTGAATCGTTACAAGCGCAACCATGCCGCAAAGCGCGGGGGAGGACAAGTTGAAATTGCTCTGTCCGAATTGGAAAACTGTATCCCCAACGTTAAAGGCGTTGAGCAAGTTGCGGAAGAAGCGTGGTTGGTGTCCGTAATAAATCGTTTTTTGTTCGCCCAGGCAAAAACGAAACGCAATATCTTTATTCTCAGATACTGGTTCCTGTATTCGATACGGGATATTGCGGATATGTACGGCGAAAGAGAAAGCAAAATAAAATCGTTATTGTTTCGTATGCGCAACGAACTTAAAAAATTTCTCGAAAAGGAGGATATTTATCTATGAAACGACAAAAAGTTGAATTCAGATGGCTTACGACATTGGTGACTTTGGCACTGTGTATCGGTATCTTGATTCCGCTCGTCGGTTGCAATAACACGGAAGCGGAAGCCGGAACGGTGACAATGGAAATCAACCCCGGGGTTGAGTACGTTATTGCCCGTAACGGTAACGTAAAGGCGGTACGTTTT
>DPQS01000031.1:373-13561 GCA_003537755.1 Clostridiales bacterium | reverse complement strand
TCGCGGACGATGTCCCTTTATTGGCAACACCTCGCCACCCCCGATAATGCCTGCTAACAGTTTGTAATCGGCTTGTGGGCTTCATGTAGATAAACTTCGGCATACCTTGCCACCGTCACAAAGCTAATGAACAGTTTAATGTCTGTTTGCACACTTAAAGTACATTGTCTTTGGCTAATACAGGCACGAAAAGAACATAGTCACACAAAGTTTAACTATCAAAAGATAGTTTTCCTCTGAAACTTCGCTAAGTCCCCCGCAGCACCCTTCCCCGACCACCCGCCCCTCATGGTAAAGGGCGAACTTTATTTGTAATAAAGACAAAAAGGTCAAGGGTACGTTGTCGGCTGTAAAAGGGCAATTAGGATAAGTAACGTAGTTGGTAAAGCCTTTAATGTAAAAGTGTCATTGCGAGAAGCGGCTGCTTTTGTCGCGCCGTGGCAATCCCCCGAAAGGGTTCCTCTTACCTACAATCAGGTCATTGCAACACGTAGTGTCAGACGAAAGGTACCTTTCCAGGGGATGTTTCGACTTCACTTCGTTTCGCTCAACACGTCGTACACGTGCACACTATTGTTTGTTTGCACTACGCTCGTCCACAACCCCACGAAGTGGGATTTCATCCGTCGCAGACGGATTTCACCTTGCGTAGCAAGATTTCATTTGCCGTCAGGCAAATTTCATTGCGCGTACTTTTTTGTACGCGCCGGGTGTGGGCGGTCGGGGTAGCGGCGCTGTGGGGGCATTTCATAAAGTGCTGACGTTGAAAACGGCTCTATTCAGCCATTTACAATTATGTCCGCCGAAGTTAGCAAACATGAAGCAGGCAAACCAACTGCAAGCGGTTAGTCAACTACATCACGGGTGTCAAGGTGTTAAGTCGTAGCGACATCTGAACGAGGGCACGGCTGGGTAGGCTACCTGCCACTAAGCCACAATGCCCAAAGTGAAGCGAGCGAGCACGCGTTCGCAGCGACTTAATTCCTTGACGGGTCCCGTCGTTATAAACTTTCATACTTCGGCACCCACCTCACAATGGCGCCATTTTCTCAAATGCCACTTCGACGTTTTCTTGTCAGGCACGCCACTCTTCAACGCGCTGTTCAATCCATGCCGCAACCTTGTCGATGCCCTCGCCCGTTCTGGCGCAGGCAGGTACCACCGTCGCATCGGGATTGCGCATTGTGATGTACTCGCGACACTTTGCCTCGTCGAAGTCGAAGTACGGCGCGACGTCTATCTTGTTGATAAGCACCAGGTCGCACACGCTGAAAATCAGCGGATACTTCAGCGGCTTGTCGTGTCCCTCGGGCACGGACAGTATCATCATGTTGTTGACCGCACCCGTGTCGAATTCTGCCGGGCACACCAGGTTTCCGACGTTTTCCAGCACCACTATGTCAAGGTCGTCCACGCCCAGTTCGCGCAGTCCCTGCCTTGTCATGTCGGCGTCGAGGTGACACATGCCGCCTGTGTGCAACTGAATGGATTTGATACCCATGTCGGCAATTGTCTTTGCGTCAACGTCGCCGTCGATGTCCGCTTCCATTACACCTACGCGGTATTTTTTGGCAAGCAGCGGCAACAATTTTGTCAATGTCGTCGTTTTGCCGCTTCCGGGGCTGCTCATAAGGTTGATGAGATACACACCTTTCTTTTTCAACTCGTCGCGAAGCAATGCCGCGTCTTTGTCATTGTCCTCAAATACGCTCTGTTTTATTTCGATTACTCTTACGTTGTCCATTGTTCACCTCTATGTTACGTTGGCATTGTGGGGCAACATCCGTGCCGTGTCTGAGCCTGCAATTCAGTTAGCGACAACTATCATTCAGAACGTTGGTTTTAAGCATTCGCCTTGCACGAAAAAACCCTGCACTTCTGCCAAAGATTTGTCATCGCCGACAAAAAAAACTCTTCGTCGGACGGTTTATTAAAATAAAAAATATATAGTAATAATTTAACATATTGCCATTGCAATGTCAATACCCAACTTTTTAATTTCGCCTGTTATTTTGCGCGAAACCGACGGTAAATGTAAACAAAATGCACCGATTTGTTTATTTTTGCCGGATTTGGGAAACCTTTTACAATACACGCAAAATATTTTGCCTTTTGTTCTTTTTCCCTTGACAATAGTCGGCTTTTAATCTAAAATGAAACCGTCGTTATATAACACCCTGCCCACAATCTGCAAAATTCTATTTCGCATTTAGCGAGCGAGTGATTGACAAATATTTACCAAGGAGTGCATTATTATGCCGCCAAGAGCAAAATTTACCAAAGAACACATCGCAAAAGTAGCGTTTGACCTCGTCCGTGCCGACGGAATGGAAGCGCTTACCGCTCGCAACCTGGGCAAACATCTGGGTTCGTCTTACTGCCCCATTTTCACGCTGTTTTCCAACATGGAAGAAGTTCAGAGTGCAGTAATGAAACAAGCCAACGACCTTTACGACAAATACATCAACGAAGGGCTTAATCAGGAAATTGCATTTATCGGCACCGGCACGCAATTTGTCAAATTTGCAAAGGACGAGCCGAAACTGTTCAAAATCATGTTCCTGCAAGGCAACGCCCCCGTCGAACCGGCAAACTACCTGCCCGACACACGCACAACCTATCCCAAGGTACTGGCTTCGCTGACAGGACCGTACAATCTTTCCGAAGAAGCGGCAAAGCATATCTACCTGCACCTTGCAGTGTACACCGTAGGTATCGGCACACTGTGCGCAGGCGACGTTTGCGCGTTTACCGACGAACAGGTAAAAGATATGTTTACCGAAGTTTTCCACAGCCTTCTTACTGAAATAAAGTAAGCGATTTTTGCATACGTTGTGATTTTTTGACTACATTTTTGCGGCGGACTGTGGCAAACTTACACCGCTTTCCGCAGGCAAAAAGGAGGGCGCATTGCCTACTACAAGACTAAAAACGGTTTGGGGCGAACAACTCGACGACAAACCGTTGCAGGAATACCCCCGACCGCAATTTGTACGTAACAGCTACATCAATCTCAACGGTTGGTGGGACTACGCCATAACAAAAAACGACACCATGCCCGCCGTATTCGACGGGCGTATTTTGGTGCCTTTTTCACCTGAAAGCATACTGTCGGGTGTAGGACGTCAACTTAAACCGCGCGAAAGATTGTTTTACCACACCGAGTTTACGCTTAGTCGCAGCTTCGTGCGCGATGTGATACTGCTCAATTTCGGAGCGGTGGACTGCATTTGCGACGTGTTTGTCAACGAAATAAAGGTGTGCCACCACGAGGGTGGCTACCTGCCGTTTACCGCAGACATCACTTCGGCGGCAAAGATCGATCAACCTAACAGTCTTGTCGTAAAGGTGATTGACTACACCGACACCCGCTACTACCAGTGCGGCAAACAAAGTACGCACCGCGGCGGTATGTGGTACACCCCTCAAAGCGGAATATGGCAGACGGTATGGCTTGAAAGCGTACCGACCGACTACATAAAGAGCCTGCGCATAACCCCGGTTTACGACGAGGGACGGGTGATTGTTGAAACGGACTGCACCTTTGACGAGCCGGTGACTTTTATTCTGAAAGAGGGCGATGAGGAAATTGCCAAGGTTGACGGCAAAGGCACCGTATCGTTGTCATTCCCCGACGGACGATTTAAGTCATGGACGCCCGAAACGCCGTTTTTGTACGACTTGGTGCTCATTTCGCGCCGCGACAAGGTTACAAGTTACTTTGCAATGCGCAAATTCGGTTGCGAATCGGTCGGCAGACACAAACGCCTGATGCTGAACAACAAGCCCTACTTCCACAACGGACTATTAGACCAGGGCTACTGGAGCGACGGCTTGTACACCGCACCGTCCGACGAAGCTCTTGTTGCAGACATAGCTCTTGCCAAACGCCTCGGCTTCAACATGCTTCGCAAGCACATCAAGGTGGAACCTGCTCGTTGGTACTACCACTGCGACAGACTGGGCATGCTTGTGTGGCAGGATATGCCCAGCGGCGGAACGAAACAAAACCTGCTTGTAACGCTTGCGTTGCCGTATAGCGGCAAAAGCAATGTAAAAGACAGCCGCTACGGACTGTTTTCACGCAGACAAAAGATAAGCCGCGACGCCTTTGAAAAGGAATACATGGAAATGATCGGCACTTTGTACAACTGTCCGTGCATTGCTATGTGGGTGCCGTTCAATGAGGGTTGGGGACAGTTTGATGCAAACCGCATTGCCGCACTTACAAAACAAATCGACGGCACGCGCACCGTTGACCACGCAAGCGGCTGGCACGACCAGGGCGGCGGCGACATCCACAGCATGCACGTCTATTTCAAAGCGACCAGACTGCACAAGGACAAACACAACCGCGTCACCTGTCTGACGGAATTCGGCGGTTACAGTCTGCCGATATCGGGACATATATTCAACACGGAACGCGAGTACGGTTACAAAAAGTTTGACGACATCGAGCAATACAACATTGCCATTGCCGACTTGTACAAACACGACGTGATAGACCTTGTACCCGAAGGACTGTCGGCGGCGGTGTTTGCGCAACTTTCCGACGTGGAAGACGAGGTAAACGGACTTGTAACGTATGACAGAAAGGTGCTTAAAGTGGACGAAACGCTGATGCAAACGCTGAACGGGCAAATCCGCATTGGCAAAGAATGGATTTGAGGCGGCGTATATTGGCGCATCTGGCGACTACGTTTGTCGTCCCCGCTCGGTCATGTACGCCAAGTACACTTCCTCGCGGTTCCGCCAACTGTTGCCGCCATCTGCACCAATCTACGCCGCCTCAATAGTGAGTGACAATGAAGAGTTACACCCACTATTTACAGTGTAAGTAAAGATACAGAGTAGTCCCCAGATTTGCCAACTGCAAACAACCTGCATATTGCCACCATTGATTATGTCATCAACGCGCCATTCGTTGCGCAGTCGAAACATCCCCCGGAAGGGTACATTGTAATCACAAACATTTATTGCAATGGTTGGATAGAATGCCGACCCTACTCAATAATTTTTCACCCAACCACCAACAAAAAATATAACCACAATACAAAAATATGAACGATAATTACTACATGCGGCTGGCAATGAAGCAAGCCAAGGCGGCGGCGAAAGAAGGCGAAGTTCCCATCGGCGCGGTAATCGTAAAAAACGGCAAAGTGATTGCGCGCGCACACAACAGGCGCAATGCGTCCAAAAACGCCGTCGGACACGCCGAAGTACTTGCCATACAACGCGCCTGCAAAAAAACGGGCGATTGGCGGCTTAGCGGTTGCACGCTGTACGTAACGCTTGAGCCGTGCGTAATGTGCCTCGGGGCGTGCTACAACGCACGACTGCCACGCGTCGTGTTCGGCGCGTATGACCTTTCGGGCGAAGGCTGCGTGCAGCTTGCAGAGCAAATCGGAACAACACTCAACCACCATCTCGAACTTTGCGGCGGCGTTGAAGAAGAAGCGTGCAGCGACATGCTGACGGAATTTTTCAAACAAAAACGCCAAAAATGACAACGACAAAGTACACATCCGACAACAATGAGAAAACTTGCAAAATTTGAAAAAGTAACATACGCTCGGTTTGCGCCCCACGGAAGCGAATCGATTTACAACGACATCAGACTGCCGCGCCGCGCAACCGCCGGAAGTGCCGGCTACGACTTTTTTGCACCGGACGACATCACGCTCGAACCGGGGCAAACCACCACCGTCGCAACCGGAATACGCGCGCTTATGCCCGACGACTGGTGTCTGCTGATTTACCCTCGCAGCGGGCTTGGCTTCAAGTACAAACTTCGGCTTAACAACACTGTCGGGGTAATCGACGCCGACTACGCCGACAGCGACAACGAAGGACACATTTTTGTGCGAATGACCAACGAAAGCGACAAACGACTGGACATTGCCAAAGGCACTGCATTTGCGCAAGGCATATTTACACGTTACCTGCTGACTGAAGACGACGACGCAAGCGCGATTCGCAACGGCGGACTGGGATCCACCGACGGCAAAAAATAAAACGGAAACAACTTGCGACAGAAATGCAAATATCTGTATTCCGCCGTGCTGTGCGTGTTTCGTCATGCAGACTGTAACTCGGTACGCCTACAACCGCAAAAACAAAAGACACTACAAAGGAGTAAATCGTGTTTACCGTATTTATCAAGTTGTACATAAGCGACAAATGCAACAAGGACTGGCTTACTTCCAATGCGCCGCAACACAGCAAAGCCATAAAAGAACTTAAACAGTTGGCACAGGAATTTGACCGCAACCTGCACTTTGCCGTCATTCCGTCGTCGACCGTCGAGCGCGGAGAATCCTTTGCCGAAGTTTTGTACGAAGGCGACATGCCGGACGATCTGCAAGTCAACATCGAGTCCACAGCAAGGTTGCTCAGCCAGGACGCCACGCAACAGACGGAGGGTATCCGTTTTGTGCTTAAACTGGTAGACACCAACCTTGACATAATGTACGTGCCGATCAAGTAATTTTTTACTTTACCTAACGTAAGTTACAGCGGCAGACAGAATACTTGTCACGCAACTCAATACAACACCAAAGAGACGCTTTGCTGTATTTAACTACAGAAAGCGTCTCTTTTAATATTATTAAAAGTGTGATAAAGTTGTACTTAAACAATTGAACAAGTACAAACGCATAGCAGCAAAAGACACATATACCGCCAGGCAAAACGTCCACTCGAATGGACGGGAAAGGACAATCCGAATTTTGTCGATAATGTCAGACGAAAGCCTTTGTGTTTCCCTTTTCCATCACGATTTTTACCTGACAGCGGTTATGCGTTAAACAACTCTCGGTGTTTATGCGATTTTCTTACGCTTTTGCCGTCCGTGCCGTAAATGATTGCAGAAGCCCGTTTACCGCGTTGTTTATTTTCCGTTGCTGTTCCACGGTGCGTTTTTCCGACAGACCCATTGAGCGCAGAATGTCGGCAACTCGCACGAGAGCAGACTCGTCGGGGGATTTTTTCGCAATGCGGTTTATTTCGCGCACGCTTTCGTCAATCGGCGTTTTACGTTCGGGCAGGTCTGCACGTCGGTTGAGCAGTGCCACAAATTTGGCAAACAATCTTTTTGCACGTAACGTTTTGGCAATATTGGCATGACGAATTAAAACAAAAGCATGCACCGCTACCGAGACATAAAGCAACGAGACAAGCAGGTAACTTGTACGCAAAGTGTCCAGCACAAAAGCAACGACAAACAAGACGGCACAAAGCGCAGAGCAAACAAAGGGAATAATCGACACAAGTCTGCGTTTAAGCGGTACAAACTCGAATACGTCCGACGGTTTTTCCGCACTGCCGCCAAGAAACGCACGCCACTGCCGACGATATTCTTCGGGCAACTTTTCCGCGCCTGCAAAGGAAGCATTGGGATGTGCCAGCATGTCCGACACCGCAGCGTTAAATCGTCTGTTTTGACGGCGATACCTGTCTGCAATCAGATTGACGACAGCAAACAAAACAAGTAGTACAAACATCCCTATAGCAAAGAAAACATCATACGTATTAAAAAATTCGATACATTTTGCAAAATTCATAACAGCAACTCCGTCATTTTAGTTGCTTTGATTTTCGCCCGTTTTTACTGACGATATACACCGTTTTAATTAAAAAACACAACTCTTTTACCAAACTTTACGCACACGCGGCAAAATACCACGTTTTTAACATTTACATTTCAACAGACGCTTTGAACTGACGTTTTAATACAATGATTTTTACCGCGTTCGTTGCAGCTTGATTCCTCACAGGAACTCTTACACATATTCGGACGAACTTATTTTCTGCGAAGAATAAAACAACCGAGCGGCAAACGTTGCCAAACTTACAACCAACCGCCACCTCACAGGCAAAAACGGTCGGCAAAAGTGAAACAAACAACCGACTACGCACAAATATTAAAGGACGATTACAAAATAATGCAACCGTCCTTTTCGTTATTATTTTTTTTACTCGTCAACTTCGGCGAAGCAACTGCCGCCGATGAACTCACGCAGCAGCGAATTGCACGGCACCCATTTGTCGTCCATATCCTTGAAATACTTGAGGAATTTAATCAAGCGATTGGCGGTAATGTAGTACTGACTGTCCGACGGCACTTCGCGCAGGGCAGGCAGGGCGTATTTTTTCAGCACACACAACTCGTAGGTGAGCGCGGAATTGTACACGTAGTTGCAACCTTCCTGGAATGGGTAAATCCACTTGAACTCGCCGCGGCGCACGGAATGCCACATTTCAAGGGTACGTTCCGCACTGGCACCACGATACTTCTTGTCGCGCACTATACGGCGCAACAGGCGGATGTCCGTGTAACTGATGGGGTTGTGCATGTCGAGGTTCATCTGGAACTGCGGCGCAATGTAAATTTTGTACTTCTGGTACTTGGGCACAGAGTAACTAAGCGCGTCGTTGAGCGCATGTATTCCCTCTATTATTATGGGCGTTTCGGGCGAAATCTTTGTCGGGATGCCGTGTTCGGCGCGACCGTTGCCGAATTGGTAAACGGGCAATTCCACCTCCTCGCCTGCGATAAGCGCGGTCATTTGTTTGTTGAACAACTCTACGTCAAGGGCGTTGATGTCCTCGAAGTCTTGCACGCCGTGTTCGTCGTAGGGGATGTCTTCGCGGTTTTTGTAGTACATGTCCAGCGAGATACGCAGCGGCGTAATTCCACGCGCCATAAGCTCGATACGCAAGCGATTACTGAAGGTCGTCTTTCCACTGCTGCTGGGACCTGCAATGCAAATAAGTTTGATGTTTTCGATGTCTGACAAAATCTGACTGCCCAGGTCGTGCAGCATGTCGTTGTGCAGAGTTTCGTTCATGTTGATGAAGTCCACCTCGGTGGCTTCCGTCACGTGTGCGTTTACGCCGGAAATAAGGGCGGCATCGCACAACTTCGCCCACTTGTAGGCACGCTTCTGCACCTTGCTGAACGTCGGTTCGTCCTTGAATTCGGGAATTTCGCCGTTCATTTCGTAACGCGGATACTGGCACACAATGTTGCCGTCGTACACAAACATGCGGAAACGGTTGATGTAGCCCGTACTCGGCACCACGTAGCCGTACATATAGTTGACGTAATCGCCACACTTGTGGAAGTGACAGATTTTTTCGGGGCGGTACTGCAACGTGAGAGCTTTGTCCAGGTCACCGTTGGCCACAAACATGTCGTAAGCGTCGGTTTTGCTCATTGACATGCGTTCAAACGGGAGGTTGAGTGCGACAAGTCGGCGCATTTCGACGGTCACCGTTTCAACCATCCTGCCGTCGGGCTTGACGGACGGAGACATAATCGTCACCATAAGCGAACGTGAAACGCCGTAACAAATTTTGATTTTGTAGTCGGGGTACACGTTGTGAAACGCCATTGCAATCATGTAGCGCAGACTGGTTTCGTAAACCTTGACTGCGTCGGCGTCCTTGAGGTCAAGCAACTGCACGCCACAGTCAAAACTGAGTTCGTAACTCAGCTCGCGTAAGCGGTTGTTGACCTTGGCGCAGACGTAACGTTTGTCCGGGTCGTCGACAAGGCTTAGTATCGTCTGTTTGTTGTCAAGCGTAAAATGTTTGTTTCCGATATTTACAGTATACATTACTGCCTCCGTGAATGTTGTTTTTGTAGTCGATTCGGGACATTTCCGATAAGAATTTACCTTTGGTTAATTTAGCCATCTCCAATAATTTTTGGCACCCGAGCGTGCGCGATTAGGATTACAGCCGTAAACTATTTTTAACGATAAACCAATCGTGGTCAAGCCTCGGCTTGTGACGGCGGCTGATTGTGCGTTAAACGCCGCTTACCGAACCCGAAGAAAAGCACGGCGATATGTGCATTACACATTTTGCAAAGCCGTTTTTGCAATTTGCCGCTTCTTTATACGTGTACAACCTTGAGCCGTTGATTGCACACGTATTGCCGTATTTTTGCGTTAGTTTTTATAATATATAATTAAGTATTAGTATTATACACTAAAAAAATAAAATGTCAATAGTCATTTTAGATTTACGACGGCATTATTTGACACATTTTCAGCGACGTTGAACATGTGCGCAAAAAAAAATGCCAATTGTACGAAATTTGTTTCGGTATGGTTAGTTTATTTTTCAAAATTGTTTTGTATTTTTGAAAAGATTCTATAAATGCAATTATAAAATTATGTCATCCTGAGCGCAGTCGAAGGAAATTTCCCCAATGAAATGGGGGTGTCGCTGACTTTCAAGCGACAAAAAGGGTGCGTTGCGCGTGTGAGCAACCCCTGGAAAGGGACATTTCGTCTAATGTTGTTTGTTGAAATTATATCAATTACAGCCCTAAGGTACCCTTCCGGGGGAGCACGGAGCGTGCACCTGCTAAAACGAAGAAAACACCGTTAGTTATTTGGTAGGAAAAGTAAAATGATTTACGCGACAAAGTGAAATTTCGACTACACTTCGTTCCGCTCAACATGACATATTAAAAAAAATTAACCCTATATTTTTTTACCACAAAAAAATTTCACACGTTTTGGGGATATTAAAAGTCTGTTCGATAAAGGACAAAAAAGCACAAAAAAAATATTTACAACGCCCTCAACGCGTCGGTTTCGGCGCAAAAAAAACGAAGCATGTCGTTGTGACATACTTCGTTTATCTGCAATAAAAACTTACTCTGCGTCCGTTGTTGTTTCGGTAGCGGCAGTTGCTTCGGCTTCGGCAGCCGCTTTTGCAGCCTTACGCTTTGCACGGGCTTGTTCCTTCTTGTAGGCCTTTTCGTCCTCGATTGCTTTGACGGCAATTTCCATCGTAGCCTTGGCTGCGGCAAGAGTCGCTTCGTCAAACACTTTCAATGTCGTGGGAGCCTGTTTAAGTTTAAGTTTGTTGTCGCTCATGTAGTTGCGCAAATCGTTGTTGGCAATTACAAATTCGCACACGATTACGCCGCGCTTGATGAGCAGGCGAACGATACGATTTTTGCCGACCTTGTACTCTTCATAGCGGTCGTTTTTGAAGCAACGATTGCCTTCCACTGCGGATGCCGTTGCGACAATCTGACCGTAGTAATCCTTAAGTTCGTCGGGAAGAGCGTCGTACTTCTGCGACAAAGTTTCCTTAGCGGCAGAAAACGTAACCGAGTCGCCGTTAAGTTCCGCTTCCGTTGCTTCGTCTGCTTCGGTTACTTCTTCCGCAGATACTTCTTCGGCGGTTTCGACGGGGGTTGATTCCTCCACTTCTTCGGCAACAACCGCTTCGGTTGCGGCTCCGTCCTCTTCGGCGGCCTCAGTCGTTTCGGCTACTGCCGCGGTTGCCGCTGCCTGCTCCGCAAGAATACGTTCGTCCTCTTTGGTTACGCGGTGAAGAACCGTGATCACGGCAACACCGGCTGCTACTGCTACTGCAAGTAACAAAATCAAAATGACTAATTCCATGTTTCCTCTCCTTGTATTTTACTGTTGCAAAGACAAAATTGTGACTGTTTTGCCGAAAAAAAGTAATACGTACAGACTTTTTGTCAACATTGCACATGCCTCTGTTTTGCTTAATTATATACCCTTTTCAAAAATTCGTCAATAGTGATAAAGACAATTTGTTATTTTTTTTCAAAAATTTTCTGTATTTTGTGCCGATTCTACCGTTTTAACACAAAATATAGGGTACTATTGCACGCATAGTACCCTACAAAATAGGAAATTTCGTTATTTTGCCATTTCGGCTGCTGACGTTATTTATCGAAAAAGCCGCACCGTTACTCATTTTTGATTACACAAGGCGGTTTGGCGAATTGCGTCGAACAAAACAAAACGTTGCCGTTACAAGCAAAGAATATCGTCAATAATGCCGTAATCCTTGGCTTGTTGCGCGCTCATCCAGTTGTCGCGTTCGCAGTCGATGTGCACTTCTTCGGGCGTTTTGCCCACGTTTTCGGCAATTATGCGTTCCAATTCGCTGCGGGAAGCGAGGATATTGTCAGCCATTTTGCGCATTGCCGTTTCCGATTTGTAACTTCCGCTACGCGTGTTGATAAGCGGCTGGTGAATAAGCACTCTGCTGTGCGGCAGCGCGAAACGTCTGCCGGGTTGTCCGCAACTAAGCAGAAACGCGCCCATACTTGCAGCCATACCGAAACACACAGTCGAAACAGGTGCTTCGATATGGCGAATAACGTCATATATTGCCAGACCGTAATCGATACTGCCACCCGGCGAGTTGATGTACAGGCTTATTTCGCTTTTGTGGTCCTCGTTGTCGAAACTCATCAGGCGCACTATCACATCCAATGCGCTGCGTTCGTTCACTTCGCCGCTTAAAATGATAATTCTCGGATCGTCCATTTCCCTTTCCTCCGCAGTTTGTCACAAAAAATCAAATACATATGCATTTTTTGCCGACAAATGTCAGTCGATAATGCTGTCGATAAGTCCGTATTCCAACGCCTGCTCGGCAGTAAGATCAAGCCCTTGCTCGATGTCGTAATGAATGCGGTCGGGTTCCTGTCCCGTGTGCAGTGAAAACAGCTGTTCCATAACTTCGCGTTCCAGACTTACCTCACGCGAGGCAATGGCAATTTCCGTTTGCTGATTTGTACCTGCATGCAACGTGCCATAAGGCTGCTCGATGTTGAATGTGCAGTGTTTCAGGGCGAAACGCGATCCCTTTTTGCATCCTGCCAAAAGCAACGCCGCGTAGTTGGAAACCGCGCCCATACCCACACCCGTAACGGGGTTTGGTATGCTGCAAATGGTGTCGTAAATTGCCAGCATGTCGAGGTAGTTGCCCCCGTAACTGCCGATAAACAACTGAATCGGCTCGGTGTCGCTAAGCGCGCTTAGTTGCAACAACTGAAACACAATGTAACTGGCTGCGTCGGTGTCGATGTAGCCGTTTACAAGTATAATTCTGTTTTCGGTAAGTTTTTTTTCAAGGTCGGTTGCCAAAGTAAGTACCTCCGAGCGCGTTTTCATACACATGTTGCTACCGCCGACATTCCGTCGTGCCGCACACTTTTATGCCCCTATTGTACCATACAAAATAAACGCCGTCAACAGTCATTTTTGACCATCGACGGCTAAAACCGAAAACTCCGCGTATCTGTTTGTATTGCCGCTATATGACAAAAAAAAACCGCATTGCAAGCGGGGTTTGTGTGCTCGCAATACCGTCAAAAGGGCAAAAAAAATCGCA
>DPQS01000031.1:0-177 GCA_003537755.1 Clostridiales bacterium | reverse complement strand
GTCAAAAGGGCAAAAAAAATCGCACCCTCTCGGATACGCTTTTCTTCGTGATGCTTGCTTCAGAATAGTAAGTAAATTTTCAACACACTCGTGGGTTTGCATTTGTTTTTGCAGTGTTTATGCTCCACTTGTTGTAACTCCGTGTACCTGAGTACACTCGACTTGGATGGTAGATGT
>DPQS01000041.1:34921-35834 GCA_003537755.1 Clostridiales bacterium | reverse complement strand
ACCTTAAAACCGTCCAGCGGATCGATTTCTCTCGTCGTCGCGCAAGCGCACAAACACAGCGATAAAACGACAAAAAGCATAAAAAACGATACTTTTTTCATTTTTTTATCTCCTTAAAATTCGTTTTGTTGTTGACATAATCAAATATGTCTAATATACTCAAATTATATCAAAGCCGATTTTTCGTTTCAATACATAAAATTGCAAACTTAAACACAATTACAGGTAATAAAAAATGAAAACAACCAAAAGAACGGTAGAACTACTTTCCGGCACTACGTTAGCCATACGCCCCGACAACTATTACCGCCATCCGCTGCTGTACAACGTTGTGCAGTCGGGGTATGTAATCGGCGGCTTGAAACATTCCGTTTCAAGGGCAGGATACAACTCTTTCGGGCTGTACGGGGTGGTTAAAGGCGAAGTCGTCCTGAAAACCAAAAACAAAACTTACAAAGCGCACGCAGGCGACACACTGTTTTTCTCGCAAGAGGACGCGCACACCGTCGTAAACGGCGGCGACATACCCTACGAAGCGTACTTTGCGTATTTGTACGGACCCGAAGTAAAAGGCTTTTACGACAGTTTTCAATCCAAGTTCGGCTGCGTTATGACGGACTTTATTCCGCCGTCGCTTGAAAACGCCATACAGCAAACAACCGCCATGATACAGTCCGGCAACGAAAACAAATACCTTATTTCGTCGCTTTTGTACAATGTTTTGACCGAACTTTTGCAAAAATGCGACGAAAGCGACGGGCGCGACGGCATTACGGACGCGATTAAATACGTAATGGAACATTACAAAGAAAAAATAACCCTCGACACGCTCTCTTCGATGGCATATACGGACAAGTTTTATTTCATAAGGCAGTTCCATTCGCTGACAGGTTTTACCCCCAAGGAATATCAG
>DPQS01000041.1:27182-34733 GCA_003537755.1 Clostridiales bacterium | reverse complement strand
AGAACGAACTGCGCCTGAACGAAGCGTTGAGTTTGCTTAAAAATACCAACTTGTCGGTAACGGCAATAGCAAAAGAGGTAGGTTTTTTCGATGCAAGAGGACTTATTGCGCTGATAAAAAGCCGCAAAGGCTGCTCGCCGTCGCAATTAAGGGAAAAATGAAAAATAAGCTGAATCTATTGTAAAAATACAGGAGTTTCATTATTACCACTTTCTATTTTTGCAAGTATTCAATCAAAACAACAAAAACAACACCATTGCTTAGCCGTAAAAGAAAAATAATCATAAAAAACAATTCATTCCGAAACAAGCAGACATCAACATAATAACAAAAGAAAAGAGTGGTTTTTACACCACTCTCAATTTGTTATTTTTTGAAATAAAACTCTTCCTCACACATTTAGGAATAAACATGTAAGTACTTCGCCTGATGATTCGAATCTGCGCCGAGGTCTAATCACAGTAACTCGCCGGGTTTTGTCTTTTTCTGAAACGTTCGGGAATCTTTTTGTTGATGAAAATGTTCTTTATTTCTAAAGGTGCTTCTTCACCGTCAAAATAAGCTCTGTCGGAATCTTCTACTTTCTTCCATCCGTTTTCATTTATTTTGTAAACACCGACTACTATTCCATATCTGACTGCTAATACATATGGATACCTGTTAGCCTTTTCAGGATTAACTTTCCAACACCATCTGACCGCTTTGTAGATTCCGTTATTTTCCGCGCCGCCGTTTTTATTGATGTTGTAGTCATTGACTTTGATGATCATGTATTTAGGACAAGATTCATCTTCTTCAAAAGTTTTTGCAGTGAATTGATACTCCAATTCGTCTGTCCATCTCATGCCACGATCATCGTCATGTCCCTTTATTTCGTTTGTCAAATGCTGCAATCCGAAATAATCAATAAAAGCCGATTCTACTTCAAAAGCCGTTTTGGAATCCATTCCCCAACGTTGAATTATATGAATGACTTCCAAACCTTTATTTTTGATTTCGACAATCCTTCTGATTTTTGCAGGGTCGTCGTTGTCGGCTGTTGGTCTGTCCTGAGGTGTTGTCACGTCGCTGTTTGAATAAAACGACATATCAACGGCATTTACGTGATTGAACACACGATTGCCACACCCTTCCCCGACATAAAATGTTTGACCATTCCGTGGGTCAACCAATCGGTACACATAGTGTTGTAATCTGCCTGCGACCTCTTTACTGAATTCTTTAACCATCATATTCTTCTGGAACCGATTCTGTAAACTCTATCGCCCGCCCATTCTACGCGTTCACCGTTAACCCGATACAGTTTGTTTCCGGCATATTCAATTCTCGCTCCGCCAACTTTGTACAAACGTGAACCCGCATATTCGACCCTCAAATCGCCAATCTTATAAAGTTTGTTTCCGGTCCATTGAGGTCTACCTCCAAAATAGGCAACCAAAATTTCCTCATCTGACATCATAGTTACAATTCCTCCTTTTAGTTTTTCTTTAGTATACCCCCCCCCCCTTGATTTGTCAATACTTTTATTAAAAGTTTTCAATATTTTTTAGAGTAAATTTCGCCGTCGCCAACAATAATTTCTTAACTTAGAAATCGGCATTCAACTAATTTAATTTTAATAAAAAGACAATTAAAAATAAACTATCCCACTCAATTTGCTTGCGAACGCCCTTGCATCTATGCCTTCCCCTGACCTTGGGGAAACAAGAGCGTCTTTTGCGAGTATTCCACCAAAACTAACCGAACACTACCGCTTCCGAGCCACAAAAACAAAAAAAAGCCTCGGGCAAAACCCGAGGCACATTGGTGCTGGTGGTGGGACTTGAACCCACATGTTGTCTCCAACATCGGATTTTGAGTCCGACGCGTCTGCCATTCCACCACACCAGCAATCAGCCTACTTAATATATCATAAACCGTCGCAATTATCAATTGTTTTTACGCAATTTGACAAAATATTTTTACCGCCGTGCACATTTTGCGCGAAAAATAACGCACAACCATTGCTAACAAACCGACTTTGTGGTAAAATAACAAAGTAAACGTCTACC
This sequence comes from Clostridiales bacterium, assembly GCA_003537755.1. GTDB lineage: Bacteria > Bacillota > Clostridia > Christensenellales > CAG-314 > Fimimonas. Next base: position 32,682 of record DPQS01000041.1, on the reverse strand, counting down.
TGTAGTCTAATGGATAGAATGATGCCCTCCGACGGCATTGATCCGAGTTCGACTCTCGGCAGGTAGACCACCATGCAGACATCTCCGTGTCTGCATTTTTTTTACATTCCAATCACCTTTTGCGGTTTCAACAAAACACAAACTTCGCCCTACTGCGCGCCTTACCTTCCGCGAAGATTTTTGCGGGCGGCAAGGATTTCCGGCGGAATAGCTTCGTCGGGAAGGCTTTTGGGGTAGGCTGTCGAGCCGCCTTCCGCAGCCGTTTGGTAAAACCAATGCTTGTAATTGAGCGTGGCAAGCGTTTGCTGCAATTGGTCAATCTGCGCCGTTACACTGTCGCGCTGGCGGTCGATAAGTTGCAGCCGAGCATCAATCGTGCTGTCGCCATCGGCACACAAATCCATAAACAACTTGATATCCTTGATGGACATACCGGTCTTCTTGAGGCACTCTATCATGGCAAGGCTTTCCATGTCGGAATCCTTAAACATGCGTATGCCCCCGTCGGAACGCTCGACAAACGGCAACAAGCCTTCCTTGTCGTAGTAACGAAGCGTGCTTGCGGCAACGCCCATTCGTTTTGCTATTTCACCAACCGTGCAAAACATATTCTGCTCCTCCGCCGCAAAAAGTTGCCGCGACGCTTAACTGCACGTCGGAACGCTTACTGTACGCTTCCGTTTGTCAGCGCGTAGCATGCCGAGGCAATCCATTTACCTTGCTCAAAATCGCGTCCCCTTACCACCACTTTGTCGCCGTAAACCATTACGTAGTAGCCTTGTGAGCCTCTGAGGTAAACACCGGTCGGGTTGTCGCTGCTGTCCCACAAATACGCAACCGCAGCCGTGTTGAGAATATTGGGCAATTCGCCGTCGGCATTATGAAGATTGCCTACGCTGTTCATATCCCAGTGGCTGTGTCCGTTAAACAGGTACACCTGCGGGAACTTTTTCAGCACGGCACGCAGTTTTGCGTCCTGCATAACGCCGTTCCATCCCTGCCCTTTGAAACTGCCTGCAATTGTGTCGTACAGCGACTGATGCAGGTACACAAACACTTGCTTGTTTTTGTCCGCAGTCGTAAGCGCAGTCAGTCTTGCGTCAAGCCAGGCAAGTTGTTCGTCGCCAATGTAGGCGTCCACACCGCGCGTGTCGGCGTTGCTGTTTTCCGAGCCGAGGAAAATGTGCGTATATCCTGCAATTTCTTTTTCGTAATAAACCTTGTCAACCTCGGCATATTTAAGGAAATAAGCCAGCTCCACGTCATATTTGCCGTGGTACAAATCGTGGTTGCCAATCGAGTAGTACACTTGCGGCAGTCCGCTGACGGACGAAAGAATTTGTTTGGTTGCAATCCACTCGGACTCACGTCCGCTGTTTGCGATGTCGCCGACAATTACAAGTGCCTGGCTGTTCGGGTTGATTTTGACAATATCTTCCGCCATCGCCTTGAGGTGTGCGTCGTGCAGTGTCTGCGTTTCCGCACCGCTGCCAAGGTGTTCGCCCGTGCGCGCGATGTGAATGTCGCTGACCACATTGAAACTGCTGAGCAAAGTTCCGCTTGCAACAAAACCGCTGTTTGCGGAAAGTTCAACCTCGGCGTAGTTTTCACTTGTACCTTTTTTGTTTACCGAGTACGCACGTAATTTTGTCGCACCTTTGGGGATAATACTGCTTGGCACAAAGTTGTACACAAACGGATTTCCGCTGATTTTTACCTTGGCAAGGGACGTCCAGTCGGCAAGAATACCGTTGTCGTCTGCCCAGTACAACACGAGTTCCGTCGCGTTGAAGTTTTCCGAATCGAAGTCTACAGTCAGCGTTCCGTCGGCAAAACCGCTGCCAGGCAACGCCTGCTTGTAGGCAAGTTTGGTCGGAGCCGTAGGCACGGTCAAATCCTTGTCCGCCACGCTGAAATACTCGGTTTTGAGCACTTTTGTTTTTGTAGCGTCACCAAACAGAACCACTTTGTACTTGACGGCAGGAAAGTCCTTAAACGCCTGACGACTGTCGTAAAAAGTTGCCGAACGTTGCACGATGTAACTTTGCCCGGACAAAAATCCGTCGGCGTACACTTTGTAACTTGCAATTGGGTCAACTTGCCTTACGTCGTCCTTTTCGCGATAAACGCCCACCCAGTCGTCGCCGTCGCCGCTTGCGGTAAGGACGATTTCCTCACCGCGCATGTAGACGGACTTACTAACTATTGTAAATTTGTCACCGTTGTCTCCGTTGTTGTCAAGGTTACATCCCGCAAGGCACAACTGCGCCACCGTAACGAGAGCAAGCAACACAACAACGATTTTTGTAATCTTCGATTTCATTACTCACCTGCCGCAACAACGGTAAATTCGATTGTGGCAACCGCGGTAAAGCCGGATGTATCGAAAAGCACCACTTTGTAACTGCCTGCGGTGAGGTTTTTCAAAGTAAAGTTCTTACTTGTCTGGTTTACTTCACCCCAGTTGATGGATACAACGCCATCTCCGCCGGGCGTTTGGTCGGCTTTGTACAGTCCCCACCAATAATACTTACCGTCCATGGGACGTACTGTCGTAAACTCAATTGTTTCGCCTGCGTTAAACGTGTTTTTGCCGATTGTCAGTGTCGGTTCCGTCGTATCCGCTGAAGCCGCAATTGTGAAGTAAGCGACATCTTGTACGGTGTAACCGCTTGTGTTGAACAGCACCATTTTGTACTCGCCTGCCGGCAAATCCAGATAGTCGGTCCGTTTGTTTGCCGTTTGCGACTTGATGTTGTACGCCGTGCCACTTACGTGGTTTGCGTCAACAACGCTGTACCAGTAAATGGAAGAGACTCCTGCCTGTGTGGGGTCTTCGTTTTTGAGATACAGACCGACCCACCAGTCGGTTACATCCGCAGGGCATGTTGCCGTAACAAGTACGTCTTCACCAAAAGCGTATTCCGTCTTGTTTGTTTTAATAGCTTTTTCTTCTACAACTTCGCTTTCCTTGACGGTAAACTTAGCAGACAACACAATGCTTCCGTCGGGAGCAAACAACAGTACCTGATATTTGCCTGCCGGCAACTCTGCCTTATCTATACGACCGGAACTGCGGTCTTCGACAAGAATGTTATATGTGCCGCCATTTACATGACTACCGTCCTCAACATAGTACCACAGATAGGAACGAATGTCACCGGAAGGTTGCTCACCGTCGCCGTAAACTCCTACCCACCAGGTCTGAGCAGTGCTGCCTTCGGCAACGTTACAGGTAACATTGATAACCTCGCCTACTTCGTACACCGTTTTGTCCAGCACTACGTTAGGTACCGTAGGTGTGGGCGGAGTCGGCGTGTCGCCACCTGTAATAGTGATGTCTACGCTGGTTTCAACGGAGTAACCGCTGTTGTTGAACAGTACCAACGTGTATTCGCCCGCCGGCAAACTACCCACTACCGAGAAGTCTGCGCGGTCGTTGGCATTCTGCAACTTGATGTCGTATGCAGTGCCGCTTGTGTGGTTTTCGTCCTTGACGTAGTACCAATAAATGGAATAAACGTCATCGGGCTTTTCGCCCTTCTTGTAAATACCAACCCAGTAAACTTTGCTGCCGATTTTTTCGGAACAGGTTGCTGTAACCATTACGCTTTCGCCCTGGGTGTAAGTTGTCTTGTCGGTTGTAATCGTGCCTTTTTCAGTAACAGTCGATGGAACGACGGAAAATTCTACAGTCTTAACCACTTCACCTTCGCCGTCAAACAGTACCAGTTTGTAATTGCCTACGGGAATAGTTACGTAATCGGCGCGTTCGCTGTTGTGCTTCTGATCGCGGATGTTGTAAGCCGTACCGTTGATGTGAGCGTCGTCACGCGTGTAGTACCAGTAAATGGAGTAAATTCCCGTCGACAGGTCGTCTTCCTTGAGGTACAAACCTACCCACCAACTTTCTGCAGGGGCATTGGATACGGCAGTTGCCGTAACCATGATGTCTTCGCCGACCTCGTAACTTGTCTTGCTTGTAGTCAGACGGTCGACGTTATCCGCTTCGATTGTAAGTACGGCGTATCTCGTAGCAATAACTTTACCGTCTTTGATAAGTTCCGCCATCACCTGGTAAACGCCCACTTCCGTTTGTTCGTTGTTTGTGTAGCGCACGCTTACGCCTTCGGGCAGGTTGCCATTGACCGTCATCGTGTGCATTTTGCCGTTGTAAATCACCGCGTCGTCAGCAAGCGTAACTCCGCTTACGTCGTCGGTAATGTTTCTGTTTGCAACAACCTTGATTTGCGTGCTGTACAGTACATCGTAGCCACCGTTAGCGAAATACACTATCGTGTAGGTGCCTGCGGTAACGCCTCCTTGCAAGTTGTCAGTTTGTTCCTGCAGGCACACCGTGCGCAAGTTTCTGTCTCCGTTGGTATTGAGATAGTACCAGTACCTACTTGGATCCTTTTCGATGTTGTCATCTTCCCTGAAGATGCCCAGCCAGGCGTTCTTGGCAAGATTTTCGTCAATGTACGCCGTAACGTAAATCTTTTCGCCCAGCGCGTAAACCTTTTTGTCTGTGTAAATTTTGGTTACTTCAAGCGTAGCCTTACGGATTGCGACGACTTCATCGTTTTTAGTAAATGTAGCCGTCACTTCTTCGATGCCTATGTTTGTCAGACTGTTGTTTTCGCTGTAAGTTACCGTTACGCCCTCGGGCAAAGTACCCGAAATTGCAAGCGAGTGCTCTTTGCCGTCATACATAAAAGCCTTACTTTCCAGTTTGACACTCCCCATGTCGATTTTATCTTCCCATTCGTACACAGTCGGTGCGGTTACGGGAGTTGCCCGTTTCCAGTCGAATTCGCCGAAATCGTGTTTGGTATTGTAGATGTTAAGAAGGTCGGTGTAGGAATTAAAGTCTTTGCCGTACTTCTGCAGTTCAAGCGTATTGTAATCGAAGTAGGACAACGCGTCAATGTACTTGTTGGCAACAAGTTGCGAGTATTGAGTGTCGATGTACTTGTAAACCTCATACGAAGGTTTAGCCGTGCGATCCGTTTCGTGCAGACCGAACAAAGCGTGCGAACTTGCTTCGGTTTCATTGTCGTATGCGCGGTAGTAACAGAATGACACGATGGAATCCAGTTGTGAAACCTTGTAGTAAGCCGCCGCAATTGTAGCCGCCTGAAGCGCAAGTCCGTCTTTGCTGTAATCCTTGTCACGCCAGTAGGTGGACACGCCCGACTCCGTCATGTAAACCTTACGCACATTACCGTTGTACTTCATTCCGTCCTGATTGAGGTAATCGTCCAGAAGTTCCAGGTTGCTGAAAGTAATTTTCGACGTCGTTTCGTAATCGTTGGTCATGCCTGCGTTGCGACCACCCTGAATTACGGTAATGTCGGGTGCCTTGTATGTGTCCAGGTAGAACACCGCCGCCTGCGCAAGGTGGTAACCGTACACGTGAGGTGCGATTGACCAGTCGTAGTCGCCTTCCGACTTGGTCTTTGTGTTGAGCCACTCGATCATTTGCTTGGGCACATAAGCG
>DPQS01000041.1:22028-27003 GCA_003537755.1 Clostridiales bacterium | reverse complement strand
TGGGCACATAAGCGCCAACGATATCGCCGGGAACCCCGTACCCCTTTTCCGCCCAGTTTTGTGTGATTGGGATACTTACACTAATAGACGAATTGTATTTTTTGACCGCAAGGTTTGCCAGACGAAGCAGACGAGAATACTCTTCCATATAGGTATCGATGTGAGCCTGCTTCTCCGAAATACGGTTGTAATCTCTTGCATAGTCAACCTCATTGCCTATTACGAAATTGGAAATGAATCCTTTTGCGCCGTCGTTTTCGGTGTAACGTTGCGCCAGAAATTCCATAATTGCAACATAGTACTCAAAGCCAAGTTCATTAGAGGTGTTGAGCGCCATAACGGATGTGCGGTCGGTAGACCAGGGGGCATACGTCATCGATTGAGGAAAAGTTTCTTCGTTGGCGTTGGGACGCGCAAGCAAAATTGCCGTAATCTGCGCGCCGGCAGCCGCGTAATCGCCGATAATTTCGTCAAACTCGTCCACGATTGTTTTTCTGAAGTAGTACTTCACGCCGTTGGACGTAAATTCCACTGCATCATCGGGATGAGCGATGGGCACGCGTTTACCGTCGGAAACAATTTCGTTGGGGCACACAAACTCTTCGATGGCAAGGTTAATTACCGTGTGACTTGCGCCGAGGTCTTTGTACGCACTCAAGCCGTCCCAGTCGGCAAACAAACCTTTTTTGGAAAGGGGTTTGCTTTGACTTTCAGGCGCAGCATCGCCGTTTTGCGCTTCGATTTCCGTTGCGTATACGGGACCTTTGACGATGTTGCATTCTTCGTCCAGCACGTAGTACTTGTTGTACAGTCCGTCGTAACCTTGCACAACGCGGTCAACAGATATGTTGGATGTTTCGCCGAGAGCGTATGTGCCTATTTTACGGGAAGTCACTGCCTCTTCGACTGCAATTACGTTTGCAGACAAACCGCTGTATTTGTCGCCGCTGACATACTCGTAAGCCTTGACAGCGACAACGCTGCAGGTACCGCTGCCCACCTCCGAACGGATACTGGACAAATTGATGTTGATTTTGCTTTCGCTGACGGCGACCTTTGCAATGATTTTGGAACTGTCCGGTTGCAGGTCGGAATCATCGGTGGGCTTGTATTTGCAGGCAGCAAAAATTGTCGTAAAACACACCGCCAGCAAAACCAGGCAAAACACTGCTTTTGTAAATTTATTTTTCATATACTCTCCCTTAAAATCGACTGCCGTTTGCAGCCGTATCTTCGTTAAGGTATGCTCGGGAAAACGCACCTTTTTGGTAATACAACAAACCGTATTGCGTTTTGTCCCGCCGAGGGTAAAAAAAACGGTTGCTTATTTAACACAAACAAACCGTCGCACCCATCGTTGCTTTTGTTATTATACCGCAAACTCGTAAAAAAATCAAGTTTTTGTGACAAATACTACGGTTTCGGCTTAGTCCGCTGTCAACTGTCGCAAGACATAGACGCACCGTCGATTACATACGGATTGACTTCCGGAATCTGCGTTTAATCCGTTTATTTTTAGTTCTGTTTTTTTTGCCCGATATCAGCGCACTACAAGGCACAGCACGCCGAGAGTTGCGGCAAGAGCAGGAACAGCAACAGCCGCGCCGTACTTTACAAAGGTGCCGAAGCCTATCGGGACGTGTTCCTTTTTGAGTATGCCGAGCCACATAATACCCGCCAATGCGCCGACAGGCGTAAGATATGCGCCTATATTGGAAGCCGCAACGGCTGCGAATACTGCCTGTTTTGCCGCACTTCCGACGATTGCGCCACTGTCCACTATTGCGCTGTACAGCACCGACATAGGTATGTTGTTGACAACGTTAGCCGCGACAAACGCACTGCCGCCGACAGTCCACACGGGATGCCCTTCGGCAAGAAGTCCGGCAATGCGCATTGTGTCGCCGTTGTAATTCAGCGCAAGCACAAGCACAAACATCGACAGTACAAACGGAATAAGTTCATACGGCAAACGCCTGAGCGAACGTAACACAACCGACAAGCCGCGTTTTGCACACAAGCCGTAAATCGTCGCGAACAGCGCAAGCGAGCATGCCAACGCTACGGACACCATCCACATTTCCACGCCGATGTAACTGCTGACGGCAAGCAGCACGATGCACGCGCCAAGGTGTGCCGCGCCGACAATTACCTGCGTTTTGTCGGAAACGGCAAGGTGCGACGGCGCAACGCGAAGTGGCGAAGCCAACATTTTGCGGAACAGCAACCACAAAACGCCGAATGACACAACGCCGCCGACAGCGGTCGGCAACGCCATGGTCAGAAAGTAACTGCCAAAGTCAATGCCTGCGCTTGTGGCAAGATAAATGTTGGTAGGGTTGCCTATTACAAGGCACATGCTCCACGTGTTTGCGGCGACAAATTCGGCAAACAGATAAGGCACAGGGCTGATGTCGGCGCGGCGACAAAAGGCGCAGATAAACGGCGTAAAGGTAAGTACCACTATATCGTTTGACGTAAACACGGTCAGCACCGCCACGATTGCATACAGCGTTACGAACAGCGTAGCCTGCCGTGTGCCGCCAAACGTCAACGCCTTGTCGGCGAGGTACTCGAATACGCCCAGTTCATCAAGGTACACCGACAGAAATGTCATTGACAGAAACAGCGCAAGTATCTTTACAGGGTTTACCGCCGTATCCGCCACAAGGTTTTGCGCCACGTAGTCCGGCGGTACCGCCCCGCAAGACAGACATACGATTGCGCCGACAAGCGACGCGAGCCAGTACGTACCGAGTCGGATTCTGCCGAGTTTCAGCGATGGCAAAAACACGACCGACGCACAAACAAGCACGCCGGTCACAATAGCAATTGTCAAAGAAATTGTCATACGTATATAAATTTTGATTACATTCAAACTGATTTTTGCAATGTCGGCGACGTAACAAGTACGCCTGACGCCTCAAATGCAAATCAAACAAATGCAGCCCGAATTTTATCTGTCCTTGTAGATGTCGACGAGGTTAAGCACCACTTCGAGAGCCTTTTCCATGTCTTCGTAGGGGATGTACTCGTATCTGCCGTGGAAGTTGTAGCCACCCGTAAACAGGTTTGGGCAGGGCAAGCCTTCGTAACTGAGCCTTGCACCGTCCGTACCGCCACGGATAGGCGTAACAATCGGCGTGACGCCTGCCTTTTGCATGGCTGTTTTTGCGTTGTCCACAAGGTGAATGTGCGGCAGTACCATTTCCTTCATGTTGTAGTAACTGTCCTTGATTTCCGCCGTTACCGTGCCCTTGCCGTACTTGACGTTAAGAAAGTCACACACGGTTGCAAACAGTGTTTTTTTCGCCTCGAACTTGTTGCGATCATGATCGCGAATAATGTAACCTGCCATCGCTTCGTCGCATGTACCCTGCATGCTGTCCAGATGAAAGAAACCTTCGTAGCCCTCGGTGTACATGGGGTTTTGCTCGACGGGCAACATTTGTTGCAGTTCCATCAGTACAAGGTTTGCGTTTATCATTGCGCCCTTTGCCGAACCTGGGTGGACAGACTTGCCCTTGATTGTAACCTTTACGCCTGCCGCGTTGAAGTTTTCATATTCCAGTTCGCCAAGACCGCCGCCGTCCACGGTATACGCACCGTTTGCGTCGAAGCGAGCCACGTCGAAGAAGTCGGTACCGCGCCCTACTTCCTCGTCCGGGGTAAACGCCACACGCAATTCGCCGTGCTTCACCTCGGGGTGAGTCATCAGGTACCTGACCGCCTGCATAATGACCGCAACGCCTGCCTTGTCGTCCGCACCGAGAAGGGTTGTGCCGTCGCTGCTGATTATTGTTTTGCCGAGGTGCGCCCTGAGCGACGGGAATTCGTCGGGGCTAAGCGTGCGACCTTCCGCAAGAGCAATATCTCCGCCGTCGTAATTTCTGGTGACGATTGCCTTTACGTCCTTGCCGCTTACCGCGCTGCTGGTGTCCACATGGGAAATAAAGCCAAGTTTGTAACCGCCGTTGTTGCCGTTGTTTGCCGGCAGTTTGGCATACACGTAGCCGTATTTGTCGTCCATTGCCACCTCAACGCCCGTTTCGGCAAGCTGATTGGCAAGCAAACGCAGCAAATTTTTCTGCTTTTCACTACTGGGAAATTGTTCTACGTCGGGCACCGACTCGGTGTCGATTGCCGTGTAACTCAAAAATCTGTCAAGTAATTCGCTCATATTTACCTTCTTTTTTTGTATTTATTTATGTGACGGTGAAAACCCTTTTTACAAAAGGCGTTTTCCCCGCGCCCCTTTCCGAAAATTTTGGGGTAGTTTGTGTATCGTAAACCTCACGAAGTGAGATTGCATCCGACTTGTCGGATTTCACCTTGCGCAGCAAGATTTCATTTGCCGTAAGGCAAATTTCATTGCGTGTACCATTATAAAATGTCTTTGTCCGCATTGTCTTTGCTACCACTAAAACGCCCTTGACCATGAGGGGTGGGTGGTCGGGGTAGCGGCGCTGTGGGGGTATTTCATAAGCGTACACGCAGAGAACAGCATTATATCGCTAAAAACACACCGTTATTAGCATAAAAATTCCGACGAGCGGAACCCTTTCGGGGGATTGGCACCCGAGCGTGCACGATTAGAGTACTTTTACTTCTTCTCGTACCTATTTCACGATTGGTGCCTCGCAATGACATAGTAAGAAACGGCAATAAAGTGTTTGTTTCTGTCCCCTCATCCGTCACTACGTGCCACCTTCTCCCCGAGGGCGAAGGCTTTGGTGGCGGTGTCGTAAAAAACAGACGACTTAGTCGGTATGACGTAATTTTGAACTGACTACATTCTGTCTTTTCATAATAACGTCCGCCGAAGTTAATAGGCTTAAAGTAAGCAAATCGATTACAAACGATTAGTCAACTTTATCAGGGGTGGCGAGGTGTTGCCAATAAAGGGACATCACCGCGAGCCTGCGGCTGGGAAGGCAACCTACCACTAAAACCTAATAGGCGAAGCGGCGCGAGG